>JBIQJX010000003.1:0-9672 GCA_044507105.1 Nitrosomonas sp.
AGATCTATCAAGTACAAAAAACAAACTGATGAAATATAAACCGCGAATAATGGAAATGAGCTGGCTGAGTGCCGCAGTAATGTTATTAACGCTGTATAGCTTGCCAGCTTGGGCCTTTAGCATTGATGATGTCGCAAAACAGGCTCAATTATTAGCTGATAAAAGCTATGAAGCGCCAGAAAGCAATTTGCCCTCTATTTTCCGTGAGATGAAATATGAGGATTATTACCAGATCCAGTTTAACCATGATCAAGCTTACTGGAGCGATCTGAAAACTTCATTCAAGCTTGAGTTTTACCACCAGGGTATGTACTTCGATACACCTGTCGAAATTAATGAAATAACCGAGACATCGGTACATAAAATCGAATATAACTCTGATTTCTTCAATCTTGACAAAATCCAGTATGACGAAGATGCGGTAAAAGAACTTGGCTTTGCCGGCTTTAAAGTGCTGTATCCGATCAATAGCCCCGATAAAAACGACGAAATTGTCAGCATGCTCGGTGCCAGCTATTTTCGCGTAATTGGTGCCGGTCAGGTTTATGGCCTTTCCGCACGCGGCCTGGCTATTGATACCGCTTTGCCTTCCGGCGAAGAGTTCCCCCGGTTCCGCGAATTCTGGATTGAACGCCCTAAACCAACGGACAAACATCTGACGATTTATGCACTACTGGACTCTCCGCGCGCGACCGGCGCTTATCGTTTTGTCATCACCCCGGATCACGATGTCGTAGTCGATGTCCAATCTAAAATTTATCTGCGTGATGAGGTCGCTAAGTTAGGTGTTGCGCCGCTGACGAGCATGTTCCTGTTTGGTTCTAACCAGCCTTCTCCAGTCGTGAATTTCCGCCCTGAATTACATGATTCTAATGGCCTTTCCATTCATACCGGTGATGGGGAATGGATCTGGCGTCCATTGAATAACCCGGAACGCCTGGCCATTAGCAGTTTTTCCGTCGAAAATCCGCAGGGCTTTGGCCTGCTGCAACGTGGTCGTCAATTTTCACGTTTTGAGGATTTGGATGATCGTTACGATTTGCGCCCGAGCGCATGGGTAACTCCGAAAGGAGAATGGGGCAAAGGCAGCGTCGAGCTGATCGAAATCCCGACCAGCGACGAAACCAACGATAATATCGTCGCTTTCTGGACCCCAGACCAACCGCCTGAAGCGGGTAAAGAAATAAACTTTGAGTACACCCTCACTTTCAGCAACAATGAAAATGGACTGCATGCCCCAGATAACGCATACGTCCTGCAAACTCTTCGCTCAACCGGGGATGTAAAGCAATCTGATCTTATTCGGCAACCTGATGGCACAATCGCATTTATCGTCGATTTCACGGGCACAGAGATGAGAAAGCTGCCGTCGGATACACTTGTTACAGCTCAGGTCAGTATTGATGACAACGGTACAATCGTCGAGAGTAATGTGCGTTACAACCCGATCACTGAAGGCTGGCGGCTGACACTGCGCGTCGCTATAGAGGATGTAGAAAAAATCACCGAGATGCGGGCCGCACTGGTGAACAATGACCGAACGCTGAGTGAAACCTGGAGCTATCAGCTGCCTGCTGATGAATAAGGTAGCGGAATATATTGACGCGTTGCCGCTGACGACCACTGAGAAAGCAGCGCTACCGGCCAGGGATATCCGCACCCTCCATGAGGCGCTGGATCCTGACCATCGTAACTATGTGCGTGAAGATGACTCGCCTCTGGGATCTGTAAAAGTACGGCTTGAGCAAAGTTGGCCTGATTCTCTGGTCAACAGGCAACTGACTGAAGATGCCGAAGCGCGTACGCAACTGGAGACGATGCCCAAAGCGACACGTTCACCGCTATCATCAGATCCGTGGCGCCCCAATCCGATTAGTCGATTCTGGGATCATTTGCGCGGACGTAATGTCATGCCACGTTATGTATCGCGACTGACAAAGGAAACGCAGACTCCCAATCAAAAATGGTGCACCGTCGGCACCTTGCGCCGCTACATTTTGCTACTGTTAACGTTGTCGCAAACCGCGCTTGCAACCTGGTATATGAAAACCATCCTCCCTTATCAGGGTTGGGCACTGATCGATCCACTCCATATGATGGATAAAGGTGTCTGGATAGCGTTTATGCAACTGTTACCGTACATATTGCAAAGCGGCATTTTGATTCTTTTCGCTATTCTTTTCTGTTGGATATCTGCCGGTTTCTGGACAGCGCTGATGGGTTTTCTGCAACTCCTGATCGGTAAAGACAAGTACAGTATTTCCGCATCAACAGCAGGAGCAAGAGAGGTACCACTCAATCCCGAGCACCGTACGGCATTGATTATGCCTGTCTGCAACGAAGACGTGGATCGCGTATTTGCCGGATTGCGTGCAACCTGGGAATCAGTGAGGAGAGCAAATCAGCACCAACACTTCGATGTCTATATTCTGAGCGACAGTTATGATCCTGATATCTGCGTCGCAGAACAGAAAGCATGGATGGAACTGATTGCAGATGTCCAGGATAAAGGTCAGATATTCTATCGCCGTCGCGGTCGTCGCGTGAAACGCAAGAGCGGCAATATTGACGATTTCTGCCGGCGCTGGGGCAATCAGTATCACTACATGGTCGTGCTGGATGCGGACTCAGTGATGTCGGGAGAGTGTCTGACCAGTCTGGTGCGCTTAATGGAAGCCAACCCGAATGCCGGCATTATTCAGTCCTGGCCACGAGCTTCAGGCATGGATACTTTCTACGCACGCTGCCAGCAGTTTGCGACACGTGTTTACGGGCCGCTGTTTACTGCCGGCCTGCATTTCTGGCAGTTAGGAGAATCCCACTACTGGGGTCATAACGCTATTATCCGCGTAAAACCATTTATTGAACACTGTACGCTGGCACCGCTGCCAGGTGAAGGCACTTTTTCAGGTTCTATTCTCTCCCACGACTTTGTGGAAGCAGCCTTAATGCGCCGTGCGGGATGGGGAGTATGGATTGCTTACGATCTGCCGGGCTCTTATGAGGAACTGCCGCCAAATCTGCTGGATGAGCTTAAACGCGACCGCCGCTGGTGTCATGGCAATCTGATGAACTTTCGCCTGTTCCTGGTGAAGGGTTTGCATCCGGTACATCGGGCGGTCTTCCTGACTGGTGTTATGTCCTATCTTTCTGCACCACTGTGGTTCATGTTTCTGGCACTTTCCACTGCCCTGCAGATAGTGCATGTATTCACGGAACCGCAATATTTCCTGCAACCGCACCAGCTGTTTCCGGTGTGGCCGCAATGGCAACCGGAACTGGCAATCGCACTGTTGGCATCGACCCTCATCCTGCTGTTCCTGCCCAAGCTGCTGAGTATCTTGCTTATCTGGTACAAGGGAACGAAAGAATACGGCGGGTTCATCCGTGTCAC
Source organism: Nitrosomonas sp. (assembly GCA_044507105.1). Taxonomy (GTDB): domain Bacteria; phylum Pseudomonadota; class Gammaproteobacteria; order Burkholderiales; family Nitrosomonadaceae; genus Nitrosomonas. The sequence continues at coordinate 3,395 of JBIQJX010000003.1, forward strand.
CATTTCTCTGTTACTGGAAGTGCTTTTCTCCGTGCTGCTGGCGCCAGTGCGTATGTTATTTCACACTGTATTCGTAGTCAGTGCGTTTTTAGGATGGGAGGTGACGTGGAAGTCGCCGCAACGCGACAGTAATTCCACCTCCTGGCAGGAAGCCTTTATGCACCATGGTTCTCAGCTGCTGCTGGGGTTGGTCTGGGCCACAGGTATGGCGTGGCTCGATTTGCGCTTCCTGTTCTGGTTGGCACCTATCGTCTTTTCGCTGATTCTGTCACCGTTTGTATCAGTCATTTCCAGTCGCCCGTCTGTCGGCCTGTGGGCGAAACACTGGAAGCTGTTCCTGATTCCGGAAGAATATTTGCCGCCTAAGGTATTGGCAGATACAGGCAATTATGTGGTGATGAATCGCAGCCGTACGCTGAACGATGGCTTCATGCATGCTGTATTTCATCCATCGTTCAATGCACTGGCAACAGCAATCGCCACCGCACGCCATCGCAAGAGTGAAGTACTTGAAATTGCCCGTGACCGCCATATTGAGCAAGTGCTAAATACCTTTCCCGATAAACTCAACCATGATTCCCGCCTGGCGCTGTTAAGCGATCCCGTCATCTTGTCGCGTCTGCATTACCGGGTATGGGCCATGCCGGAAAAATACGCTTCATGGGTGGATTACTACCAGCAACTGGCACTCAATCCGTTGGCACTGAAAACCGAAATAAGCTGAATATTAGGATCAGGACTCGTTAATTGAGATAAAAATGCAGGTTGCGGCAATACAGATTACTGAGATGTTTAGTCCCACGATGTGCCGGGATGGATTAACGATAAAACGATCTGGCTTATTTGTCTATATTTTGCAGATGTATTCTATTCATAAAGAGTGAGTCTTCGCAGGGTTTTGAGCCACCTGACGAAGTTACAGGCATTCAGGAAATTGTAGAGATGTTCTCGCAACTGCTGATGATCGTCGTAATGATAACGTTTGACGGTTGCTTCCTTGAGAGTGCAGTTCATACGCTCGACCTGGCCATGGGTCCGGGGATGATTGGGCCTGTTCAGGCGATGTTCCGTACCATTTTCCAGACAGACGCGATCGAAGCTATGTAAGGAGGCATATTTGTCTGTTTTGCGATGAGTGAAGGGGATGCTGTTGTCTGTCAGGATGGTATGGATTTTGTAGGGTACGGCAGCGATAAGATTGCGCAAAAACTGCGCGGCTTCTATTTTACCATCCCTGGGCAATAATTCAGCATAAGCGAACTTGCTGGTTCGATTAATGACGACGAACAGGTAGAGTTTGTCTTCTTCTGTCCGTACTTCGGCAATGTCGATATGGAAATAGCCGATGGGATAGGGGGCGCACTTTTTTCTGGCAGGTTGCTCGCCTGCTATCTGTGGCAGGCGGCTGATGTTGTGGCGCTGAAACAGGCGATGCAGGGAGGATCGGGTCAGGTTGAGAATGCTGCTTTGCAAGGCGTAAAGGCAGTCATCCAACGGTAGCAGCGTATGCTTGCGGAAGGCTACACAAGCGCAGCTTCCTGCTCTGGGGTCAGCACTGTGGAACACCGCTCTTTCGGACCCCCATCCTGGCATCGTGCGTAAAGCTGCGCTTCCTCCACTTCGCCACCATCCTGGGATTAATCCCATACCGCTGCGCTAAAACAATCAGGCTCTCTTGACTATGTTATATCGCTTGACGTACCGCCGCTGTCGTGCGAGCGCTTCCAATGTAATATCTGCCCCATAATTCCTCCTGTGAGGGTAACTCATCACATAACACACCATCAGAAAATGGGACTAAACGTCTAATAAATTTCTGAACGGTTGCATACTTATTTTCTAACGAAATAACAGAAAGTTATCATTCTACCTAACTCTCTATTCTAAATATGACCCTTATCAAAAGAAGGGGTAAAGTCGCCTTCGCTCTTGCCGTTATGGTTCTCTGAATTACCGCGTTGGCTTGCCGCCTTCAATGAAGGCGGGCAATGACGGAATCAAACAAATTAGATGAGGATATAAATATGCTTTCATCACCGGGAATCGGATCGGGGCTGGATGTCAATGGTATCGTCAGCCAGTTGATGCTGCTCGAACAGCGCCCGCTGACGATGCTCAACAGTAAGGAAGCCAAACAGCAGGCACAGCTTTCCGCCTACGGCAGTCTGAAAAGTGCATTGTCTTCTTTTCAGGACAGCGTCAAAGCACTGACCAAACCTTCTCTGTTCAACGGTTTCAAGGCGACGCTCGCCACGCCGCCAGGCAGTACAGCGGTGGCTGCGGTCAGCGCGGCGGCTGGAGCAGCAGCGGGATCACACCAGATCGAGGTGCAGGCACTCGCGCAGGCGCAGAAGATCAAATCTGAAGCGTTTGTCTCGACTGATACGACCCTTGGCAGCGGTACGCTGACGATCGAATTCGGGACTTATAACGAGGATGGCAGCTTTACCGGGAATACTGGGAAAACACCCCAAACGATCAGCATCGACCCGAGCCATTCCTCGCTTACAGGAATACGCGACGCGATCAATACTGCTGATGCCGGAGTAACTGCGAGCATCATCAATGATGGCAGCGGCCATCGGCTGGTGATTGCGTCGAAGGATACCGGGCTGAGCAATGCATTGAAGATTACGGTGAATGATGAAGATGGCAACCCTGCCGATAACGCCGGGCTGTCGCAGCTCGCCTATGATGCCTCGACTGGCGGGATCGCCCATCTGACCGAAACGGTGGCGGCGCAGAATGCTGTCATGGTGATCGATGGTATTACCATCAACAAACCTTCCAATACCATCAGCGATGCGCTGGGAGGCGTGATGTTCAATCTGCTCAAGGCAGACCCCGGTACGGCCACGACATTGTCCGTGGAACAGGACAAGGCAAGCGTCGAAACGGCAGTGAATGCTTTCATCAAAGTCTACAACGAACTGGAAAAAACCATCGGCGGCCTTTCCCGTTACGATGCCGCCGGCCAGCAGGCATCGGTGCTGACCGGGGACTCCACTGTGCGCGCTATACAAAACCGGCTGCGGTCGATACTGACTGCCGCTCAACCCGATGGCAGCGAAGGGCTGACTGCCTTATCGCAACTCGGCATCAGTTTTCAGAAAGACGGCACGCTAGCGCTGGACAGCAGCAAGCTGAGCGCAATACTGGCTGATCCGGGAAAAAACATCGCGGCATTTTTCAGCGGACAGGTCGGAGAAAATGGAGCTGTGCCACTGACAGGATTTGCCACTCAGCTGGATCAGCTGATCGAAAATATGATCAAAAGTGATGGCCTGATCGATAGCCGTATGGATGGCATCAGCATCACTATCCGGGATATTGGCAAACAGCGCGATGCACTGGGGCGCCGGCTGGAAGATGTGGAAAAACGAATACGGGCACAGTTTACAGCGCTGGATACGATGATCGCCAGCATGTCCCAGACCAGCAGTTTTTTGCAGCAACAGCTGGCCAATTTGCCCAAACTGAATACTGAAAAATAACCGGACCCGAATAGCCGGAAGTAATCGTCACTCTATTTTCAAGAGGAGAATTTAACCATGTTTTTTGAATCCCCCGCCCGGGCAATCAACAGTTACCAGCGCGTCGGTGTTGAGTCCGGCGTGGCTGCTGCCGATCCGCATAAACTGATTCTGATGTTGTTCGAAGGTGCACGCCAGGCGCTCGACCGCAGCCGACTGTATATGCAACAGAACAAGATCGCCGCCCGGGGAGAAATGATTTCAAAGGCGATCATGATTATCGATCACGGCCTCAAGGCCAGCCTGGACAGGGCAGCTGGCGGCGAACTGGCCGAACGGCTCGATCAGCTGTACGACTATATGGCCAGCCGGCTACTCCTGGCCAATCTGCAGAATGATCCTGCGATCCTTGAGGAAGTCAGCCATCTGCTGGCAGAGCTGCACGATGCCTGGACATCGATTGGCAAGCACCCTGCAGACAAAGAGGTACCGGTAATTGAAAAGCCGGCTGTCGAAGCAGGGAATGACCGGGAAACAGTTGAGTCGGGTACCTTGTTATGAGTCTCGATGATTCATTCGAATCGGTACCGGACAATGCCATCCAGATGATCACTGCATATGAAAAGATACTGGCGATCACCGACCGGATGCTGGAGGCGGCGAAAAACAGCGACTGGGAGAAACTGGTGGCGCTGGAACAGGATTGCAAACATCTGACCGGTCAGCTGATCGAGCAGCATAGCCGATATGAGCTGAGCGATGAACAGCAGAAAAAAAAAATCGCCCTCATCCAGGAAATACTCGCCCGTGATGCGGAAATCCGCGCCATTACCGAACCCTGGATGACGCATCTGCAAAACCTGCTGACAAACTGCAATTACAAACGAAAACTGGGGAAAACCTATCGAACAGATCAGTAACGGGGAGTCGTGAACGAACTGCGGCAATATTTGGCATCCCTGGTCTTGGATGGGGTGCCGGAATAATCCAGAGATAGGGAACCAGGGTACCGGATCGCCATATCGCTGAGCGATTCGTGATGATTACAGAAGCGCAGTGGCTCTCCCGATGCACTGTCATGACAGTGTCCGGAAAGCGGGGTTGTGGTACGTTATTTTGAATAATTCGTAAAAACCGGCACTATGAAAACCAAATAGGCGGAAGCAAGCATGATTCCTCATCCAGTCAATCCCGCTGTTATTGTGTCCGCTACGCAGACCACTGCAGTTTCACACGCCCGGCCGGTCACGGCAGTCAGGCCGGTGCCGGATGCGACACAATCAGAGACGCCGGCTTTTGTTCCCAGCCAGAAATATACAGCGCGGGTTGAGGAGCGGTTCAGCAACGGCCAGTCTGCTGTCAGTGTCGCAGGCAGGCTGCTGCATATGCGACTGCCTGCTTCAGTCAACTCTGGGACTCATCTGGCACTGACATTCATTGCGGAATCTCCGCGACTGAAATTCCTGCTGCACCAGGATACTGCCGGCAGCGGTCCTGCCACTCTCAGTACCATCGGGAAATTCATTATCCAGTTACTGAGTCACCCAACCCAAACTGCTGCGCGATCCCCCGGCAATACAGCTCCTCTATTGCCTACACCTCCGGCAACCAGGGCAATGAATGTACAATTATCCAGACAGCTTCAGCAAGCGCTGACATATAGTGGATTATTTTATGAAGCGCATCTCGCGCAGTGGCTCAGCGGAAGCAGATCCCTGCAGCAGCTCCGGCGGGAACCTCAAGGCAAACTGTCTGCGCATACTCCAGTCACCGATACCCCCCCTTCATCACCAATCAGCACACAACTGCTGCCGCTGGTACACCAGCAATTGCACACACTGGAAACCGGCCTCATGCAATGGCACGGGGAAATCTGGCCTGGTCAATCCATGGAATGGGAAATTACCGATCACTCTCAAGAGCACCGCGAAGGAGAAACAGCGGATATCCCGCCCCACTGGCAATCACGTATCCGACTGCAATTACCAAATCTGGGAGAAATTACCGCCTTATTGCTGATCGACCCGCATGGCATACGCATCAAACTGGATACGAGGACCGATAGCAGTAAGCAACGACTTAGGCAGGCACAATCTGAACTGGCTACCGCCATGCATACCGCCGGCTTGACAGTCCAAGCGATGGAGGTCTGGCAACATGACGAATCCTGAATGGAACAACCCGGCTGATCTGCCAGGCCTCTCTACTCCGTCCGGTCAGTCTGTAACACCAAGCGCTGTTGCACTCACCTATCACACTGGCATGGCCGCCCCTCAAGTTGTAGCTAAAGGACGTGGACACCTTGCCGCAGAAATCCTTCAGCGCGCGCAGGAATCCGGTGTATATGTGCATGAATCCGCGGAGCTGGTGGCCCTGCTGATGCAAGTTGATCTGGATGACCGTATCCCTCCGGAATTGTATGTCGCAGTAGCTGAGTTACTGGCGTGGCTCTATCGGCTGGAAAACAGCGCGGCAGAATGATCTACCAGTGATTCTTCGATCTGTTCCATCGATACAGCGCTGCCGCAAAACTATTATAAACAACACGACACGCCTGCCTGATACCGGGCAGACCCAGTATTTTTGATTTCCAGACCTCATCGGGAGAATTTCGCCAGATTACAAGAAAGGCATCAAACCCCACCCGGATATTACCTTCTTCATCAACGACATGCAGCCGCTCTCTGACAAACTCGAGTGCTGAACCGATTTCAGCAATGAGACTGTTATCTTTATGCACATCGTTCCAGCGGATCGCGCAGGTACTTTTCTTCTTCATCTGACCCTCGATCCCGGCCTTGCATA
>JBIQJX010000003.1:9772-57874 GCA_044507105.1 Nitrosomonas sp.
TGCGATAACTTCTCACTCTGTCTTTGCGAGGCGGTACGCTGAAGCAATCCAGAATAATCGCCCTCTCTCTTTATGCGCACTCCAGGCGATGCGGTGAATTTGTCAGGATGTCATGCCATGATGACGCAGTAAGGCGTCGATTTTTGGCTCGCGTCCGCGAAACGCGATGAAGGATTCCAGTGCGGGGCGGCTGCCGCCAACAGCAAGAATTTCGTCCCAGAAACGCGCACCGGTCTGCGGATCAACCACGTGGCCGTCACCGCTTTCCTCAAACAGGCTGTAGGCATCGGCCGACAGTACCTCTGCCCATTTATAGCTGTAATAACCGGCAGCGTAGCCGCCGGCAAAGATATGAGCGAAGCTATTGGGGAACCGGTTGAAATCCGGAGGAATGATAACGGCTACCTGCTGACGGATTTCATTCAGTCGCTGCAGTACGGTCTGATCGCCATGCGGGTCGAAATCAGTATGCAGATGCATGTCGAACAGAGCAAATTCGATCTGACGCAGGGTCTGCAGACCGCTCTGGAAATTCCTGGCAGCCAGCATTTTGTCGAATAATGTACGAGGCAGCGGTTCATGATTTTCCACATGTGCAGTCATGTCACGCAGCACGTCCCACTCCCAGCAAAAATTTTCCATGAACTGGCTCGGCAGTTCGACGGCGTCCCATTCCACACCATTTATACCTGAAACACCCAGCTCATCGATGCGGGTCAGCAGATGATGAAGCCCATGACCAAATTCATGGAACAGGGTAATTACTTCGTCATGCGTGAACAGCGCCGGGCGCAGCTGACCATCGATCGTAACCGGTGCGGAAAAATTACAGGTGAGGTAGGCAACCGGTGTCTGGATATCCAAACGGCTGATTTCCGGTACTTCGATCCGGCGCCGGGTAATGGCATCATCCATCCATGCGCCCCCGCGTTTGCCGGGGCGGGCATAGAGATCCAGATAGAATTGCCCCAGCAGATTATCCTCTCCGTCCGTGATATCGAAAAACTTCACGTCCGGGTGCCAGCGCTGAACTAATCGCGCAGGTTCCGCCTCATTGATGTGTATGCCGTAGAGGGTTTCCACCAGCCTGAACATACCCGGCAATACCTTGTTTTCCGGCAGATACTGCTTTACTTCCTGATCCGAGAACGCATAGCGTTCGATCCGCAGCTTTTCACTGACATAGGCGAAATCCCACGCTTCTAGCCGATCCAGTTTCAGTTTGTCTGCCGCAAATTGCTGCAGCTCCGCCAGATCCCTTTCAGCATAGGGTCTTGCTTTGGCAGCAAGCTCATTCATAAAATCCAGGACCTGTTCCGGCGTTTCTGCCATCTTGGGTGTCAGGGATACTTGTGCATAGCAATCGTAGCCCAGCAGCCTGGCTTCTTCCTGGCGCAGGCGCAGAATCTGTTCGATCAGCGGCATATTGTCACGACTTTCTTCCTGATCAGGGACAGCTTCGAGCTCACTGGCGCGGGTGGCATACGCCCGATACATTTGTTCACGCAAACTGCGATCATCCGCATATTGCATGAGCGGCAGATAGGAAGGAGCATGCAGTGTAAACTTCCAGCCCGGCACCGTGCGGGCGGGATCACCTTCTGCCGCTTCTCTGGCTGCCTGCAAGACATCTTCCGGAATACCCGCGAGCTGCTCCCGGTCTTCAATGAACAAAGAAAATGCATTAGTGGCATCAAGCAGGTTGTCGCTGAACTTCGCACTCAATGCTGACAACTCTTCCTGGATTTGCATGAAACGGGCTTTGTCCTCGGGCGGCAGTTCAGCCCCGCCGAGACGAAAATCACGCAACTGGTTTTCCACGATTTTTCTGCGCGCCTGGCTCAGCTTGCTGAATGCCGGGTCTGCCTGCAATTGCCTGAATTTTTCGAACAATACCGGATCCTGCGACAGTTCGACATAGTACTGTGTGATACGGGGCAGATTAGCATTGTAGATTTCGCGCAATTCCGGGGTATTCATGACGGCATTCAGATGGGATACCTGTCCCCATGCCCGCGCAAGACGTTCATTCGCATCTACGACGGGCTGTACAAAATCCTGCCAGTTGGGGGTTGCCGCCTCGTTTTTGACAGTATTGATGACGGCACGACTGTTGCGCAGGAGCTCATCAATGGCAGGAGTAATGTGTTCATTCCGGATTTCTTCGTAATGCGGAAGAGTAGAGAAATCAAGTAACGGATTTTTCATAACAGATCAATAATTTTCAGAAAAAGTCTTTTTTATCAGCGACAGGCATGTCCACCTCTCTTCGACCGGATAAGGTCAACGGGCTCTTTCTGCCCGCCATGGATATCTTCAGGAATATACGCTCATTAGAGGCCTGCAGTATCATCATATACGATACATCCGTCAATCAGCGTCAATCTGACACGCCCGCATAATTCCATCCCAAGAAATGGGGTATTCTTTCCCTGGCTTTTCAGAGCAGAAGTGGTAACAGTCCAGCAGGCATCAGGATCGAATAGGCATAGATCTGCTACTACACCGGGCACCAGTCTTCCGGCTTCGATTCCCAGTATCCGGGCCGGCTGCGAGGTAATTCGGGCCAGTGCATCAGGCAGAGAGACATCACTTTCCTGCGCCCACTTAAGTGTAAGCGGCAACAGCAGTTCCAGTCCGGTCGCGCCTGCTTCGGCCTGGGCAAACGGCAGCAGCTTGGCATCCTCATCCACCGGCGCATGATCCGAACAGACGGCATCGATTGTTCCATCCGCCAGTCCGGCACGCAACGCATCTCTGTCCGCCAGACTTCTGAGCGGCGGCATAAGATGACAGTTGGCATCAAAAAAACCGATATCCATATCGGTCAGATGTACATGATGAATGGCAACGTCACAGGTCAGCAACAACTTCTGCCGTTTGGCCGCGCGCACCAGGGCCACTCCCTCGGCGCTGGAAATACGGCAAAGATGTACGCGGGCGCCGGTTTCCTTCATCAGAGACAGAATACTGGTCAGCGCGATTGTTTCCGCATACACCGGAATTGCGGGCAATCCAAGCCGGGTAGCAACCTCGCCTTCGTGCGCCACACCCCGATTGGCCAGATGCACATCCTGAGGACGCAACCAGACTCTGAAGCCAAAGGTAGCCGCATACTGCATGGCTCGCATTAACACATGCAGGTTGATAAAGGGTGCATCAGCCTGACTGAATGCAACGCATCCAGCGTCGCATAGCTCGACCATTTCTGTCAGCCGCTCTCCCTTGAGCCCCTGGGTCAGCGCACCTACCGGATAAACCCGTGCACGATCGAGATTGCGCGCACGATGCTTCAGCATCTCCACCAGCCCCGGCTCATCCAGTGGTGGATCGGTATCCGGCGGACAGGCGAGGCTGGTTATCCCTCCTGCCACCGCGGCTTCCTGTTCCGATTCCAGCGTCGCCATATATTCAAGCCCCGGTTCGCGCAGACGTACGGATAAATCAACCAGGCCAGGACATACGATCAATCCACTCGCGTCGATTTCCCGGTCCTGGTGAAAACCATCAGGGCAAGAATCGATCGATACGATTCTGCCATCAGCCAGATAAAGATCGCTGATGCGGTCAATTCCGCTGTCGGGGTCAATCAGACGGCCGTTTCTGATACGGATATTCATGAGTGATACAAACTCTTCAATTCCCGGCAAGAATCGACATGACCGCCATGCGTACGGCAATACCGAAATTTACCTGAGGCAGAATGACTGATTGTGGACCGTCTGCTACCTCCGAATCAATTTCCACACCCCGATTCATCGGGCCGGGGTGCATCACGATAGCGTCCGGCCGGGCCAGCGCAAGCTTCTCCGGAGTTAGTCCGTAATATTTGAAATATTCCTCACTGCTAGGCAAATGTGCCGACTGCATGCGCTCGTGCTGCAACCGCAGCATCATCAACACATCCACGTCTTTCAACCCTTGTGCCATGTTATGGCAGACATGTACCCCGAGGCGTTCAACCCTGGCCGGCAACAGGGTTTTGGGCGCGATCACCCGGATTTCCGGCACACCTAGCGTCGTCAGCGCATGAATCTGCGAACGCGCAACACGAGAATGCAAAATATCACCGATGATTGCCACACGCAGTGCACGAAAATCCTGTTTGTAGCGGCGGATAGTAAACATATCGAGTAACGCCTGGGTGGGATGTGCATGCCATCCGTCCCCTGCGTTGATGACACGGATGTCCGGTTTGACATGGCGGGCGATCAGATGCGCCGCACCACTCTGGTTGTGCCGTACCACGAACATATCTGCATGCATGGCAGAGAGATTATCCACTGTATCCAGCAGCGTTTCTCCCTTGGTCTGGGAAGATACAGCCATGTTAAGGTTGATGACGTCAGCGGAAAGACGCTTCGCCGCAATTTCAAAGGTGGTGCGAGTACGCGTGCTTGGCTCGAAAAACAGGTTGAAGACCGATTTGCCACGCAACAGGGGAATTTTCTTGATATCCCGTTCGGTTACACCGGCGAATGATTCTGCGGTATCCAGGATATGCCACAGAATGGCTGCAGGCAATCCTTCTGTCGTAAGCAGATGCTGCAGTTCACCATTTTTGTTTAACTGCGGATGAATGCCCATCATCCGGTCGTTATATCACGCAAATCCAAACTCAACCTGCCATCAGGCGTCTGTCTCAATTCGAGCATGCTGCTCTCCGGAAGAGGCAGCACGACCCCCGTATAACGTGCAGCGACAGGCAGCTCCCGCCCGCCGCGATCCACCAGCACAGCCAAATGGATACTTGCCGGGCGGCCGTAGTCAAACAGTTCGTTTACAGCCGCACGTACTGTTCTGCCGGTATAGAGCACATCATCCACCAGAATGATATGGCTGTTTTCCACTTCAAATGGCAGTTGCGAAGGTCTGACTTGCGGATGCAGCCCAATTTTACTGTAGTCATCACGATAAAAAGAAATATCCAGCACGCCTGCCGGTGTTGCGATCGGTAAGGCCTGGTGAATACGCTGCGCCAGCCAGGCGCCGCCCGTATGAATACCGGCGATGGCAGTGTCAGTAGTGATGTCCGGCCGCAGCTTTTCAATAAGCGTAGCCAGTAATTGTTCGGCGTCAGGAAGCTGCATAAGAAGAATCAAAAAAAAACTGAAGTATCTGCTGGGCGGCGATCTGATCGAGCATCGGTCGCTGTTTTTCACCCTTAATACCGGCTTCTTCCAGTGTTGACCGGGCGATCACCGTAGTATAGCGTTCATCCACCAGCACCACCGGAATACCGAATCGCCCTTCCAGCCGTCTGGCAAAACGGCGGCACAGCCGGGTCAGCTCATGTTCAGCACCGTCAGCATGGACTGACAGACCCACCACCAGCAGCACCGGCTGCCATTCCTCGATCAATTCGGCAATGTTTTCGAAACGGAGCTTGGTCATCGCCTGATCGATAGTCACCAGAGGATGTGCCAGCCGTAATTCATATTCGCCGATAGCCACGCCTATACGTCGTTTGCCAAAATCAAAAGCGAGCACTGTACCGGATAATCCGGCAGGCGTCGTCACCTGCCTGATTTTATCAGCCAAATCAGGCATGGCCGACCTGATTGGATAAGTTGCAAAAATCGATTCCGAGCAGTTGCATGGCAGCCGGCAGCCTTTCCTCAAAAGACAGATCAAACAGTATTTGGGATTGGGCCGGCACCGTCAGCCAGGCATTTTGCGCCAGTTCCTGTTCGAGCTGTCCGGCAGCCCAGCCCGAATAGCCCAGTGTCATCAGCATCCGCTCCGGTCCCTGGCAGTCGGCCACCGCCTGCAGAATATCGATAGAGGAAGTCAGGCCGATCGTCGTATTGGAAGACAGTGTAAATTTCCAGGATCCGACGGGTTCGTGCAGCACGAATCCGCTGTCGACCTGTACCGGTCCACCCAGCAGTACCGGCAGGCTCGCAGAAGCAGAGTCTTTCGGAGACATGCCCAGCTGCAGAAGCAGCTTCTCTACTGAAAGATCAGTAGGACGATTCACTACCAGACCCAAGGCTCCCCGTTCATTATGCTCACAAATATAAGTTAGCGCCCGGGCGAAGAAGGAATCTTCCAGCCCTGGCATGGCAATCAGAAAATGATCGGTAAGATTGATATTTTGCATCGGCTGCCTACCTTAGAGTAAATGACAGTTCCCTGTATTCTCAGACCCAGTATGCCGTGCGCGTCATGACTTTGGAGCTGAATTTCATGGCAACCCTGACCGGTGCAGGTAATTGCTTCCCGCCATACGAAACTGCCATGGTCGCATGGCACGCTTCATCGATTTTCATTTGCTCCACAATAGCTCGACTGCGGATATCCTGAGCAGGCAATCGCTGCAAATGTTCCGCTAGATGCGCCTCGACCTGGCGTTCCGTTTCAGCCAGAAAACCAAGATTCCATTTGTCTCCGAGCACACCGGCAACCAGCCCCAACGTAAATGAGCCACCATACCACAAGGGATTCAGAAAACTCTTGCGCCCCCCCAGTTCAGCAATGCGGCGCTCTGTCCACGCGAGATGCTCTGTTTCTTCGCGTGCGGCCTGATCCAGCGCCTTCCGCACCTGTTGGTTGCGTGCGGTAAGTGCCTGCCCCTGATACAGTGCCTGGGCACAGACTTCACCGACATGGTTGACACGCATCAACCCCACAGACTCGCGCTTCTCCGCCTCACTCAGCTGGCTTTCCGGCAGGTCTCTCCCCGGTATCGGACGCAGGATGGCAGCTGGTGCCAGCAATGTGCGTAAGGCGCTATCAAAACCAATGATCAGTTTATCTATATTCAGCATGAAACTTCTCTCCTTGTGATTCCTTGCATACAGTCTGTTTCCCGTCATGCGATGCTTTCATTGTATACGCATTTGCCGGGCGAGCAATGTCACCGGATGCAAAACCTCGATATTTTTCTTTTTTTCTGCCAGTCCGTTGGCAATATGTAACGCACAACCGACATTAGCTGTCGCCAGGTAGTCTGCTTCTGCAAATTCACAGGCCTGTAATTTGGCATCTCGCAGCGATTGTGCGAATCCGGGCTGGTCGAGAAAATAAGTGCCAGCCGCACCACAGCACTGATCATTGCCGGCCAGCTCCACCACTTCGATTCCGGGAATACGCCGCAATAAAGAATATGGGTGTCCAGCAGCACGCAAGGTATTACGCAGCGTGCAGGGCTCGTGCACAGCGACCTTTTTGGGTAAAGGTGAAAAGCTGATCCCGCTCCACTCCTGTTCATCGAGGAACTGACTGATATCCATCACTGGCGCAGGAAATCCGATTCCTGCCCGCGTCGAATACTCCGCCAGTTGCACACCGCAACCGGAAGCAGTACTAATGACAGCCTTGATATTCAGTCCTGCAAACGCCTGCAGATTCTGTTGTGCCAGCACTGCTGCTTCATCAGTACGTCCGCTGTGCTGGTAGAGTGCCCCACAGCAGGTCTGTGCCTGTGGCACATGTACTGTATAACCCAGCCGGTTGAGTACAAACAGAGTCGAAAGAAGTGTTTCCATATCGATCAGCCTTGTCACACAGCCGAGAAACAAGGCTACTTCACCCCGCATCTGACCGCTGGCCGGATAAGACCGGCGCCATCGCTGACCCGGCAGATTGCGGCTCGTCAGGAACAGTTGCGATCGGATCAGCACATTTTTTTGCAGAAAATTCAGTCGCAGCAGTACAGCCAGCAAACGGCTTTTGACCAGTAAACGTAGCGCCGGACGTAATACATCGAGGCGTGCAGGCCTGGCGATCAGTTCCCGCTCGAGGAAGTTCTTCAGCCAACCTTTTTTATCCTGGTGCTTTTCCTCCCCCGAAGACTGGTTTTCCCGGATCATGACACGCGCACCATCGATCAGGCGCCCGTAGGCAACATTATTCGGGCAGGCTGCTTCGCAGGCACGACAGGTCAGGCATCGCTCCATATGCAGAACGAATTTTTCGTTCATCGGGATACGTCCGCTGGCTGCTCCACTCATCAGAGCGATACGTCCCCGGGGCGAATCTGCTTCGGAAAGTGTCAGATGATAGGTCGGACAGTGCGGCAGGCAAAGTCCGCATGCGACGCACCGATTGGCTTCGGCCAGCAATTCTTCGATCGGGGAATGATTTTGACAAGAATTTTTCATAGCCTTCCGGGCTGATACTTCAGCAGTTTATTCACACTTTTATAAAGTAAATCCTGCAAATATAGACAAACAGTTCACGTATAGCGAGCGTCCGCGGATGTGAGACATATGATTGCCTTGCTTCCTACTGCCACTTCCGGGATTGCTTCGCTACTAAGGCGTCAGGCAATGACGCGGCAGGAATACTTTACAATCGATGATATAGCAATCAACCGCAGTTTTAGATTCATATTTTTGAAGAAAAGATGTACTGGGATATTTTTTGTCGTGTTATCGATAATTATGGCGATGTCGGAGTATGTTGGCGGTTGTCACGGCAACTGGCAGCGGAATACGGCATTCAGGTACGCATGCTGGTGGATGATTTAATCTGTTTACAGCGTATCTGCCCCCATATCGATACCACTCTAACGACTCAGAACCAGCAGGGAGTACAGATATTGCACTGGACCGAGCCATTTCCCGACCTGGTGCCGGCGGAAGTGGTGATCGAGACATTCGGCTGCGAATTGCCCGCCAATTATGTGACAGCAATGGCCTCTGCGGCTTCACCTCGAGATACAGGTACAGAAGAAAAGAGAGAGCGAATATGGATCAATCTCGAATATTTGTCAGCGGAGCCCTGGGTGGAGGGGTATCACGGCCTGGCTTCACCGCATCCGTATCTGCCGCTGACCAAATACTTTTTCTTTCCGGGATTTACAGCGGCCACAGGAGGATTGGTGCGAGAAGCAAGATTAATGGCACAGCGTGATACTGTGAGATCCAATCCGACGCCCCTATGGTATGAGCTGGGGATTCCCCATCCGACTGCTGCTGAAACTGTAGTTTCACTGTTTTGTTACGATAATGCGCCAATTGATAATTTACTGGAAGCCTGGGCAGTTTCAGCCTTACCAGTATGGTGCCTGCTGCCGGAAGACAAGGGATTGATACAGGCGGCAAACTGGACCGGAGAATCAGATCTCGCTGCAGGAGATAGCGTGCAGCGCGGTAATCTGACCTTGCACATCCTCCCTTTTCTGCCGCAGGAAAATTACGATCATCTGTTATGGGCATGTGATTGCAATTTTGTGCGCGGAGAAGATTCTTTCGTGCGTGCGCAATGGGCAGCCCGGCCGATGATCTGGCACATCTATCCGCAACAAAATAATGCACATCAGCCCAAGCTTGAGGCTTTTCTCGACCGCTATTGTCAGGAATTGACAAAAGAAGCGGCTATTGCACTGCGCGCCTTTCACCAGTGCTGGAATAGTAGTAGATGTCCGGACTGGAACGATTTTTGGAAGCATCGGGCGGTGCTGCAGCAGCATGCCCTGGCCTGGGCCGGACAGCTCGCACAAACTGCTGATCTTGCTTCCAACCTGGTGCATTTTTGTAAAAAGCAGGGATTACTTTCTCGTCTTTCGGGAGAAGTCAAAGTATAATGTCCTTTTTTATCCTCTACTTATACTGATCTGACTAGATGAAAACTGCTCAAGAACTTCGTGTTGGCAATGTATTTATGCTTGGCAAAGACCCCATGGTCGTACTGAAAACCGAATTCAGCAAATCCGGACGCAATTCCTCTGTCGTAAAAATGAAATTTAAGAATCTGTTGACCGAGTCACCGGGTGAGGCAGTCTATAAGGCCGATGACAAATTTGACGTCGTCGTACTGGATAAGAAAGAAGTAACCTATTCCTATTTCGCCAGCCCCATGTATGTATTTATGGATGCTGAATTTAATCAGTATGAAGTTGAAACAGAAACAATGAGCGATGTGCTGAATTTTCTGGAAGATGGTATGGCATGCGAAGTAGTGTTTTACAACGAAAAACCCATCTCGGTCGAACTGCCTAACTCCGTTATGCGTGAAATAACCTATACTGAACCTGCCGTTAAAGGCGATACTTCCGGCAAAGTCATGAAACCGGCCAAAATCGCTTCCGGGTTCGAACTGCCTGTGCCCTTATTCTGTGAAATCGGTGACAAAATAGAAATTGACACCCGCACGCTTGAA
The DNA here is from genome assembly GCA_044507105.1 of Nitrosomonas sp. Taxonomy (GTDB): domain Bacteria; phylum Pseudomonadota; class Gammaproteobacteria; order Burkholderiales; family Nitrosomonadaceae; genus Nitrosomonas. The sequence continues at coordinate 19,880 of JBIQJX010000003.1, forward strand.
TATCGCAACCGGGTCAAATAATGCGGAGTACAACAACCATTCGCTGAGACGAGACACCTCCCTGACGATAAGCTCATAGTATGCTGATACAAACCATAGTCAGCATACTATGGGAGATTGAATCCTCCCCCTCGCTCGTACAAATTTATGCGCCAGGTTCAGTTCCCCGGCTATTCAAAGTATTCGTTATTTCTGATCGGGGTCGTGCTAATGGGCAGCATTACCGAGAAAATGGTACCTTCAGAAACCTTACTGGATACCTGCAGTTTTCCACCCATCTCTTCGACATATCCCCTGCTTTCGAATACTCCTATTCCCATGCCTGCAGTTTTGGTTGATTCAAAAGGCCTGAACAGTTTCTCCTGAATAAATTGCTCGCTCATGCCATGCCCGTTATCCTCGATCTCTATCACAGCCCACTCATCCTGCTGTTTCAGTCGTACAATGACCCGCCCCTCTCTCGGTGTTGCTTCGATGGCATTCTGTACCAGATGACCCAGTATCCGTTCCAGCCGTGAACGATCAGCCTGTACTCTCAAATTCGCATCCACAATTTCAAGGACCGGCTTCGGCTCATGGAATGATTTGCTTTGGATAATCCGCTGTAATATTTCCTCGAGTTGCAGGTAGCTGGTCTCATCTCCTTCACTTCCACTGCTGAGTTTTTCGAGCAGGCGTTTCATTTTATTAACGGATAGCGCCACAGTATCGATCATATCCTGCTGAAATTCCGGATTATTCTTATGTTTCTCCGCATTCGCCAGCAACAGCGATAATTGTGCAATCAGATTTTTGATATCGTGCACGATGAACGTGGACATGCGGTTGAATGACTCAAACTGGCGTGCGGTTGACAATGCCTGAGCCACTTCATATTGTGCCAGATAACTGGCTGCCTGACTTCCCGCCACCTTCAACAGATCCCTGACTTCCCAGTTCAGATCCACAGCGCTTCTGGGTTCAGTCAGCACTACAAATCCCAATAATTCTCCATGCAATATCAACGGCACCACCCAGCGCGCTTTGGGGATGGCCGGTAACCAATCAGGCAAAACCATTGCCGCGTACTGTTGCGACTCGGAGTCATACTGATATAAATCGATTACCCAGGAATTTTCCTCCATGAACCGGCAGAAATCGCTATCGGCCTCGACATGTTCATCAATATGGGGAATATTCCAGTGGGCAATCGGATGATAGAGACCCTGTTCCGACTTAAACCATACTGCTCCTGCAGGACTTTCAACAAGTTGGGCGAGTGATTTGATCACCCGGACTCTTAATTCTGTTTCTTCTTCGGAAAGGGTGCGGGTAAAACGCAGCCACTCTTCACGATAATCGTAGTTGTAGCTGAAAAAATGCTTGCTGATGAATACCCTGAGCCAGGAGCGTGTCGTTCCGGAAAACAAGACGATTACCAGCAGGACAATTGCACCAAACAGAAAAATCAGCTGCAGTACTGTTCCCCAGGTTCCTCCTGAAAATCGAAGGTAATAACCTGCCGCTGCCATCAGTAACAGATAGACAGCTGCCCCAAACAAAGCTGAAGAGTAAAACAGGATGCGTCTCGAAATTGCAATCCCCACTGCCCATTTCGGATTACGTGCTGCTGAAAGTGCAATTAAAGGAACAACGAGTGCATTAACCCATCCCCGTGCCGCCCAGATATCGGTATTGATTTTTCTGAACAATAACGCATCGCTATACAAATAAAAATCGTAGACAAACAGACCACCGATACCCAGGCAAATGAATTTGATTCCCCAGCGCTGCTCATAAGGAGCATTCCGGTAGTACTGCTCCACCAGAATCATCCCGATGATTGCCATCGCCACCCATATCAGGAAATCATGGAATGGCCCCGCCTGATCCGGATCAGCAACGGTGATCTGGCCGAAAACTACTGTCTGCGCCAGAGAAATGAGGTAAAACAGGGCAACGACAATTACTGCAGGCCTGATTCTCGGCAAAACCGCCCGTGCTTCCCCCGACCGGAAAGGACTCAGCAGAATTATCAAAAATGCAGTCAGCGTGGCGTTCCGCAATATTTCCAGTACTTGGATCAGGCCGGAATATGAGTAACCCCAATGTGACAATCCTGCTATTGCAGCTGCCCATATTGCGGAAATAAAACAGGCTGCAGCCAGCATTAAGCCATAAAGACGCCCTCGCCAGCCGGTTACGAGCAGAATGAACAAAAAGAAAAAAGCAACTGCTGCTGCAGCATAACCTGCAGTCATCATGGAGCAATACCGTGACTGCCGGAACTCACCTGCTGCCTTTTCCCAGTAAAACGACACCGACAGTGTCGATCAGTATGATAAAGTCGAGGAATAAACTGTGATTTTTGACGTAATACAGATCATATTGCAGTTTCTCAATGGCATCCTCAACCGAAGCTCCATAAGGGTAGCGCACTTGAGCCCAGCCGGTAATCCCCGGTTTGAGACTGTGCCGCATATTGTAATACGGGACCTGGGCGCTCAGCATATCCACGAAGTGGGGACGTTCAGGGCGCGGACCGACAAAACTCATCTCCCCTTTGAATACGTTGATGATCTGCGGCAGTTCGTCAATTCTCAGTTTGCGGATGATTTTTCCCATTTTTGTGACACGCGGATCGTTGGCGGTTGCCCATTGCGGTTTTCCACCTTTTTCCGCATTATTGAACATACTGCGAAATTTGATCACCATATAAGTTTTACCGCCTTTTCCTACCCTCTCCTGGCGGTAAAACACCGGCCGGCCGTCCTCGATCAGGATCAGCAGTGCAGTCAGTAATATTACGGGTAACGTGACGACCAGCAGCAGCAGGCTGGCCGTGAGATCGAATATACGTTTAACCAGTGTTCTCAGTGTTCCCTGGTCAAAGCCACTGCCAAATACGAGCCAGCTGGGATAGAGTGAATCCATACGAAGATGGCCATATTCCCGCTCAAAAAATCCGGCAATATCGGTTATTTTTATTCCGCGTATCTTACATTCCAGCAATTCCTGAATAGGAAACGCGCCACCTCGTCTTTCCTGGGTCGCAACAATCACTTCCCGGGCACCATGCCGATCGACCAGCGACACCAGAGAACCTGTTCTCGGAATAATCGTATCAGCCGGCACACGCCGGAGCTCTTCGTCAAACGGGATGAATCCTTCGATCTTGAAATTAGGCAGAATAGAATTCTCCTCTATCAAATTAAGCAACTCCCGGGCACGAGATCCCACCCCCAGTACAAGAGCACGGTAACGCAAATCATCCAGACCCGACCATCGAAAAAAAAGGAGCCGGACGATCAGTATCAGCAGTAATGCCAGCAACATTACGATGGCCAGTAATCCGCGACCAAAATAGAGCTCCGGAAATAAATAAAAAACCAGGGCTATGATACCGAAACCGAGTGCAAGAGAAGGTAGGAGCCGGAGAAGAATCCTCTCGAAATCCTGCCTGCTGTCCAGTTGATACATCCCCAGTGCAGCCATACTGGCAATGATGACAAAAGTAAAAGTTATTGCTCCTGGCAGTTGGGAAACCAGTAATTCAGACACGGTACCATCCCACTGCATGAATCGGATAATGGCACCTGCAAAGAAAACTCCAAATAACACGGTTGCTTCAATACAGGTAAGCAATACTGAAAATCTGGAAATGTAATGATTGGATACCTGAATCAAAATACACTCCGGCTATATTGATATATACATAAATAAAAAATATACAAATCGCAGAGCAGTAATCGCCCCTTACGAACAGACCATTTTATGGCAGCAAAAATCAGAATCCGGAGCGTTTGAGCAAATCCCTGATGTAATTACCAGGAATAGCATAGCTGATCCCGCTTGGCTCACTCAATACAGATTCCTTCCTGCCCTTCACAAACACCATATTTACCACTCCGTAAACATCACCGGTATTTTCATCATATAGCGGACTTCCGCTATTGCCGGGATAAGCAGTGCCATCAAGCTGAAATACTTTATAAGTGGATTTCTGCAGTTGCCGGATTTTTGCTGCATCAAGCTGCCGGGCATTCTGTACAGGTAACATGATCGGGGTGATCGAAGCAATCGTGGCACGATGGGTGACCGGGTAAAAGCCCAGCACCATACCGATCGGAAAACCGGTAAATGCCAGAAAATTCCCTTCCTTTATTTTACTGATGTCTCCCAGTTTTAAAACCGGTAACTTATTCCCTTCGAAACGCAACAGCGCCAGATCATATTCTTTGTCCAGCGCCACTACTGTTGCACTTCTCAGCTCGGGTTTATCTCCTCTGCCGGTCATGATGATCAACGTCTCTTTATTTACGGTTGATACCTCAGGAATCACATGTGCGTTAGTGATTGCATGTGATCCATCTTCCACCACGAAACCTGTTCCGAGAAAATTAACAGAAGGAGAACGTATTTTCTGGAAAGTACCCACCCCGACAATCGCGGGCTTGATCCGGTCTATGGTTTCAGCAAGATCCGCGCGGCAAAATGAAGAGCCGAAAAGAATCAGACATATGAACAGCCGTCGGGTAAGAAAAGATACCTCCGGATTAAACATTTATCGAAATATCAGGAATTGCAGATGTAAACGTTCAACCCGAATAATCCGCTAATCAGCGCCTCACGCCTGAGCGGGTCCCGATTGCTGGTTTGCGACAGCGCTGCACCCCTGCCTTGCATCAATAGCTCGCCATTGACCTGGTACAGGTATGCAAACCCACTCGCAAGCCATTTCGCCATCTCCTGCGTCCTAACCAATTATTTGGGTTTAAGAAAGAAATCTGGTAGGCGGTATTGGAATCGAACCAATGACTTTCACCGTGTGAAGGTGACACTCTACCGCTGAGTTAACCGCCTTTGTTGCCTTCGCACGACAGGGTTAGACCATAGCATATTTATATCGGTCAATGCATTATTCTCTGTACTTATTCCTGAAAAAATAATCCTTGTTATCCCTGAAGCAAGTTTCATCAAACTGCTATACAATTTTGACGAGTATGATCTCCCGCCGGGAAGATCCCGCCCATCTAATCATCAGGTCCTGCCACCCATGTTCATCAGCGTACTTGACTTATTTAAAATCGGAGTCGGCCCTTCGAGTTCCCATACCATGGGGCCCATGACGGCAGCAAATGTTTTTCGTGATCATATCGACCGCTTTATCGCACAGATCCCCGACAGTCTCGACTACCGTACTTATTGTGTCCTCAAAGGTTCACTCGCTTTCACCGGCAAGGGGCACTCGACAGACAGGGCCGTGACACTGGGATTGCATGGCTATGATCCTGCATCACTTGCCGGGAAGGATGTACATGCACTGACCGCGAAACTCTGGGCAGTGGATTCTTTACAACTGGCCAGTGGCCGGCGTATCAGTTTTGACCCCGACCGGGATATTGTCTTCGACAAATCCGACCCGTTACCCCAGCATCCCAACGGAATGATCTTTTTTCTTCTGGATGAACAGGGGAAAACCGTCCTGTCCGAAACCTATTTTTCCATTGGGGGTGGTTTTATCTGCACCCTTGCAGAAATCGACCAATTGGACGCGCCCCTCAAAATAGAACCTGTCGGAACATATCCTTACCCGTTCGATTCGGCGAACAGTATGCTTGAAATGTCCCGGCAAAGCGGCCTGTCCATTGCCAATATGAAACGCGCCAACGAGCTCACCAGAATATCAGCACAGGATATCGAACAGGGACTGGATGAGATCTGGCAAGCCATGTGTCACTGTATCGAACAGGGATTATCGGCAGAAGGCCGACTCCCCGGTGGATTAAAGATAGTAAGGCGTGCAAAAACACTGTTCGGGCAACTGCAGTCACATCCCCAAACGGCAACGCTCAATGACTGGCTGTGTGCTTATGCCATGGCAGTCAATGAAGAAAACGCAGCCGGTCACATGGTTGTCACCGCTCCTACCAATGGTGCTGCCGGTGTCATTCCGGCGGTCATCTATTATCTGCTCAAGCATGAGCAGGGAACGCGGCAGCAGATACGGGATTTTCTGCTGACTGCCGCCGCAATCGGTGGACTGATCAAACATCTCAGCTCCATTTCCGGTGCAGAAGTAGGCTGCCAGGGAGAAGTCGGCTCAGCTGCCGCGATGGCTGCCGCCGGCCTTTGCGCAGCGCGAGGCGGCAGTGCCGCCCAGATCGAAAATGCTGCTGAAATTGCACTGGAACATCATTTGGGCATGACTTGCGACCCGGTAGGCGGACTGGTACAGGTACCCTGTATCGAACGCAACGGTTTTGGTGCCATCAAAGCACATACTGCTGCAGCACTGGCTTTCCGCGGCACAGGCCAGCACTTCATGCCGCTTGACAACTGTATCGCTGCGATGAAACAAACCGGCCTGGAAATGTCGCATAAATATAAGGAGACCTCATTGGGAGGCTTGGCAGTTAGTGTCAGTATTACAGAATGTTGAAAACTCATCTACCACTACTAAACCTCTGATTCATGTATTTGCAGCTATCCCATGTCAGAAAACAGAATCATCGAACCGCTTCCTCAGGTTCAGCAGACTACCGAGCCGATCCGCACCCTTGAGCTGGGGAAGCACCAAAAACTTACCATTCTGGGAACCGCACATGTTTCCCAGGCCAGTGCAGACAAAGTAAAAGAACTCATTGCAACGCAGGTGTTTGATGCAGTTGCGATTGAGCTCTGCCCCAGTCGTTACAGCGCCATCATTAATCCGAATAGACTGGCAAAAATGGATCTTTTCCAGGTGGTCAAAAAGGGGCAGGTTTATATGGTAGCAGCCAGTCTTGCGCTGGGAGCCTTTCAGCAGCGTCTGGCGGAGAATCTGGGGGTCGAGCCCGGGGCAGAAATGCGTACTGCCATCCGGGAGGCTCAGGCCGCAGGGTTGCCAGTCCTGCTGATCGACCGGGAAATTGGCATCACCCTGAAGCGTATCTACCGTAATTTTCCGTGGTGGCGACGACTCAATCTCTTTGCCGGATTGCTCTCCAGTATTCTCAGTCGTGATGCGGTCAGCAAAGAGGAAATTGAACGCCTCAAGCACGGTGATGTACTGCAAAGTACTTTTACACAACTTGCGGAGGATCAGTGCGATCTGTATCAGCCGCTGATCACAGAACGTGACGAATATATGTCTGCCCGGCTTCTGCAGGAAACAGAGAAAAATGACTATCAGCACACACTTGTTGTAGTGGGCGCCGGACATCTGAAAGGTATCAGTGAGATTCTGCAAACTGCTTCCCTTCAATCACCTGACGAAACTGTCCGCAGACTCGACATTGTTCCCCAGCCTGTTCGCTGGTCCGGCTACATCCCCTGGATCATTGCAATATTTGTCCTAACAGGGTTCGGAGTCGGATTTCAGCGCAGCCCCGATATTGGTCTGACAATGATTATCGACTGGATTATGATCAATGGCACTCTGGCCGCCATAGGAGCAGCAGCCGCCCTGGCCCATCCGTTGACAGTTCTGACGGCCTTTGTGGTAGCGCCATTCACGTCGTTCATTCCTATGATTAGTGCAGGTATGGTTGCCGCCATGGTGGAAGTCTTTCTGCGCAAACCGCACATGAGCGATTTCAGTCATCTCCGTCAGGATGCCGCTCGCCTCAAAGGCTGGTGGCAAAATCAGGTGACGCGTACCCTGCTTGTTTTTTTACTCGCTTCTCTCGGATCGGCTCTCGGAACTTATATAGCAGGATTCAGAATTCTCGATTATCTTACTGAAAGCTAATGCCCGTGTAACGGGTGAAATACCGGCAGTCGATATTTCTTCGTTGCCTGCAATCCTTTCCGGAACCCCATTTCATTTATGCTCCGTTACTTTGAACGCCTGATTGATCCCTTTCCCTCCGGACAGCCTGCCGAACCACCGGCTACTCTCTACCGATTCTGCCGTCACTACATGAAAGGCTTTGAAATTTATTTTGTGCTGCTGGCAATTTCCACTTTTTGTGTGGCTGTCGGTGAAGCCATGCTATTCGGTGTACTGGGAACTATTGTGGACTGGTTGTCCGAAAAAGAACCGCAGGCCTTTTTACAGGAAGAAAGACTGGCCCTGCTTGGCTTGTCGTTCTTCATTCTGGTACTGATGCCCGTTCTCGTTTTTTTCCACTCGGTGATCCTGCACCAGTCCCTGATGGGAAATTTTCCCATGGTCGTTCGCTGGCTGGCACATCGCTACCTGCTTGATCAAAGTTATACTTTTTTCCAGAACGAATTCAGCGGACGTATCGCGACCAAGGTCATGCAAACGGCACTGGCAGTACGTGAAACGATCATCAAAACCCTGGATGTGCTGTTGTTTGTCACTGTATATCTCATCACTGCATTACTGCTGATCGCAAATGCCGACTTGCGCCTGTGTATACCACTGCTTGTCTGGCTGATGATCTATTCGTATATTCTGTCTCACTTCGTCCCCAAACTCAGACACATCTCAAAACTTCAGGCGCATACCCGCTCCAACATGACCGGGCGTATCGTCGACAGTTACGCCAACATACTCACGCTCAAGCTTTTCTCCCATACCCGGCGCGAATCCGATTACGCCCAAGGAGGCATGCAGGAATTCCTTGATACTGTCTATCCGCAAATGCGCCTGGTGACATGGCTGACTACCTGTGTCTGGATCAATAACATGCTGTCCGTATTTGCAGTCGGCACACTCGGAATCATGTTGTGGCTAGAGGGGAGCATCAGCACCGGCGCCATCGCCATCGCATTGAGCCTTGCCATCCGATTGACCGGAATGTCTCATTGGATCATGTGGGAAGTCGGCGAGTTATTCGAAAACATAGGAATCGTACAGGATGGTATGAATATGCTGGCCCTGCCCCACGCTGTTACAGATGCTCCTCATGCCGTACCATTGTCTGTCACGAAAGGTAAGATCGACTATAACCAAGTGGGATTTTCCTATCATCACAACATTAAAAAAGAACACTGCCAGATTTTTGAAGGACTCAATCTCCATATCGATGCCGGTGAGAAGGTGGGTATTGTCGGCCCGTCCGGCGCCGGCAAATCGACCCTGATCAATCTGCTTTTGCGCTTTTATGACATCCAGCAGGGTTGCATCAGGATTGATCAGCAGGATATCCGGACTGTTACCCAGGAAAGCCTGCGTGCCAATATCGCCATCGTTACACAAGACACTTCGCTGCTGCACCGTTCCATTCGCGAAAATATTCTGTTCGGCAGGCCGGATGCAACCGAAGCTGAAGTATTGCTGGCGGCACGACAGGCACATGCACACGAATTCATTCAAGAACTGATCGACAGCCATGGCCGGCGCGGGTACGACGCTACCGTAGGGGAACGGGGCGTCAATCTGTCGGGCGGGCAGCGTCAGCGTATTGCGATTGCCCGAGTACTGCTCAAGAATGCACCCATCCTGATTCTGGATGAAGCAACTTCCGCACTGGATTCAGATATTGAAGCCAGTATCCAGCAAAGTCTTTATGAGCTGATGCAGAATAAAACTGTTATCGCCATTGCACACCGGCTTTCCACGATTGCCGCGATGGATCGATTAATCGTGCTGGATGAGGGGCGCATCGTCGAGCAGGGCCGCCATGCTGAATTGCTGTCACATAACGGGCTGTATGCCAGACTCTGGAATCATCAGTCCGGCGGTTTTCTGGGTCATCTCGATCATGTAGAAAACCGGTAACCGCCCTGTCTGCCACTCGCTTGCTCATCCGCTAAACGACTCCCCGTTCTCCTACCGCGGACGGCGGCTCATCGAACCAGCGATACAGAACTGGCAGCACCACCAATGTCAGCAAGGTGGAGGTGATGAGACCGCCAATGACGACGATAGCCAGCGGCCGCTGTACCTCTGACCCCGGGCCGGTAGCGAACAGGAAGGGAACGAGTCCCAGCATGGCCACCGTTGCTGTCATTAGCACCGGACGGAAACGTTGCTCGCATCCTTTGATGACCGCATTCTTCACGCTGACTCCTTCATTACGCAGTTTCCGGATATAGGAAATCAGCACCACGCCATTCAGTACAGCAATCCCCCACAGTGCGATAAATCCTACCGACGCGGGTACCGACAGATATTCACCAGTAATAAACAGACCAAATACCCCTCCGATCGATGCAAATGGCAAAACCAGAATGATCAGCGCCGCTAATTTAAGAGAGCTGAATAATAAAAACAGTAAAAAGAAAATGGCCGCAATCGTGATCGGAACAATAATAGAGAGGGTATCCATGGCCCGCTCCATATTTTCAAACTGTCCGCCCCATTCAAAAAAATAACCATGAGGTAATTCCACTTCCTGCGCAATACGTTCCTGCAACTCTGCCACAAAACCACCCAGATCACGTCCTTCGACATTTGCTCCCACTACTACACGACGCTTGGCACTTTCGCGCGAAACCTGTGCAGGGCCGTCGACTACACTGATATCAGCCACTGTATATAATGGCACTGTCACTCCGTCCGGAGCACGCAGCAACAGATTGCGGATAGATTCGACACTATTGCGAAAATGCAGCGGGAAACGCACGACAATTGCAAAGCGCCGCTCACCCTCATATAAAATACTGACCTCACGCCCCCCCACAGCAGTTTCGATTAACTCGTGCACATCGGCAACATTGATACCATTACGCGCGATAGCCTTACGATTAATATCGATAGTCAACGATTGCTGACCGGAAAGACGCTCTATCCGGATATCCTGTGCACCGGGAACAGCACGCAGGATACGTGCGATCTGTTCCGAAAATTTTCGCAGTTCTTCCAGATCATCCCCAAAAATCTTGACTGCAATTTCCGAACGCACACCTGTCATCATTTCGTCCACTCTTTCTGCAATCGGCTGAGATAAAACGATATTGACGCCCGGCAACACCTCCAGCAGCTTGCGAATGTCATTCTCGATTTCATCCTGGGTACGGCTGGATTCCGGATCTATTGTCACAATCGGACCCGACTCATTCTGACTGGGAGGATCCGCGGGGGATTCGCCACGCCCTACCTTGGACACAACGCTTTGTACTCCAGGCACTTGAGATATGGCCTTCATCGCCTCCATTTCCATTGCAATGGATTCAGCCAGAGAAATAGAGGGCACCCGAAGAATCTGAGGGGTCAGCGCTCCTTCTTTCAGGGTGGGAATGAATGATTTTCCCAAGAAGGGAAACAGAACAAAAGACAGCAATAGCAAAACCAGGGCAATCACGATTGTCAGCTTTCTTCTCAGCAGTGCGATGTTGAGCAGGTATCTGTAAGCACTTTTCAACTTGGCAATCAGCTTGGTATCCTGATCTGCGCCACCTTTCAGAATGTAGGCACACAGCACGGGAGACAGCGTCAGGGAAATGATCAGAGAGACGGCCAGCGCAATGGCAATCGTAAAAGCCAGCGGACTGAACATTTTGCCTTCCATACCCTGCAACACCATTAAAGGCAAAAATACGAGAATGATGATACAAATTCCGAAAATAACCGGTGTACCTACTTCTGTTACTGCATCAACAATAGCGCGCGCGCGCGATTCCGGAGTATTGGTACAATGGCCCAGACGATGAAAGACATTCTCCACCACGACCACCGTTGAATCGACCATCAGCCCAATAGCAATTGCAAGCCCGCCCAATGACATCAGATTAGCCGAAATCCCCTGATGATTCATCACTATGAAGGTCACCAGTGGCGTAATCACCAGCGTGGCGACTACAATCAGGCTGGAACGCACATCCCCCAGAAAAATAAACAATATGACAATTACCAGGAAAATTCCTTCCATCAGTACTTTGCTGACGGTCCAGAGCGCCGCATCGACCAGATCAGTGCGATCATAGTACGGAACAATCTGCAATCCGTTCGGTAACAGATTCTGCTCATTGATCTCGGCCACCTTTGCCTTGACCCGTTCTACGATTTCCTTCGCATTGCCCCCTCCAATCATCATGACGATGCCGGAAGCTGATTCTGTATACCCCCCTTTGACGACAGCACCCGCCCTGACTTCCGTACCCAGCTTGACTTCAGCAACATCCCGCACGAATACCGGCACGCCATTCTCTTCAGCCAGCACAATGTTACCGATATCCTGCAACGTACGGATCAGACCTACTCCCTTGACCAGGTATTGTTCACTGCCGGTCGGAAGAATACCGCCGCTGGAATTGGCATTATTGCCTGCGACCGCCTGCTCCACTTGTTTTAACGTCAGATCGTAATGACGCAGTTTAATGGGGTCAGCCAGTACATGGTACTGCCTGACATACCCTCCCTGCGAATTGATCTCGGCCACCCCCGGAATCGAACGCAACAGGGGGCGGACAATCCAGTCCTGCACAATCCGGCGCTCAGTCAGTTCTTCAACCGTCAGAGCGCGCTCACCATCATCCGGATGATCGATCGTATATTGATAAACTTCACCCAGCCCGGTGGAAAGAGGGCCCAGGCGCGGAATGATCCCGGGCGGCATTTTACTGCCTGCCACCACCAGCCGCTCCATCACCATTTGCCGGGCAAAATAGACATCCGTTGCATCTGTAAACACCAGCGTAATGATGGATAAACCACTCTTGTTGAGAGAGCGCATTTGCTCCAGACCCGGAATGCCTGTCATGGCAATTTCCAGCGGGATAGTGACCAGTCGTTCTATTTCCTCCGGATTACGACCGATTGCCTCGGTAGCAATCATTACCTGGACATTAGTAACATCAGGAAAGGCATCCACCGATAAATGCCGTGCTGCATCCAGGCCGAATCCCATCAGAATCACAGTGAGGGCGACAACGACCAGACGTTGCTCCAGCATAGTGCGTACCAGAGAAGTAATCATCATTGGCTATTCCAGATCCGTACGCTTGCGTTCATTATTCAGATGGAAAGCACCTTCCACGATAATCGACTGATCTGCTGTCACACCTGCAATAACGGGTCGTACCTGATTGATCGGCTCGTCCAGCTCGACTGGAATCAGCACAAAACCACCTTCCTCCTGAGCAACGAATACATGATCACGATTGTGCTCACGTACTACTGCGCCTTCCGGAACCACGAGGCGCTCATGTGCGTGCCCGGCAATATGCACGGTAGCGAGCATATCCGGCTTCAGCTTGCGCTCGGGATTATCCACTTCCGTACGCACCATCACTGTACGGGTCAGTGGATTAACAATATCAGCCACGAAAATAATGATTCCGTCAAAACTCTTGCCGCCCAGCGCCGGAACACGAATCTCTACATGCTGCCCCTGCTCGACGAAATAAGCCGCATGTTCCGGGACATCCCCCACTACCCACAGCACAGACAAATCCGCCAGCGTAAATAACTGGTCCGACGGCTGCACCACCTGGCCAAGTGCCACATTACGCTCAATCACGGTACCGCTGGTAGGGGCAGTAATTTCCACTGAGGGAAGGATCTGTCCGTGCCGGGTCAGATCCTGTATGGCTCCATTCTTTACCCCCAGCAGACGTAACTGATCCTTGGCCGCACTCAATTCGGCATTGGAAACCTGTAACTCCGATTCCCGGCGCTGCAATTCAGCTGCACTGATCACATCTTCGGCAAATAGTTGTTTGGCACGTACCGCAGCACGCTCGGCCAGTACTGCCAGCGAATTGGCGCGCAAATAGGCCAGCTGGGCCTGTGTCAGTTCCGGACTGGTGATACGGGCCAGTTTCGTACCTGCTTCGACATTATCCCCCAGCTGGACGTAGACTTCGACGATCCGCCCGGTAAAGCTTGCCCCCACCCTGACAAGTTTCTGTTCATGGACCTTGATCTGTCCGGGAACACTAAGCTTGCCGGCAATGCGGGTAAAAAACGGTTTTCCGACTTTGACCCGCTGACGTAAATCCGGCCGGATAAAAAATGTGCTGGTATCAGCTGTTTCCGCTTTCACCTGTTTTTCCGGAGGATCCGGAAGATCTTGAGGTTCTTCACTCCGGCAACCCGTCACGAATAATGCTGCAAACATGAGCAAAGTCACCACAATTTGTCTCTGGGAATTCATTCGGAAAAACTACTCCTTTGGATAGTGGGCACGCAGCCGATCAATCTCTGCCGCTGCCGCCTGCAGTTCGAACTGAGCCTGCAGCAACTCGGAACGTGTATTACGTAATACCCGCTGCGTATCCAGCACCTCGATAAAGCCTCTTTCACCCAGCCGGAAGGCAGCTTCTGCCACACGCAGCGCGGCTTCTGCTTCTTTGACGATACCGCCTTCGAACATTTCGACCCGGCGCCGGGCGATTTCCTTTGCCTGCCAGGCGGACTCCAGCAACCGGACGATTTCATAGCGGCGATAATCGAGTGTTTCACGCACTCTTGCGGCATCGAAAACCGCCGCATCTATTTCTCCTCTCCGACGGTAAAACAATGGAATCCGGACACTCAGTCCGGCAGTATTCGATGTAAATTGCTTGTCCTGATAGTTACTGTACAGAATGTTAATGGAAGGCAGTACGGAGGCACGCTCCTGATCGATACGCAGATGAGCACGATCCTGTTCCGCCTCCAGACGCAGGATCTCAGGATTTTCGGCCGGCAGCTCGGCACGCAACACTTCCAGCGAAGGTAAGTCAACACGATCACTCAGGGAAGCAGATATGTCGAATTCAGCAGGCAAAACGCCGGCTGTCAATTGCAGCAAGGCAATACGTGCCCGTTCAGTATTCAGTAAGGCCGCTTCTTTTCTGCTGGCGGCTGTCATGACTTCCGTATCAGCACGAATCAGCTCGAAACGGGCAATTTCACCCAGTTCGACGCTCAGTTTGATACGGCGCCGTATTTCTTCCATCAGATCGAAGATATCCGACTCCATTTCAGCCAGACCGCGCCGCAACAGAAATTCATAAGTATGCACCCGGAGCTGTGCCGCCAGATCTGCGCGGACCTGCTCCAGATTTGCACGACTGGCCTCGACACCGGCTTCTGCTGCTCCAATCCGGGCGCTCCGCAGAAAGGGGTTTTCCAAAGACTGATTGACCGTTACCTGCCGCTGCATGGAGGAAGGCCCGGTGTCGATAAATGGCAACCGCGGGCTGTCAGGGCCTGCCATAAAGGTAATTTCCGGATTGGGAAATGCCTCTGCGCTGGTAACTCCTGCCTCCGCGATATCGACCTGGGAACGGGCTGCCTGAAGCAGGCCGTTGGCCTGTAGTCCTATGCGCTGAATATCTGTAACGGTATACCCGATACCTGCCGCCCGAACCGGCTGATCCGGCTCCAGAAATAAAACCAGACCCGACAGAATGCTCCAGAGAAAAACTTTCCACATACAATGAGGATAATAATTATGATTCTGATTTGGGTTTCAGGAATAAGGTCCACATGCGGACTTTTTGCAACAACGTGATTCGGAGCATAACACATTACATCGGCGCTCCAAATCCTCTGGCCACCATCATCTGCACATTTTTCAAAGAATGATATTCCGCAGCGGTAATAGCGAGTACCGAAAACAAATACAAATAGCGGATACCAGGATTCCTATATCAGCGTGCGCTTCTTCGCGCGACGCTTTCTCCACCACCATCCCGCTGCCAGCAGCGCAACAGTGATATACCAGATCCCGTAGGCCCGCATCCATTCTGCCAGATTCATTTGTACAAATACCTGAATGTCCGCCAGGTCTGCAATTTGCAGGGGTTCGGAGCCGGCATCAGCCGTCTGGAGATAAAGTTTGAGCGAAAGTCTGTGACGACCTGCTGTTTCAGATGTGACTATCCAAGACCAGTTGGTCTCTCCATGACTGGAAAAAATTTGAGCCTGCGGTCCTGGCGGATCGATAAAAAAGGCATCGCCAGTCATTTCTGCACGCATTTCAGGGAAGACCTGACTTTGAATACCCTGTAATGCAGTTCCGGAAGGAGATTTCGCAACAATATCATTGATACGTCGCGCCAGCTCCCCGGTTTCCAGCTGGAGTCCGATCTCAAAAGGTTGATACTGTTTGACTTCTCTCGGCAGTGTAACCACTGCGTTGTCGACCGGCAGTTTCATCATGGCAAGTGGGACAAACTGTTTTTCTCCGAACCATGTATGCGCCAGAAAATTTACCACAAACGGAATAAGCAGAATTGCTGCCAGCAAGCTTGGCAATACCGCGTTAAATTTCATATCGCCCTTGTACGCCATACTACCTCCGGATTGAATGATTTTCCCGTTGCGGGCAATCATGCAACATCGCAATCATGCGGAATAAGGAGTAGACTCCGGAAAAGAAACAGAGTGGCTTTCTGCTATGACACACGACACTCCTTGCTTCATTGCCCATCGGGGTTACCCTGCATTGTATCCGGAAAATTCTCTGGCAGGAATCCAGGCTGCTATCCGGATCGGGGCGCGCTACGTCGAAATAGACATTCAACTGAGCCGTCAGTTGACCCCATTTCTTTGCCATGATGACGATCTCAGGCGACTGATCAGACGCAGTATCTATTTGACCGGATTGGATGATGATGAAATCGATACGCTGACTGTCCCCTATCCTGATTCTGCAGATTCGGATACTTCGACGAAAGCCGCGCCGATCTCCCGCTTATCGGAATTTTGTCGGCAACTGGCCCGGTGGCCACATGTGACTGCATTTATCGAAATCAAACCGGAAAGTATCCTCCGGTTTGGTATACCTCAGACGGTGGAAGCTGTTCTCCCGATCGTTCACCCGGTCCGTGAACAATGCATCATGATTTCATTCGACTGGCAATCGATGGCGCTCCTCAGGGCACGCGGGATGCCCAGAATCGGCTGGATTATCGAACACTGGACCGAGGCCCAGCGGGCCATCGCATTACGTCTGAAACCGGATTATCTGTTCTGCGGAATCCGGCGGCTTCCTGAAAAACTCGATGAACTCTGGCCCGGGCCATGGCAATGGGTCATTTACACTGTGGATGATCATGAGGCTGCGCTCCGCTATGCAACAGCAGGAATCACACTGATCGAAACGGATACCATCGGAACTATGCTTCAATCGGTTAATCAGGATACAAGATGAGGAAGAGGAATTACTTCGACCCAACCTTCAGCGGGAATTATGTCTGCAGTCCGACACTATGATATTGTAATCATCGGAGGAGGCGTGCAAGGTGTAGCCGTAGCCCAGACTGCTGCCGCCATGGGCTACAGTGTCCTTGTACTAGAAAAAACGGCGCTGGCCTCCGGCACTTCCAGCCGGTCGAGTAAACTCATCCATGGCGGTCTGCGATATCTGGAAAACGGCCAGTTGAGTCTGGTACGTGAAAGTCTCAAAGAACGTAATGAACTGCTGCGTCTGGCGCCTTCGCTGGTCAGGCTGCGCCCCTTCCATATTCCCGTTTATCACGATACTTCGCGCAGCCGACTGACGATACGCGCAGGACTCAGCCTCTATGCCCTGCTGTCGGGATTTGGCGCCGGATCACGTTTTCGTTCCATTCCCCGAGCCCAATGGGATAAACTCGACGGCCTTTCCACACACGGGCTCCGGCATGTTTTCCAGTATTGGGATGCACAGACTGATGATCTGGCGCTGACACGAGCGATCATGCATTCCGCGTCATCACTGGGAGCAGAATTGCAATGCCCCGCAGAATTCATCCATGCCGATATTTCCGGCAACATCTGTGAAATCGAATTCGTACAGGCGGAAAAGACCTGCCACTGTACGGCAGGCGTGCTCATCAATGCTGCAGGGCCCTGGATCCATCAGGTGGCACACCGCATCTCTCCGCTTCCGTCCGCCTACCCGATAGAACTGATACAGGGCAGTCACCTGGTGCTGGATGGACAACTGGATCGGGGCTGTTATTACCTGGAATCGCTCCAGGATCGCAGAGCTATTTTCGCGCTCCCGTGGAAACAGCATATTTTACTGGGGACGACTGAAACCGTCTTCAGCGATGATCCGGAAAGGGTACTACCACTGGCGGCAGAAGAAAGCTATCTGCTTGACTGTTTTCAGCATTATTTCCCACATCGTACCATCATAGTCCGGGAACGTTTTGCCGGGCTGCGTGTACTGCCTGCATCTGAAGATGACCCGTTTGAGCGACCGCGCGAAATATATCTGCAATGTGACCGCCTCCGACATCCTCGTGTGATCGGAATATACGGCGGAAAACTGACAGTCTGCCGTGCAACTGCCCGGAAAGTGCTGCGTATCGCGCGTCCTTCCCTGCCCGCCCGGACACCGAGGGGAGATGTCTCGCAATTACCGCTCAAAGTTCCGTGACTTCACATATTTAACCCAATTTATGAAACTCGACATTATCGCCCGGGATTTCCGGTGTGACACCAACCATAAAGTAGATCTGCCCCGGTGGCCTGCACGGATCGACCCACTCTATACTTCCAAGCGGCATTACCACGCTCTGCTGGATGAGTCCCGCGAGGAAATCGGTATGCTTCAGGAAATACTGTATGCACATGATCGCTATGCGATACTGCTCATTTTCCAGGGCATGGATTCCGCAGGTAAAGGAGGCGCCATCAAACATGTTATGTCAGGCATCAACCCGCAGGGGTGTCAGGTATTCAGTTTCCAGCAACCCAGTTCCGAAGAACTGGAACATGATTTTTTGTGGCGTACCAATAAGCGCCTGCCGGAACGCGGCCGGATCGGTATTTTCGACCGGTCATATTATGAAGAAGTAGTAACAGCCCGAGTCTGGCCGGATGTTCTGGCCAGGCAGCGTCTGCCCGCAGAATTCGTCGATACCCGCCGCATCTGGAAAGAGCGCTTCAATGATATCGTCAACCTGGAAGATTATCTGCACCGTAACGGGACGCGGGTTATCAAATTCTTCCTGCATTTATCCAGGGAGGAACAACGCAAACGCCTGCTCGCCCGGATCGACGAACCGCACAAAAACTGGAAGATCGGTTATGCCGATATCGAAGCACGCAAACGCTGGGATGACTATCAGGCGGCATATGCGGAATGTATTGCTGCAACCGGCAGCCTGAATGCTCCCTGGTATATCGTGCCGGCTGACGACAGGCGCAATACCCGTTTGATCGTTTCCTGGATATTGCTTGAAACGATGAAAAGTCTGCGTATGGGATATCCGATATCCACCGCTGAACGCCGTGAAGAACTGGTACACATTATGGATTTCCTGCAAAAAGATACCTGAGACGGCAGAAACTCATGTTGACCTGGCTTTTTCTGCTTTTTTCGTGCGCCGTGCAATTTCCGCTCTGATTTCTTCGAGAAAGTTGCTGTTGATTTTATGCTGCTTGCTCGTTTTATACCACGTGAAGCAGGCAACGCCTCCCAGTGCAGCCAGCACGAAACTCATCACGGTAATCCCGTCGAAAAATAAAAATACAACCCCGGTCGAAATTGCAAACACACCCAGCGCTGCAACTGCCAGCCCCATACGTCCGCTCCAGGTCGACCGGGAATATCGGGTACACCAGGCATCGATTTCATCCCGGGTCGCAACCAGCTCCTCGTCTGTCCATTTTTTGATATTCATATTCATTCATTACTCTCCTGAAAAATTACAGATAAACATTGCCGGCAAGCCGGCATGTCTATATTGCCAAATCGATACGCCCTATCAACGGCAATTTGACAGCAGCAGGATCCGGATCGATGCCAAAGGTCAACCCTAGAAAATTGATTTCGAATCCTTCCACTTCGCTAATAATGATGCCCAGCAGACCGAATAGAGAAAATTGCCAGCCTGTACCGCTCGGTGCCGTTCCCGTCATACTGTCTCCCAGAAAATCCTTTCCGATAGCAGTCGGAGGTAGATGCAGGCCGATTTCCGGGACAGCCCGTGAAATCCATGCAGTAAATGTATTCGAATTCGGACCGGGCCAAACCGTGTAGCGGTCTTTGAAAGGATAATCCTGTGCAGCCTGCTCGATACGGGCTATCAGCGTATCCACACCCTCACCCCGCTTTTCTGCCAGCAATACCGGAGCATTCCCGAACCAGCGCCTGTCGGGTGCATGCTGATGAATCGCGAGGGCAGAACCTCCCCGGCGTAAGTACCATCCAATAATTTCATAAACGGTGAATGTATCAGCAGACGAGGGTTTGACTGCAATCCAGGTGTGTATACCAAAATAGCCTCGCCAGCCGTACGCACGTGCTCCGTAAACCTGTACAACCGCCTCGGGAGTTTCTTGCGGATCAGGAGCCAGCCCTGTCCGTTCACGACTTGCTGTTCGCCAGTCTGCTCCCGCAAAATTACAGCCCGCTATTACTGTAACGACAGCGATACAGACAATGATATTCCTGACAAGCATATGATTTATTAATGATAATTATTATTGATCGGACGACTGTGCGCTGATAATACAATGGTCTCGTTTTACAGACAATTTATATTCCCGTACTTGGCTGCCCGGCCAGCTTCAGGAGACATTCTGCAAAAGTCCCGGAATTTTTCACGGTCAGACAACTCAATTCTCATAACCCGCTGAGCCGACGAATCAGGCTTTATGATCATTTTCACACTACAGGATACAGGAGGTATATTCAAGATGCGTTTTTGTCTGCTTATTGTTTCTCTGCTGGGATTAATGACACCAGCAACAGCGGAGCAACATACCATCCCAATCGATCAGGTCGATCTGGAAGATTTCAATGTTTATGGCCATGTCGAGAAAGCGACTCTCCTCCCGGGCGATATCGAGATCGAAGCACGTCTCGATACCGGTGCGTCAAGAAGCTCACTGAACGCTCAGGATATTAAACTCATCGAGAAAAAGGAACAAATATGGGTACGATTCGTTTTCGATGATCATAATGGTAATCAGTATCCAATGATGCTCCCTTTGGTCGGGGAGATAGCCATCAAACAGGCCAGTGGCAAACAGCGCCGATATGTCGTCGAATTGGGGCTGTGTGTGGGTGACCTCTACGAAAAAAATCTGTTTACCTTGAGCGACCGCAGCAGAATGACGTATCCCGTACTGGTCGGCCGGAATTTTTTGCGAAATTCTGTCCTGGTCAGCTCACAGCACAAAATGACCAGCGAACCCGGCTGTGAGCCGGACAACTATCTGCAGCACACAGTCCATTAACCGGAAAACCGCAAGTGGAGCAAGTGGATACACCTGCCAGATCAATATGAGTGAGGACAGTAAACTCGTTATCTATCAAGGCTTCCGAAGCTCATAAGCGGTCGCTGCAGTTTTCAGGATTAAACCCTGGCCGATCATGTAATCAGGCAACTGACACCCCCTCTCTGCCGATCCGGCGGGACTCCGGGTCACTACCGGGATTCAGCAACGGATCGGGGGTAATGATAAAATCCGGAATTTGATTCTCAGGCAGGCGAGGTAATGAATCGCAAAATGATCGGCATCCTGATCATTGGTCATGAACAGTTAGGTGCCAGCTTTCTCGACTGTATCGTACATATTCTGGGCGAGCAGCCGCCACTGCTGATCAATCATGTCATCCCGCCAGCAGTTGATCCGGACAGGGAAGCAGTAAAACTGCAAACAGTACTCAAACAGCTCGACCAGGGTAATGGTGTCCTGATCCTGACCGATGTTTTCGGCGCCACTCCTGCCAATATTGCCCGGCGGCTGATTCAGCATGGACAGATCGAATGTCTGGCCGGCTTGAATCTGCCCATGCTGCTGCGTGCCCTTCAGCACCGGCATAAACCTATGCCGTTACTGGTTGAGAAGGTCCTGACCGGCACTCGGGAAAGTATCATTCATATACTTCCGGAAGCCGGCGATGCAAAGTGAAACTCTGACGATTCTCAATAAACTGGGTCTGCATGCACGTGCCTCCGCTAAACTGACACGGCTGGCGGGTCAGTTCGAAAGTGATATATGGCTCACACGCAATGACCGCAAAGTCAACGCCAAAAGTATCATGGGAGTGATGACACTTGCCGCCAGTCAGGGTACTACAGTCGAGCTGGAAATTTCCGGTCCCGACGAGATTCAGGCCATGGAGGCACTGCGCGCACTGATCAACGACTACTTCGGAGAGAATGAATGAGCTTCATTCTGTACGGTGTGGGAGTTTCCGACGGCATTGCGATCGGGTACGCCCACCTGACTTCCTCAGCCACACTGAATGTACCTCATTATCTGCTCCCCAGAAATCAGATCGATGCTGAACTGGCGCGCCTGAGCAGCGCATTCGCCACAGTACGGCTGGAGCTGGAAACACTGCAGGCTTCCGCCGTACAGGGATCCGCACTGGCTGAATTCAATGCGTTTCTGGAACTGCATCAAATGATTCTGGATGATCCGATGCTTTCCGAGGCGGCGCTGGAAACCATCGCCCAGGCACAATGTAATGCTGAATGGGCAATTACGCAGCAAATGGAAGTGCTGACCGCACGCTTCGATGAAATAGAAGATGTGTATCTGCGTGAACGTAAAACCGATGTCACCCAGGTGGTAGAACGGATATTGAAAGTTTTACTCGGCCATCCGGGTTACACCCCTCCGCCATTGAAACATGGCGGTCCCGGTATTCTGGTGGCACATGACCTGAGCCCGGCCGATGTCATGCAATACAAGCAACATCAGGTTTCCGCCTTCCTCACCGATATGGGCGGGCCAACTTCACATACCGCGATTGTGGCACGCAGTTTCAATATCCCTTCGATCGTAGCAATGCAACATGCCCAGCAGCTCATTTACGAAAATGACAATCTGATCGTGGACGGCAATCAGGGTATAGTCATTGTCAATCCGGATAAATATGTACTTGCCGAATATCGCCTGAAGCAAAGCCAGCTTGAACTGGAAAAACGTAAACTCTGGCGTATCCGGCTGGTGACTCCTGTCACCCTGGACGGTACGTCGGTAGAATTGCTTGCCAATATCGAACTGCCCCAGGAAGTCGAACAGGCCAGAGAAAATGGTGCAATGGGCGTCGGGCTATTCCGCAGTGAATTCCTGTTTCTGAACCGGGATGATTTGCCGGATGAGGAAGAACAGTTCGAAGCTTACTCCACCGTCGTAGCAGGGATGCGCGGATTACCCGTCGTCATCCGCACATTTGATCTGGGGGCAGACAAAAATCTTCGAGGTACTCATCGTATCGCCCCGAATCCTGCCCTGGGGCTGCGCGCGATTCGCATGAGTCTGGCCGAGCCCGGCATGTTTTTGCTGCAGCTGCGGGCCATCCTTCGAGCCTCGAGTCTGGGCTGCGCCCATATTCTGATTCCCATGCTCTCCAGCAGCCGGGAAATCGACCAGACACTGCAAATGATCGAATTCGCCAAGCAAAGCCTGCGCGATGAAAAGAAATCTTTTGATGAAAATATCAGAGTCGGTTGTATGATAGAAATACCGGCGGCCGCACTGAGTCTGGAACTGTTCATGCGCAAGCTGGATTTTCTGTCCATCGGGACCAATGATCTCATCCAGTACACGCTTGCAATCGACCGGGCGGATGAAACCGTCGCGCATCTGTTCGATCCGCTGCATCCTGCCGTACTCCGGCTGTTGGCCCACATCATACAGCTTGCCGGGAAAGCCGGTGTGCCCGTCTCCATTTGCGGTGAAATGGCCGGTGATCCGAGATATACCCGCTTGTTGCTGGGAATGGGGCTACGACTGTTTTCGATGTATCCGACTCAGCTTCTGATGGTAAAACGGGCAATACTCGGCACTCATCTGCCCGACATTTCCCGTCTTACTCAGAGAATACTCAAAGCAGATGAGCCGGAAAAGATCCAGAGCCTATTGCTGAAACTTAATGGCTGATGTCGCCAGACCGACAATATTTCTGAGATTTCACCCTCGCCGCCGCAATGGATTCCCCCTATCAGTCCCTGCAAACTCAGATGAGCAGCAGCTATCTGATGGCGTTGCTTCGCGCTGCGGAAAATAGCAATGCGACCTATCCTGCCTTGCTACATGGTACGCCAGACACTTCGAAGCCTTCAGCCGCGGTTCCCAGAGTGAATTTACAGCAGTACAATTGCACACGATGATCGTCCAGCCTTTACATCAACCGCTTACTATATTATTTTCAGACATTTATGCAGGATTCTGATTCCATCGGTATCGTCACGCCGCGCCGTATTTACTTCGACACACCCCTCAGCCTGAAAAGTGGAGCCGTACTGGATACCTATGAGCTTGCCTATGAAACCTATGGAGAGCTGAATTCGACCCGCTCCAATGCAGTCCTGGTCTGTCACGCACTCTCCGGCAATCACCATATTGCCGGCATTTATGCAGACAACCCCAAGAGTACAGGATGGTGGGACAATATGATCGGTCCGGGAAAGGCTATCGATACTCGCAAATTTTTCGTAATTGGCATCAATAACCTGGGCGGCTGTCACGGTTCCACGGGACCGGTCAGCATCAACGAGAAGACCGGCAAACGCTTTGGCCCGGATTTCCCGCTGATAACGACCGGTGACTGGGCTGAAACTTACATACGATTTGCCGATCAGTTCGGCATTAACCAGTTTGCGGCTGTTATTGGCGGCAGTCTGGGTGGAATGTCGGCCATGCAACTGGCGCTCGATGCCCCGGAAAGAGTACGTCATGCTATCGTAATTGCAGCAGCCGCCAAACTGACCGCACAAAACATTGCTTTCAATGATGTCGCACGACAGGCCATTTTGACCGACCCCGATTTCCATGGGGGGGATTACTATTCACATGGCACATTCCCGCGCAGAGGATTACGCCTCGCCCGCATGCTCGGCCATATCACCTATCTGTCGGATGATTCCATGGCCACCAAGTTCGGTCGTGAATTACGCAATGGCTCACTTGCATTCAATTATGATGTGGAGTTTCAAATAGAATCCTATCTGCACTATCAGGGAGATAAATTTGCCGCCCAGTTCGATGCCAACACCTACCTGCTGATGACAAAAGCTCTAGACTATTTTGATCCGGCGCAGGCGTACGATGGAAATTTGTGCACAGCATTTGCCCGGGCGAAGGCGGATTTCCTCGTGCTCTCCTTCTCCTCTGACTGGCGTTTCTCTCCGGAGCGTTCACGCAGCATTGTCAAGGCTCTCCTGGATAACAAACTCAACGTCAGCTATGCAGAAATCCCCTCCACGTACGGGCATGATTCCTTTCTCATGCAGGACGACTATTACCACGGGCTGATGCGTGCCTACATGGATAATATTTCTATCCAGTAAAGCAAACCGGTTAAACCAATTTTTCCTGAAAATGATGACAACTGATACCAGCCGATCGCCCGTGATATTGCGATCAGATTTTGCCACCATCGCAGCGTGGATCAGACCGGAATCCAGCGTACTCGATCTGGGTTGCGGCGATGGATCGCTGCTGCGCTATCTTAAAGACAGATTCAATGTACGGGGCTACGGTGTGGAAATCGATGCTCGCAACCTGCTGGCCTGTATGGAAAACGGAATCAATGTCATCCAAAGTGACCTGGAATCCGGTCTGTCAGGGTTCGAGGATGAATCATTCGATTACGTCATCCTGTCCCAGACATTACAGGCGATGAGAAATACGGAAAATATCATTCAGGAAATACTGCGAGTAGGCAAAGAAGGCATTGTATCCTTTCCCAATTTTGGTTACTGGAAAAACCGCCTGCAGGTTGCTGCAGGGCACATGCCTGTTTCTCCCAGTCTGCCGTACCAGTGGTACGATACTCCGAATATCCACCTTTGTACCCTGCAGGATTTCGAACAGCTGTGTTACCGGCATCAGGTCCATATTCTGGAAAGGCGGGTGATGAACAACGATAGGCAAATTACCTTTTTTCCCAATCTCTTCGGCATGCTGGCTTTTTACCGCTTCAGCCACGTAGCCGGCTCCCAGCGCCGGAGAGGGCAATGCTGACTATCGATGTAAACTGAAAAAAATGGTGAAACGGCTGCTTCTTCATCACAGCCGGTTTCATTACCTACCCGGTCATTTTTCCGGGGACCAGCTTCCTGCTCTCCGCTGCAAGGTTTATCCGTCCCACTTTCCAAACCAGCACCAGCACCGGAATTCCCAACAGCGCTGTACCGGTAAAAAACAGACTATACCCATAGGCATCGACAAATTCCCCGCTGAAACCGGCGATGAATTTGGGTAGCAACAGCATGATCGAGCTGAACAGTGCGTACTGCGTAGCCGAATAAGCCGCATGGGTGAGTCCCGAAAGATAAGCGACAAAAGCGGAAGAGGCTATGCCCGCTGACAGGTTATCGGCTGAAATGGTGAATACCAGCCCGGCCAGGTCATGGCCCCTTCCGGCCAGCCACACAAACAGAAGATTGGTTGCTGCTGACAAAAACGCACCCAGGAACAGCGTGCGGATCACACCTATTTTTGCTGTCAGTACCCCGCCGATGGCGGCGCCCGCAACTGTCATAATCACACCATATACTTTGGAGACTGTTGCCACCTCATCCTTGGTATATCCCATATCCACGTAAAACGGATTACTCATAACCCCCATCACGACGTCTGAAATCCGGTACACCGCGATCAGCGCCAGAATCAGCAAAGCATGATAACCGTGACGCACGATGAAATCCCGGAAAGGTGCAATCACTGCACCATACATCCAGGAAAGCAGCCGCACAAATAACTCATTTGGACACCAGCCGGCAATCATTGCCTTCGCCCGTTGTTCATCCTCTGCAGCCGATCGGTCAACCGGTACATCCGGTTCACGGATGATTAAAGTAGTCATGACTCCGATTACCATACAGCCAGCCATGAACCAGTAAGCCGCCTGCCAGGACGAATAATTGTATTCACCATGGGAAGCGTCAAGGGCGGCTGCAATCCACAGCACGCCTGCCGATGCCATAATCATTGCCAGCCGGTAGCCCGCCTGATAAGTTGCAGCCATCGCCCCCTGGAGCCGTAATGCAACTGCCTCGATCCGATAAGCATCCAGTGCAATATCCTGAGTGGCTGAAGCAAAAGCCACTACCAGCGCAAAAAATACCATGCGAGACAACTGCTCAGCCGGGTCGGTATTTGCCATGCCGATCAGCGCACTGCCGATCATGAGTTGTGACAGTAATAGCCAGGCACGCCGGCGCCCCAGCCAGCGGGACAGCAACGGCAGCGGCATACGATCCACCAGCGGTGCCCAGGCCCACTTGAAACCATAGGCAAGACCAATCCAGCTTAAATGGCCGATAGTCGAACGATCAATACCCGCCTCCCGCAACCAGAATGATAACGTTCCCAGTATCAGCAGCAGCGGCAGCCCTGCAGAAAACCCCAGTGCCAGCATCCCCAGCACTCTCGGATGAACATAGATACGCAGTGCCTGCAGCCAACTGACCCAGGCAGCTGGTTTCATAGATCGAAATCGTAATCGATAAGCAACGGAGCGTGATCGGAAAAGCGCGCTGCCTTGTAAATCGATGCGCCAGTCGCCAAATCGGCCAGACCCGGGGTCGCAATCTGATAATCGATTCGCCATCCGACATTTTTGGCCCATGCCTGGCCGCGATTGGACCACCAGGTATACTGATCCGGCTCCGGATTGATGCGGCGAAAGACATCCACCAGCTTCAATTCATCAAATACAGTGGACAACCAGGCCCGTTCTTCCGGCAGGAATCCCGGGGTTTTCTGATTGGAACGCCAGTTCCTGAGGTCGATTTCCTTGTGGGCAATATTCCAGTCTCCACACAGCAGCACCTCCCGACCACATTCAGCCAATGACTTAAGCAGAGGAAAAAAATGCTCCATGAAGAAGAATTTCATTACCTGTCGGTGTTCTCCGCTCGAACCGGAAGGGAGATAGATGGAAATAACGGTCAGATTACCGAAATCCGCCTGCAGAAAACGTCCTTCCGCATCGATTTCCGGGATACCTGTTCCCTCCACGATCCGGTCAGGAAGATGACGGGTATAGATACCCACTCCGCTGTAACCTTTTCTTTCTGCACAATGGAAATACCCGGAGTAGCCCGGTGGCGAATGCATGACATCGGTTATATTAGCCGGTTGTGCTTTCAGTTCCTGAACGCATATGATATCGGCCCCTTGTTCCGGCAGCCAATCGAAAAATCCTTTGCCGGCCGCTGAACGCAGACCATTCAGATTCAGCGTGATGATTCTCATCTGCTATCGGATATCAGTGAAGGGAAAGATCCGGTTTGCAGTAAACCCGGGCCGGATACCCCTCGGCGCGGCGAGTATTTCGAATAACATCGCCGCCGCTGCGAATACACACCATGGTTGCCTTATCCAGATTGGTGAAATATTCATTTTCTCCCGGCTGGAACGATGCAGGCGGAACGGCTTCGCGAATGATGCGACAGGTTTCCGGTTCATCCTCTGCTACCGGATCAGCCGTATGAGGCGGCAGCGGACAAAGCCGGCAGGGATTTCCCGGACACAGGCAACCCTTGCAGTTTGCACTGATACTGGCACTGGTACCAGTGCCCGCTGATTGGGCGCTCAATGTTACCGGTAAAATCATTAGCACAGAAAACATGGCGCCTGCCATCCATTTCAACCACATCAGTCAGTCTCCTCCAACTCAATATACAAAATCAAAGCTTCCAGAATTCAAGTAACTATATCGTTTATCCTGGTGTTTCAGGGATGATTCGCCGTAACAGCTGAAACAGAGCACGAAAGCTTGCGGGAGGTTTGTCGGCAAGTCTTTCTTTCTCAATATTACGCAACAGGTTACGTAATTGTCGGATATCAGTCTGAGGATAACGCTGCACGAATTCCGTTACCGCTGCCTCATCCTGCAGCAGACGATCTCGCCATCGCTCCAGCTGATGCAATCTGGCAGTATGCTGCAGACCCGAACTCTGCCACCTGTCCAGCTTTTCCTGAACAGGCAACGGGTCCACGGTACGCATCAATTTACCAATGAACTGTATTTGACGGCGGCGGGCGCCGTGGCTGGTAATTTTCCGGGCTTCCAGCAATGCATCTGTCAGGTTCTCCGGCAACTCCAGCTCGGCTATCTGCCCGGTCTCAAGTTCAATCAGCCTTTCACCCAGCGTCTGCAAAGCATGCATCGCCTGTTTACGGCGGGTTTTGCTGGGTTGAGATTCAGATGCAGTATCAGATTGAAACCTATCCTGCTGATGATCGGACACAGTCACTCGTATCGGGAAGAGTCAAGAAACTGTTATCATAACCCGCTTTGGATAATTAGCGTACCACAGTGTACGATCGGACCGCCCGGTCAGGCAGCCGGGCCTGTATTTTTTTCAGCAACCAGCAAGCCTAATCGTCTTCTGTTCATTTACATGGATAATTCAAGTCATAATTCAGAACTTCTGCAGCCATTTTCCTATTCTTCCGAAACTCTGCAGCAAATTGCAAATGATGTGCTGTCTCTTGCTGCAAAAGGCGGGGCGGACTCATGTGAGACCCATGTTTCAGATGGCTCAGGACAAAATGTCACTGTGCGCCGCGGTGAAATAGAGACTATCGAATATACACGTGACAAAGGCCTGTCTGTCACTGTCCACATTGGACATAAACGGGGAAATGCCAGCAGTTCGGATTTTTCTCCAAAGGCCATTCGCGAGACTGTTGCCGCAGCGCTGTCGATTGCCCGCTATACGGCGGAAGACAGCTATGCAGGGCTGGCCGATAGGGATTTGCTGGCAACCTCTTTTCCGGATCTCGATCTGTACCATCCCTGGACACTCCCGGTCGAACAGGCAATCGAACTTGCACGTCAGTGTGAAGCCTCTGCACTGGCGACAGATAAACGTATCATTAATTCGGAAGGCGCCAGTATATCCGTCAATGCCTCCCGGTTCATTTACGCCAACAGCCTTGGTTTCAGCGGGGGGTATCCTCTGTCACGCCACAGCATCAGTTGTGCAGTCATTGCTGGTGAACAGGAGAGTATGCAGCGTGATTACTGGTACAGCGTCGCACGTGATGCAGCAGATCTCGAGACTATCGAAGAAGTCGGAAAAAAAGCCGGTACACGCAGTCTTGCACGGCTGGGCGCCAGAAAAATAGCCACCTGCGAAGCACCGGTTCTGTTCGAATCGAACATCGCATCCAGCCTGCTGGGATATTTCGTTCAGGCTATCAGCGGCAGCAGCCTTTACCGAAAATCATCCTTCCTGCCAGACAGTATCGGTCAACAGGTATTCCCCGCAACGATCCGCATCAGTGAACTGCCTCATCTGCCAAAAGCGCTGGCAAGCTGTGCCTTCGATGACGAAGGAGTAGCCACCCACTCCCGTAACGTAGTGGAAAACGGGATCGTCCAGGGATATTTTCTGAGCAGTTACACTGCGCGCAAACTGGGCCTGCGCTCCACAGGGAACGCCGGCGGCAATCATAACCTGATTCTGGAAAATGATAAGGTACTCGCTTTCGATGCCCTGCTGAAAAAAATGGACAAGGGTCTGCTCGTGACCGAACTGCTTGGTCATGGTGTGAACCCTGTAACCGGGGATTATTCACAGGGCGCTGCAGGATTCTGGGTGGAACACGGAGAAATCAGCCATCCTGTTGAAGAAATCACCATTGCCGGCAATTTGAAAGAAATGCTGCGCGGCATCATCGCTGTCGGCAGTGATGTGATCGTTCGCGGCTCCCGTCAGTGCGGTTCATTATTGATCGAACGCATGACCATCGCCGGCCATTGAATAAAAATACCTCATAGCCTTGAGAAAGTCTCCCGATGGAAATATTACGCAAGCTTGAACGCCTGATCGACAGACTTTCTCTTGCGACAGGCTGGCTGGCCGGCTGGTTATGCGTGCTGATGATCGGCGTGATATTCACAGATGTCATCATTCGCTATTTCTTCCACGGAGGATCAATCGCCATGCAGGAACTGGAATGGCATCTGTTTGCAGCGGTATTTCTGCTGGGGGCTGCTTACACTGTGCGAGAAGATGCAAATGTGCGCGTGGATATCTTCTATGCGCGAATGACACCACGCCGCAAAGCCCTGATCGATATCTGCGGCTATACCTTCTTCGTCATCCCGATGTGTTCCCTGATTCTTTACAGCTCCTGGGACTTCGTAAGCTATTCCTACCAGCTTGGGGAAACATCGGGTGATCCAGGCGGACTGCCTTACCGTTTCGCATTCAAGGCACTGTTACCGATCGGCTACGGACTGGTATTGATTCAGTCCCTGGCGGTCATCTCACGCAATGTGCGCCTGCTTACCGGAGACCACAAACCGACTCTGACTGATTACGCCAACTCCCCTCAGGAAAAACCGTGATGCTGCAACTTCCTGCCTGCCTGCCGTTACCATCAGCCGGAGCTTCTGCAGCATGATTCCCCTGTCTATGTTCCTGGTCTGCCTCATCATGCTGGCCTTCGGATTCCCGGTTGCTTTTACTTTTGGCGGAGTGGCGCTGTTTTATGGCCTGTATTTCGAAGGATTGCAATTATTCCTGATGGTCGCTGAACGCATGCACGCGATCATGACTAACGTCACCCTGATGGCAGTACCCCTGTTCATTTTCATGGGCCTGATCCTGGAAAAATCCGGGATTGCGGAAAGGATGCTGGAATCGATGGGCTCCCTGTTCGGGCGCATCCGCGGCGGCCTGGCGGTCTCAACTGTTGTCGTGGGCATGCTGCTGGCGGCATCAACCGGGGTCGTGGGTGCATCGGTCATCACGATGGGCCTCATCGCCCTGCCTATCATGCTGAAGTACGGGTATGACAAACAACTCGCTGCCGGAGTCGTATGTGCATCAGGTACGCTGGGACAGATCATTCCTCCCTCAATCGTACTGATCATCATGGGCGATGTGCTGCAACGGCCGGTAGGCAATTTTTTCCGCGCTGCCCTGATACCCGGCCTGCTTCTGGTGGTCATCTATATCCTTTACTGCCTGATACTTGCCTGGGTCAGAAAAGAAGCCGCGCCCCCGGTACCCGTCCGGAACGAGTCACTGATCAAACAATACTGGCATGCCTTCAAAACGATCATTCCAGCTTTATCGCTAATAATGATTGTACTGGGAACGGTAATCATCGGCATCGCGACTCCTACCGAATCTGCTGCAATGGGCGCGGTTGGCGCGATCATTCTGGCTGGTCTGAACAGAAAATTCAAAATCAGCATGCTGCATCAGGCGGCTATGGAAACCACTCGCATCACCACGATGGTTTTTACCATTCTGGCAGGCGCCACATTTTTTTCAATGGTATTCACTTATACCGGGGGGGATGAAGCCGCTGAACAGCTCCTGCAGCATTTGCCCGGTGGCAAATGGGGATTCATTCTTCTGATGATGCTGATCATTTTCCTGCTCGGCTTTTTTATCGACTTCGTCGAAATCGCCTATATTTTCATCCCGATGATCTCTCCTTTGCTGATCAAGCTGGGTATAGATCCGCTATGGTTCGGTATCCTGGTCGCTATCAACCTGCAAACTTCCTTTCTAACACCACCCGTTGGTTTTTCACTGTTTTATCTGCGGGGTGTCGCGCCTGCGTCGGTCAACACACTCGATATTTACAAGGGCGTCCTCCCATTCGTCCTGTTGCAACTGGTAACGCTGGCGCTGGTCATCATTTATCCGGAACTGATCACGTTTATCTGATCTTTTCCTATCCGTGCAAGCCTTAATCAGGAAATTTTCTGTCCTCAATATTCTGCAGCAGCGGACAGCACCCAACAGTTGCATGATGACATGACAGATCGACCAGGAATTCTGACGCTTGTTGTAAATATCCAATAAATGTCTGAGCAACGATAGATAGCTGCTTTCCCGACGGGTAGGCGTAATACCAGAGGCGATTGATCGGAAAACCTCGCACATCGAGCGGAACCAGTTGTCCCATTGGCGCATCCAGCGTCAATACATGGCGTGATAAAACCGAAATACCCAGCCCCCCGATGATCGCCTGCTTGATCGCCTCATTGCTGCCCAGCTCCATCCGGACTTTCAGTTTCAAACTGTGTTCGGAGAAAAAACGTTCTGTCGCATTGCGTGTGCCGGAACCTGCCTCGCGCAGGATAAAAGGTTCTTCGCTGATACGTTTGATCGGAATATTCCGGTCACGGGCCAGCGGATGTCCGGTCGATGCGAGAACGATCAGCGGATTGTCCAGAAACGCTTCGGCTACTGCACCCACTTCATCCGGAAGCTGGCCGAGGATATAAAGATCATCCAGGTTACTCATCAGACGTTCCAGAACCCGCTCGCGGTTGGTTACCTTGAGCGCAACTTCGATGCCCGGATACTTCTGGCAAAACATTCCCAGCAGGCGCGGTGTAAAATATTTAGCTGTAGTTACCACAGCAAGCCTGAGCTTGCCGGCTTTCAATCCCTTCATATCTGAAGCAATCATCTCGAAACGGGCAAGGTGCTCGAAAATACCCAGACAGGTCTGGTAAAGCTCACGCCCCGCATCGGTCAGATAGATTTTTTTACCCACCTGCTCGAACAAAGGAAGACCGATATCGTCCGTCAGTTTCTTGACCTGCATTGATACCGTCGGCTGGGTCAGAAATAATTCTTCTGCAGCCCGCGTGAAACTTTTCAAACGAGCGATCGCTTCAAAAACCTCAAGCTGACGTAAAGTACTGTGGTGCATTCATCACCTCTCTCTAATCATAGATTTATGTCTATCATCAACATAGAAATATTTGATTATTATTTATGAATATTAAATTCTATTATCTTCCTGACCCTTTATAAACATTCTTTTTATCAAGGGGAATCATCTTGTTTTATTAAACCTGGAGAAAATCATGGCTTCTGAAACTATCAAAGAAGGGAAAGAACGTTATAAATCCGGTGTAATCCCGTACAAAAAAATGGGTTATTGGGAACCTGATTACGTTCCGAAAGATACAGATGTGATTGCACTATTCCGCATCACACCACAACCAGGAGTTGAACCTGAAGAAGCGGCTGCTGCAGTCGCCGGTGAATCTTCAACCGCCACTTGGACAGTGGTATGGACTGATCGTCTGACCGCATGTGAACTGTACCGCGCCAAAGCGTATCGCTGCGATCTCGTACCCAATACCGGTCCCGGCACCAATAATGAAGCACAGTATTTCTCCTATATCGCCTATGACATGGATCTGTTCGAGGAAGGTTCGATCGCGAACCTGACCGCTTCCATTATCGGCAACGTATTCGGCTTCAAGGCTGTCAAAGCCCTCCGCCTGGAGGACATGCGCATTCCGGTCGCCTATCTCAAAACATTCCAGGGACCAGCTACGGGAATCGTAGTGGAGCGTGAACGCCTGGATAAATTCGGCCGCCCGCTGCTGGGTGCCACAACTAAGCCAAAACTGGGGCTTTCCGGCAGAAACTACGGACGTGTAGTGTATGAGGGGCTGAAAGGCGGTCTCGATTTCATGAAGGATGACGAGAACATCAATTCCCAGCCTTTCATGCATTGGCGCGATCGCTTTCTGTTCTGTATGGAAGCAGTAAACAAAGCATCTGCGGCCACCGGTGAAGTAAAAGGACATTATCTGAATGTCACAGCCGGTACTATGGAGGAAATGTACGAGCGCGCGGAATTCGCAAAATCATTGGGATCCGTCATCATCATGATCGATCTGGTGATCGGCTACACGGCAATCCAGTCGATGGCCAAATGGGCGCGTAAAAATGACATGATATTGCACCTGCATCGCGCCGGTAACTCGACCTATTCACGCCAGAAAAATCATGGCATGAATTTCAGGGTAATCTGCAAATGGATGCGGATGGCAGGTGTCGATCATATTCATGCCGGTACCGTCGTAGGTAAACTTGAAGGCGATCCGCTGATGATCAAAGGGTTTTACGATACCCTGCGGGAATCAAGCACTCAGCAGAGTCTGGAACACGGCCTGTTTTTTGATCAGGAGTGGGCATCTCTCAAGAAAGTCATGCCGGTTGCTTCCGGCGGCATTCACGCGGGACAGATGCACCAGCTGCTAGATTATCTCGGTGAGGATGTGATCCTGCAGTTTGGTGGCGGAACGATTGGACATCCCCAGGGTATCCAGGCCGGAGCAACGGCAAACCGTGTTGCACTGGAAGCAATGATTCTCGCACGTAATGAAGGCCGGGATTATGTGGCGGAAGGGCCGAAAATTCTCGACGAAGCAGCTAAATGGTGCACCCCGCTCAAACTTGCACTGGATACGTGGAAGGATATCACCTTCAACTATGAATCCACTGACACTGCCGATTTCGTTCCGACAACAACGGCTAATGCTTAACTTTACAAGGAATTGAACGATCATGATGACCAATACAGGTACTCGGCTCACGCAAGGCCAGTTCTCCTTTCTGCCCCCCCTGACCGACGAGCAGATCTCGTCACAAATCAAGTATGCGCTGAAGAACGGCTGGGCAATCGGAGTTGAATATACCGATGACCCTCATCCGCGTAATACTTTTTGGGAAATGTTTGGCAACCCGATGTTCGACCTTAAGGATCCGGCCGGAATACTGATGGAAATCAACAATTGCCGCAAAACTTTCCCGAATCACTATATCCGTGTAACGGCTTTCGACTCCACACGTGGCGTGGAAAGCCCGGCTATGTCTTATATTGTAAACAGACCTGAAATTGAACCGGGTTTTGGTCTGGTCCGGCAGGAAAATTCAGGTAGAAATGTCAGTTACACTATTCACTCCTATGCAACTGACAAACCCGAAGGGGAAAGGTACTGATACAGGAATCATTCTCTTCAATATCCGAAGGGAATGATTTTTTGATCAATCCCGGCCTGACTCGTCAGGCCCAACCTGTTCCTGGCTGTAATTAAACCCGTCATATGAACTATGAAAAATTTTGATATATGTCTGAACAATCTGAAAAGCTGAAGGCTTGTGAAGATTTATCGGTCGACCTGGATGCCGAGTTCCGTAATTCCAATATCAGGGAAGTACTGGAAAAGCTTGATCAGGAGCTTATCGGTCTGAAACCGGTCAAGACCCGTATCCATGAAATAGCAGCACTGCTGCTGGTAGACCGCGTTCGCAAACAGCTGGAACTGACTGCCGGCGCCCCCAGTTTGCATATGTGCTTCACCGGAAACCCCGGCACCGGAAAAACCACCGTGGCATCTCGTATGTCTGAAATCCTGCACCGTCTCGGTTATGTCCGTGAAGGGCACCTTGTATCCGTCACGCGGGATGATCTGGTAGGCCAGTACATCGGCCACACTGCGCCGAAAACTAAAGAAGTGATCAAGAAAGCAATGGGGGGAGTTTTATTCATTGATGAAGCATACTATCTATACAAACCTGAAAATGAACGTGATTACGGCGCTGAATCGATAGAAATCCTGCTGCAGACAATGGAAAACAACCGTGATGATCTGGTTGTCATTCTGGCTGGATACAAGGACAGAATGGATAAATTTTTTCAGAGCAATCCCGGTATGCGATCACGTATTGCCCATCACGTTGACTTTCCGGACTACGGAGCGGATGAACTGGTGGCAATAGCCAAATTGATGCTGGCCGCCCAGAATTACCGTTTCAGCTCCGCCGGTGAAACCGCATTCGGTGAATATATCCGCCTGCGCATGGAGATGGAATATTTCGCAAATGCCCGCTCGGTACGTAATGCACTGGATCGTGCGAGACTGCGCCAGGCAAACCGTTTGTTCACCGGGACAAAAAAAGCATTGACCAGTACCGATCTGATGACCATCGAAGCGGAAGATATCAGGGCTAGCCGTGTATTTCTGGAAAGCAAATCTGATGACAAGCCGGCCAGTATCACCGATAACAGGGAGGAAAACCAGTCGACGCGGAAATAAACCGTGGGAATCGCAGTTGATCGCTTATCAACCTCTTGAAATCCTGATGGATAATGAGCTTTCTGCCTTCGCTCATGCCAACCTGACGGGTGAAACCGTTATGCACCAGACTATACGTCTGGCACGTTCGGCTGCGATTTCCAGGATAAAGCATCCTATTGAAGAGGGATATCGGATATCCTCCCTGAACATTGTTTTCAACAACCCACATCCCCGAAAGGTGAAAATCCAACCCGAAAAATCAAGGCAGTATAGTGCGAAATATGGATGCATTGACTCTTCCCTGGCGTATTTTTCCCAAAAAGATAGAAGCAATCTGTTATAACAGGGGGCTCCTGGCGATCATACGAACGGGCGCTCCGTTGCGGGTAACGTTACAGCAGCATCGCGGCCTGGAAGTAATTCTGAATAAAACCGAGTGGTTATGCGTCGACAGTAACGTCGATGATCAGCCGGTCATGGCATGGAGAAAATTCCAGACTCAGAAACGCAGTAATTTATATCTGCCTGTTGCATGCGAATTATGGCTATATCACAGTCATGCCGGGCTCATCATGGGTTCAGCCCTGGAGGATCTGCATCAGGTCCTCGAAAAACTCAAGATTCAGTGAAAGAGAAAATTCAGCTCTCGGAATTCAAGGAATAATCCCGATTCTGTACATTGCCGTTCTCCTGCGCAGGTTTTGCATCGATTCCAGCCAGACGTAGATTGTCCAATGAATAGCCAGGGATATCTTTACCCCATTACTGCCAGCCTGTCACTTCGTAACCTTTCTCGCGTAAACACCGGTTTACGAAGTTTGTATAAGCCGGAGCGGGCTGCGAAGACCCTGTCGAACCCAAAATACCTGATAACAGTCCCCAGGTCGCGCCACTGGCTGCTCCCACCATGGATCCTCGCCCGGCAGAACCCGAAATGGCTCCCCCAACTGCCCCGCTGGCAGCACCGGCACCCGCTCCGATTACTGTTCTTCTCGCGACATTTCCGGTGCTCCCCCTCCCCTCTCGGGCTCCGGCCGATGCCGCAAGCTGTCTGCAGGCTTCGATATCCCGGGCCGCCGCTTCTCTGCCCACTGACTGATAATGAGCATTGGGGTACAGAACAGGGCCGGTTGTGGAACAGCCGGACAGCCATATCAGTATCGATCCCATACTCAGTATCGTCACTGCTTTCATCGTGTCATGCTCCTTGTAAAATATCGGTATCGCGTACAGTCTCTACTGTCATTCCATTAAACAATGGAACAATATATCAATTGTAAAAAATAATCCTCACTGCACTTTGCAAATCACGCCGCTTTTAATCGCGGCTGCAAAAAATGGAACAGATGACAGGGCATCGCTATTCAGAGGACACCCATGAAGGTGCCAGATATAACGATAAATCTGTATTTCATGC
>JBIQJX010000003.1:57974-68000 GCA_044507105.1 Nitrosomonas sp.
TTTTGTGCCTGAAGGTGCTCGCTCTGCCCCACCTGTTTATATTTATTGTATTCACTCTACAACACAGACAGGCAGTCTCTCGCGCCGTTCAGTCACAGCTCACCTTCCCGACACAACTGAAACTGCGTGAGGGCAATATCTATCTTCTTCACTACCACCCTGCATCAAGCAAACCGCCAGACAATTTGACGATCTTTGCTACACTCACTGCATGGCTCAGAATCACAGCAATAAATTATTCTTTCCCCACCCTGACAAAGGCGCTGATCTATTACGCGGCTTTACCCCGGAAGAGGACAGGTAACTTTTTATCGTGTCTTTTTATAATAACGCCGGATGAAGCTGAAAGCCGCAGTGCGGCACTGCCTGAGCGCTGCAGTCTCCAGGATGAATAGGAAATATGAAAAACCGCCGTATTGCCCATCTGGATATGGATGCTTTTTATGCATCGGTAGAGCTTTTACGTTACCCGGAGTTACAGGGATGGCCAGTCGTCATAGGTGGACGTTCGGTTCACGGGCCAATCATTCAGCCGGACGGAAAACGCTCCTATGCAAGGCTGCATGAATATACCGGTCGAGGCGTGGTAACGACCTCGACTTACGAAGCACGTGCATTTGGCATTTTTTCAGCGATGGGAATCATGAAGGCTGCCCAACTAGCGCCTGACGCCATATTGCTGCCCGCAGATTTCGATGCTTATCGTCATTATTCACGCTTGTTCAAGCAGGCAATTGCAAAAATTACTCCGCATATAGAAAATTGCGGCATTGATGAAATTTATATTGATCTGAGCGAACATCCGGAGGAAACAGTTTCGCTTGCATCACGTATCAAACAGGCGGTTCGGAATGCCACGGGGCTATCCTGCTCAATCGGCATCGCACCCAACAAACTCCTCGCCAAAATTGCCTCTGATCTCGATAAACCGGATGGATTGACTATCCTGACCCAGGCTGACGTCCCCGAGCGACTGTGGCCATTGCCGGTTCGCAAAATCAACGGGATTGGACCCAAAGCAGAAAAAAAGCTTGCCGGGCTGGGTATTCGAAAAATTGGAGAACTGGCTAACGCTGAACCTGGCTTACTCCGGGTTCATTTCGGGCGCAGCAATGCAATCCGGCTTCATGATGCAGCTCACGGCCGTGACAACCGGCCCGTGGCGACAAGTTCAGAACCCAAATCGATCAGTCGCGAAGCAACTTTTGAGCGAGACCTTCATGTGCGGGAAGACCGGGAAATGTTATCGGAAATCTTCAGCGGCTTATGCCTGCGTGTTGCAGAAGATTTACGCCGAAAAGGGTATGTCGGACGAACGATCGGTATCAAGTTGCGGTACGAAGATTTTCAAACGGTCACACGTGACCTGACTGTACGAAATCCGATTGCTGATGCAGTAACGATTCGCAAGGCTGCGGGAGAGTGTCTCCGGCGTGTTTCGTTCGAACAAAAGCTGAGGTTGCTTGGCATTCGCATCAGTGGATTGTCGAAAACCAGCACCTCTTCAAAAAAAGACAGTTATTTTCAGGAGGAATTGTTTTTACAGTCGGAACAGTGATGAGGCAAATTCCCGGCACGAAAATTTACCAGACGCATACAGTTGTCATCATCTGCAGCCATAATATTCCCCCGATCACTTGCCATAGGGCTTATCGTTAGCCTCATAGATCGTATGTATGGTCCTCTCCCTGCAATGAGGAGGAATAACGCACTCGGGCGGCGTGTCAGGGTATGCAATCGGCTATGATCTTCCCCGTCGGATCAGCAGGAGAGCGAAAGCAGTAAACTCATTATTTCATCAAGATTATCAGAAGCTGATAAGCACTCAGTTGCGGTTTTTAGATACAACATCAAATCTTGCATGAACAGTTTCCCATCTATTACAATGAAAACAATTCTCATTTATCCATAATAAGAATGAGACATTATTTTCAGAGAGATATCGTGCCACTCCATGAATTTGCACTGCACCAGAAAATTCCTCTCTTGTATGATGATCCCCGCAACCGGCTGCAGAACTGGTTGCGCTCCAGGCCGGGAACTGCCCGTGACGCAGCTGACATTTGCGAGCCGCACTCTTTTCTTGCAACAATCGCCAACCGGGCAGTGGCGATTCACCCCGGCAGGCTGAAATAAATGTCCGCTTCCCATACGCCCTCTCCCCGGAATTCGGTATCTGGTCAACCGCCTCTGGCTGAGGGTCCACCGATCGGCGATACCACGACCACTGAAGCGGCTCAATGGCTGACAATGCTGATGTCAGGGGAAATGACGGAATCAGACTATCAGCGCTGGCGACAATGGCGTACAGCGCATCCTGATCATGAACGTGCCTGGCAACATATCGAGATGACTACCACTCAATTAGAAGAACTGGAGCCGGACACACCTTATGAAAATTTATCCCCGATTGTCCACCCGACAGACACCGACCCATCCGGATCATCAGGCCGACGCAAGGCCCTGGGCGCTTTACTGTGGCTGGGTACAGCAACCGCCACCACCCTGCTGGCATCGCGTACACACACCTGGCGGCAGGCGAATGCAGATTACCGTACCGGTACAGGTGAACAGCGTGAAATCTATCTCGCTGATGAGACCCGCATCCTGCTCAATACACGCAGCGCAATCGATGTAGCATTCGATCCACAGCGCCGTCTGATACGGCTGATCACGGGTGACATACTGGTCACCACCGGGTCTGCACCCAATCAGAATACTGACCCACGTCCTTTTATCGTCGAGACTGCCGAAGGCCACATCTGGGCACTGGGCACGTGTTTCATGGTCAGTCAGCAGCAGGAACGCACCCGTGTGGCTGTGCTGAAAAACGCGGTGGAAATCGCTCCTGCCGATACATCCGGCTGGCAGTATATTCTGCCGACCGGTCAACAGCTCTCCTTTATGCGCCATGCCCCGGTCAGTGCAGCCGCCCCGCTGAGTGAATCTACCCTCGCCTGGATACACGGCCAAATCATCGCCGATAACCTCCGGTTGGGTGATTTCATCACTGATCTGGAACGCTACCGCAGTGGCCTGCTGCACTGCGACCCGGCTGTAGCAGAACTACGTCTCTCCGGTGTTTTCCTGCTGGAGGATACGGATCGCATCCTGGCAACACTGCCCGGGATACTGCCGGTACAGATACGTCTTCGCACCCGCTATTGGGTGACAGTGGAAGCAGTACCATAGCGGGCTGTCTTTCAGCAGGCCGAATACCTGCCCTGAAAGCTCCGACAGACCGTTCCAAATCTCCCTGGTAATTAACAGGAATTCCCGATATGGTTCATCAATGCAGCGCTTCAGCTCCAAATCTATTGCGCTGGCTCACTGTGCTCGGCAGTACATTTTTCCAAAACTGTGACTACACCTGACACATCGCTGAAATTTGCGGGTATATCATTTCCTCTCTTTTGCACGTGTCAGTGCGAGAGCGAGTGCGCCAGCCGGAGGAGATTTACCGGGTCCGGACGCTGCTGCATGACGTGTACGAGAGGAGCCGCGGGATCGCCGGTCGTCTGCTCTAGTTGCGCGTCCTTCGACGGGCCTGCTGATATCGGGAATATCGTCGATACGCATAGTCAGGCTGATACGCTGCCGTGCTGTATCGATTGCCAGCACCTTTACTTTGACAATCTGGCCCGGTTTGACGATCTGATGGGGATCCTTGACGAATTTACTGGCCAAGGCAGACACATGCACCAAGCCATCCTGATGCACCCCGATATCGACAAAAGCACCAAAGGCAGCAACATTGGTGACGACTCCTTCGAGCACCATGCCAGGCTGCAGATCAGTCAGTGATTCGATACCCTCCCGGAAAGTGGCCGTTTTGAATTCAGGGCGCGGGTCACGGCCGGGTTTTTCCAGCTCGGTCAGAATATCGCGCACTGTCGGCAACCCAAAGGTCTCGCTGATAAACTCCTCAGGAACCAGTCCCTTAAGTATTTCTGATTGTCCCATGACCTGTTCAATTCCCCTGTTCAGACGCGTCAGGATGCGTTCGACTACCGGGTAGGCTTCGGGGTGTACGGCCGAACGGTCCAGCGGATTATCACCATTGCTGATACGCAAAAAACCTGCTGCCTGCTCAAATGTTTTTTCACCGATACGAGGGACACGGAGAATCGTCCGACGATTCGGAAACGGGCCACAGGCATCACGATAAGTTACGATATTCCGGGCCAATACGTTATTGAGACCGGAAACCCGTGCCAGCAGCGGTATCGATGCAGTATTGATATCCACTCCCACTGCGTTGACACAATCTTCAACAGTGGCATCCAGTGATCGTGCAAGCGTGCGCTGGCTGACATCATGCTGGTACTGGCCGACCCCGATCGATTTCGGCTCGATTTTGACAAGCTCTGCCAGTGGATCCTGCAGGCGCCTGGCGATCGATACGGCGCCGCGCAGACTTACATCCAGATCGGGAAATTCAGCAGCGGCAAACGCGGAAGCGGAATAGATCGACGCACCCGCTTCACTCACCACAATTTTGGCTACCTTCGATGCAGGATTCCGCTCAGCTGCCAGGCTGATCACTTCTGCAGCAAATTTATCGGTTTCACGGCTTGCGGTCCCGTTTCCAATCGAAATCAGCTCCACATCATGCTGGATCACCAGTTGCATGACGACCTCCAGTGATCCCTGCCAGTCATTACGCGGCTGATGAGGATAGATCGTACCCGTTTCCAGCAATTTCCCGGTTGCATCCACCACTGCGATTTTGCAACCGGTTCGATAACCGGGGTCGAGGCCCAGCACGGCTTTAGTGCCTGCCGGTGCCGCCAGTAATAATTCGCGCAGATTACGACTAAAAATCCTGATGGCTTCTGCTTCTGCTGCCTCCCGTAGCTGCAGCAGCAATTCAGTGCTCAAATGCAAGTGTACCTTGACACGCCAGGTCCATTGGCAGACATCTCCCAGCCATTTATCCGCCGAGCGCCCCCGATTCTCGATACCGAACCGAACAGCGATCATAGTAATGCAGGGATGCGGCACAATAGCTTTGGATACCTCATCCAGATCCAGCCCGATTTTGAGCACTCCCAACGTGCGGCCACGGAATAATGCCAGTGCACGATGCGAGGGAATCGTACGGATTGGTTCCGCGTACGCATAATAATCGCGAAATTTTTCTTCTTCTGCCATCTCCTGGCCGGCAATGACCGTAGAAGTGATAATCCCTTCATTCCAGAGCTTGTTACGCAGTACAGCCAGCAGATCGGCGGTTTCGGCAAACCGTTCAGCCAGAATATCACGCGCGCCTTCGAGCGCAGTCTTGGTATCGGGCACGTTGACCGCTTCCACTCCCTCAGCAGCCGGCGCCACTTTGATATACCGGGCAGCCTCCTGTTCGGGATCCCGTGTCGGATCCTGCAATAGTGTATCAGCCAGTGGCTCCAGACCGGCCTCACGTGCAACCTGGGCACGTGTCCGGCGTTTGGGTCTATACGGTAAGTAGATATCTTCCAAAAGCTGTTTGGTCGCTGCCTGTTCGATTGCACTGCGCAGCTCATCTGTCAACTTGCCCTGTTCTTCAATGGAGGATAGGATGACCTGGCGCCGTTCTTCCAGTTCACGCAAATAGAGTAACCGCTCCTCCAAAGTGCGCAGTTGCGTATCGTCCATGTTGCCGGTCACCTCTTTACGATAGCGTGCAATAAAAGGTACGGTGGCACCGCCGTCCAGCAGAGTGACTGCCGCAGCAATCCGAGGAGGTTCAATACCCAGTTCAGATGCGATAAGGTTAATTATTTTTTTCTGCGCAGTATCCGAAATTGTATATGCCATTGAAAACCTGGTTTATGGATTCTTTGAATAAGGGTGGATTTGCGTAGCCTGGCGAGATTATGCCGGATTATTTCTGACTCCATTATAACCGGCTTGGCAGGAACAGTTTCCTATCAATCACAATCAGAATAATTCTCATTAATATTAAAACAAATCTGACTTTCAGGGAGATATGTCGGCCGATGAGTCGGTACTGCAGCAGAAAATTATATTTTATACAATGATTACCACAATCGGCTGCAGCACAGAACAGGCAAGCGATGGGTAGCGACAGATAGCTGGACAATAGCCAAACAGAGGGTAAAGTGTTAATTAAACAGCGGCGTTTCTGTCAGTAGGATATTTTAGTTCTGCAGATTCTCCTGCCGGCAGAATAGAAAACAGCGAGTGGTGATACAATTGCAACCGTTGTGGCTGTGGCATAACTGACCCGGAAGCAATAATCAAAGCAGCTTGGGGAGGCGCATTGCCGCGTTCGTATTCAGGGAAATAACACAAAAATTATCGCACCATCCTCAACATTTCAGCTGGAAAACAAAAAAATACTCTCGCACAGTCATACAGGCATATCAGACTGAAAATAGTCTTGGGTATTCTGGATATCTTCAAAAATTAATCGGAGTTTCGACTATGGGATTTCTTGCCGACCGGCATATTCTGATCACCGGGCTACTTAGTAATCGTTCCATCGCATATGGTATCGCCAGAGCAATGCATCGCGAAGGTGCTCAGCTTGCATTTACCTATCAATCGGAAGATTTGCGCGAACGGGTGGCAAAACTGGCGGCAGAATTCAGTAGCGATCTGCTGCTTCGTTGTGATGTCAGCCGTGATGAAGAAATCAATCAATGTTTCAACGAATTGGCAACGCGCTGGGACGGTCTGGACGGAATCGTGCATTCGATTGCTTTTGCACCGCGTACAGCACTGGCGGGTGATTATCTGGAGAGTATCGACCGGCAAGCCTTTCACATTGCCCAT
Source organism: Nitrosomonas sp. (assembly GCA_044507105.1). Lineage (GTDB taxonomy): Bacteria > Pseudomonadota > Gammaproteobacteria > Burkholderiales > Nitrosomonadaceae > Nitrosomonas. The sequence continues at coordinate 64,752 of JBIQJX010000003.1, forward strand.
GACATCAGCTCATACAGTTTTGCCGCATTGGCCAAGGCCGGATTACCCCTGATGCAGGGCCGACCAGCAGCATTACTGACACTCAGCTATCTCGGAGCTGTACGTGTCATGCCGAACTACAATGTAATGGGATTGGCCAAAGCCAGTTTGGAAGCCAACGTTCGTTTTATGGCATCGAGTCTCGGCAAACAGGGAATCCGGGTCAATGCAGTTTCAGCCGGTCCGATCAGGACACTCGCCGCATCCGGAATCGGTAATTTTGGCAAGCTGCTGGGTTACGCTGAAAAAGTTTCGCCGTTGAGAAAGAATGTAACAATCGAAGAAGTCGGTAATGTGGCGGCTTTTCTCTGCAGCGATCTGGCGAGCGGCATCACCGGAGAAATCACCTATGTCGACGCGGGATTCAATACCGTTGCATTCGATCTGGACGGCCAGTAATAAGGCAGAAGCGGTAGTTCTTGGATGTGGGCAGCACCGTGCGCACCCTGCCCACGCGACGAAACAACAGCGCAAGCCGAAGGGGCCTCCAAGCATAATATTATGCTCTGTTTCCCCTTTCTTAATCGTCATCTTCTGGCAGTCTGATTTTCACTTCATAGCGCTGCCTGAGCCCGGCAAAGTAAGCATTCAGTTCTTCCTGGCTGCGTGCCTGTTGTAACTGATCGACGATAGATTTGTATTGAGAGGACTCATTTCCAATGACAGGCACGGTCACCTGATTAATCCGGACCAGATCGAAACCGCCCTTTCTGGTGACTACACCCGTATAGGCAGGGAGTTTTTCTACTTCAGTTTGAACAAGTGCACGCAATACTTCTTCACCAACCCCGTTCTTCCGGACATACGATACTGTAACCGGCTCCCCCCATTCCAGAGTTGTATCTGTTTTCCCGGTTTCCTGCAGGCTGGCAAGTTTCTGTTTACCTTCATTTTCCGCCATTTCTGCTGCAAGTTGCCGTTTCAGATGTTCAACAATTTTGTCTCTGACCAGCTGAAGCGATTGTGCGCTGGCAGGGCGATGTTCCAATACTCTGGCCGCCACGAGCGTATCAGGCGCCACTTCAATAGCCTCGGTATTGTACTGATCCTGGACAACACTTTCTGAAAATATCGCCTGAAGCAGGCGCTCATTGGCAAGAACCGATGGTTCGCGGGATTTACGATTAATCCAGTCACTCTGTTGAACAGACAGATTGAACATGTCAGCTGCAACCTGAAGAGTATCATTCTGTTCGTAAACAATATTGCTGAAATCTTCAGACAGTTCCCCGAATCTCGCAGCCACTTTCTGACGCTGAAGGATCGGTTCAATATGCTCCTTTACATCCTCGAAACTGGCAACCGCAGCATCCTTCACTTCAGTCAGCCTGACAATATGAAAGCCGAATGAGGTTTCCACCGGCCCGCGTACTTCGCCTAGTTGCATCTCAAACACTTCATCCTCGAAAGCCTTGACCATCAGACCGCGTGCAAAAAAGCCAAGGTCCCCGCCAACTTTTGCCGACCCCGGATCTTCCGAATACTCTGCCGCCAGTTCCGGCAGTTGGTCCGGATTCTGCCTGACCTGCTTCAGAATCTCTTCCGCACGGGCTTTAATCGATGCTTTTTCCGTGTCATTCGCATCGGTCGGAACCGTCAGAAGAATATGGCTGGCACGCCGCTCTTCCGGCTGGCCGAATTCGTCCTGGTGCGCCTCATAGTAGGTTCTGATCTCCTCAGGAGATACCTGCTCCTGCTGCGCCAGCTCATCCAGAGACAACACGACATATTCGACCCGGACCCGCTCCGGCAGCATAAAATCCTGACGGTGATTGTCATAATACGACTGGATGGCGGCTTCATCCGGTTCAACCTGGGCAATATACTGTTCAGGACTGATCGTCACCCGGTTGATTTCATATTGGGTTTCACTGAGGGATATTACCTTGTCTGTGATGGTTTCAGGTACGATAATGCTGTCTGTAATGCCTTCGAGCAATTGCTGGCGCATGATTTCCCCTGCCATTCGTGCTTCGAACATTGCAGGAGACATACCCTGACGCTGCAGTAACTCCCGGTAGCGCTGGTAGGAAAATTCATCATCCTCATGAAAAAACGGAATATTCTGGATCTCCGCAGCCAGACGGGATTCCAGTACAGTCAGCCCCACCCGGTCGGCTTCGTGCTGTAACAATCTTTGCTGAATCAGATTTTCCAGCACCGCCATGCGCATTTGTGTGTTATTCAGCAGACTGCTGTCGAAATTCTCCCCCAGCATGTTACGCAGATTCTCCTGCTGATTACGCATGGCCTGCTCATATTCCCGACGGCTGATTTCCTCACCATCGACGACGGCGACATAGCTTGTACCGCCGCCACTCTGATATGATTCGAGCCCCCAGAACATGAACGGCAGGACAGCGATCACCAGCACAACCTGGACGATCGTTTTTTTTCGGTTTACAAAATCAAACACAGCGAATATCCGGCAAAAAAGAAGGAAGACGGGAAACAGCCGGGAGCAGAAGCCCGAATGTCAAAGCACCATGCCTGCCTGGGCATGGATCAGCAGTATGGCGGAGTGGACGGGACTCGAACCCGCGACCCCCGGCGTGACAGGCCGGTATTCTAACCAACTGAACTACCACTCCTGGTATTGCATTTTCTAAAACACTAAACAGCTGTGAAACAGCCGATTCTCCAGCAAAGACTGCCCTGCTGGTGGGTGCTGACGGGATCGAACCGCCGACATTCGCCTTGTAAGGGCGACGCTCTACCAGCTGAGCTAAGCACCCCTGCTCATCTCTGAGGTCGTAAAAGAGCGCTAGTTTACAGCATCTTTCAGCGCTTTACCAGCGGTGAATTTAGGTACTTTGGCCGCCTTGATTTTTATTGCTGCACCCGTTCGCGGATTACGCCCGGTACGGGCTGCGCGCTCTCCCACCTTGAAAGTTCCAAAACCTACCAAAGTAACACTGTCATTCCTGCTCAGCGCATCCTTGATGGCAGACAATGCTCCATCCAGCGCATCACCCGCCTCGGCTTTCGTAATATTGGCAGACTGGGCAATCGCATCAACGAGATCGGATTTATTCATATAATTCCCCTTTGTTTTGCTTTGTTGGGTTGCAAGAAAACTCTACGTGACTGTACAGAAAACTCTGTAGACGCCCTTATATCAAGCCGTTTCCCGGCGGTCAAGTGATTAACCGAAATCAGTGTAATTTTTACAAATCTGTTTCGTGATCCCCACCAGACGCAGGATCCATG
>JBIQJX010000058.1:0-12651 GCA_044507105.1 Nitrosomonas sp.
CTTTTTTATACACCCAATACCCCCCTCACAAAAATAAAAATAAATTCATAGGGTTGTAAAAATAAGAATTACCACAACTTATATAGGTTTTATTCATAATTGAGGGTGATGAATAATCCACATTGTATTAAAGGTTATTAAATTTTTAATGCTTCTATATTCATCAATAATTTAAACTAATGGTGAGTTGAATTTAAATCGTCATTTACATATATGTCTTCGAATGACCTGACGTCCCGTTGGAGTATTTCAGCAAATAATCCGATACCCGAGCTGATGATGCAACAGATTAGTCGTGCTGCTGCCAGTTTACGTAGCGGGGGTGTCGTGGCTTTCCCGACCGAAACAGTTTATGGTTTGGGAGCAGATATTTCCCATAACCAGGCCATTCAGAAAATATTTGAAATCAAAGGCAGACCTAGCGATCATCCGCTGATTGTGCATTTTGCCGATATAGCTGAACTTGGATACTGGACAGAAAAAATCCCCGCAGCAGCCTGGTTACTAGCCAGACATTTCTGGCCAGGGCCGTTAACTTTGATATTACCCAAAAGTAAGCATATTCCACTTAGCGTTACAGGGGGGCAAGATATGGTAGGCTTGCGTATTCCTTGCCACCCTGTAGCCTTGACACTGCTAAGGCAATTAGGAAGTCGAAGGGCGCTGGCTGCACCGTCAGCAAATCGCTTTGGACGGATAAGTCCTACATCCGCAGCCCATGTTCGGAATGAATTCGGGCACGAAATCAATATGATTCTCGAGGGAGGTCCATGTGAGGTGGGTCTGGAAAGTACTATTGTAAGCTGCGTTGATGAAACCGTTACAATACTGCGACCTGGCGGGATTCCTGTTACAGCAATCGAAAATTTACTCCAACAAGTCGTTTCCATAAAATCTCATCACAGCTCTATACGTACCCCTGGTTCCCTAGCGTCACATTATGCTCCTGCCACACCACTTGAAGTCTGGCCGGGCGGGGAATCCTTCTGGTCACGTTTTACAGTTCTGCAACACCAGGGAATATGTACTGCCATCGTTACACGAAGTCTGAGTGATTATTCCACTCGGGGCATTGATGAAAACCTCCACCATATTCTTATGCCTGATGACCCTGTCAGATATGGTAAAGAACTTTATGCCATGTTGCGTAAGCTTGATGAAGGAAAATTTGACCGGATTCTCATAGAAGCACCGCCGGACAATCCGGAATGGTTTGCTATTGCGGATCGATTACAGCGGGCAAGTCTTTACTTTCCAGAAAAACCAACTACTTAAAAATATGAATCTATCTGCTGTTTTATTTGATGTTGATGGCACCCTTGCTGATACTGAACGTGATGGACACCGCATTGCTTTTAATCGGGCCTTCAGAGAATTTCAGCTAGATTGGGAATGGGATGTGGAACTTTACGGGGAGTTGCTCCAGATTACGGGAGGAAAAGAACGTATACAGTTTTATCTGGAAAATTACCTACCAGAACTGCCTGTTACAGATAATCTGGAAAAATGGATCACACAAATACACAAAATTAAAACGAAATATTTCCTGGCACTGCTCAATGAGGGAAAAATCCCCCTACGGCCCGGTGTTAAACGCCTGATTAATCAGCTACGCGCAGAAAATATAAAGATTGCAATTGCTACCACTACAACATATGAGAATGTGACTACATTACTGCAGTGTACGCTGGGAGACGATTCACTCGAATGGTTTGATGTAATCGGAGCAGGCGATATTGTGGAGAAGAAAAAACCGGCACCGGATATTTATCACTGGGTACTTTGCCAACTTGGCTTACCGGCAGAAGCATGTATTGCAATTGAAGACTCTGAGAATGGATTGAAATCTGCCACCGCTGCGGGAATAAAAACAATTATCACGGTCAGCGAATATACACGCTCACAAAATTTCAAGGGCGCAGCGCTAGTTGTATCAGATCTGGAAAATGCCGCGCAACCCCATCAGATACCTGATAATTTGCTGTCCGGAACATCTGTAGACATACAGACACTACTCAATCTGAATTTGACACCTATATCAGTTGATGCAAAAAACTGACAGTCATCGACTCGGCAAAAAGGTAAGGGGATCTATCGGCTTGCCTTTTTGTCGTATTTCGAAATGGAGTTTTACAGTCCCATCATCAGCATTACCCATTTCAGCGATCTTTTGTCCTTTTGAAACTCTTTCGCCTTCATGTACAAATACCCTGTTATTATGACCGTAAGCACTTAAATAGGTATCGTCATGTTTGATAATGACCAGATTTCCATATCCGCGCAAGCCACTCCCGCTATACACAACCGTACCTGATGCTGAAGCCAGGACAGGTTGACTGAGTTTACCGGCAATTCCCACTCCCTTGGATTTTTCAGAAAAGCTGCTTACAACCTGTCCCGCCGCGGGCCATCCCCAATTGATACCCCTGCTGGCCTGGCTGGTTTTACTAGCTGATTGACTGACATCACTCGCGGCTGAGTCTTTAATACTGCTGATTTTGCCGGGGCCAGAATTTTCTCCGGATATTTCCGAGGCTGGCACAGTTTTAGTCTGGTTCTCTAATTGGCGAAGAGTAGCATCAGAATATGCCAATATCACTCCTTTCGGTTCCGTTTTAAGGAAATCTGAAGACTTCCCTTCCTCCACAGACAGTACATCAAGCTGATAATCTGTCATACCAGTGTCTCCTGGTTGAGGGACTGAAAAAAGCTCAGGTTGCCCTACCGCGTCCTCTTGATGCGATATCTGCCCATCTCCAGAAAATGTGTATAAATCGATCTCTTGCCCGACCCTTAATTCCCTGGGATCAGTAATATTATTCATTTCAGATAATCGATTGACATCAACGCCGTGCTTTAAGGCAATACTATATAAAGTATCACCTCTTTGCACCACATAAGTTTTTCTGTCAGCATGATCCTTTACAGCGCTTCCTGCTCCCGCTGGATAACGTCCAAACTGCCGTTCAACAACTGGAGCTGGATCTGGCTTTGAAACACAGGCATTTAATGACAAAATCATGAATGGAAGAACTGCCGGTATCAATACGGAACATCCGATACTATGCCTCCAACGAAGCTGGAATTTATTTATCATAGGAATTTATCAAAAGATAACCTTCATACATGCCTATCAGCCACCTGCATTATTTCCAGCAAATCCATATCATTCATTATCTGTTCATTGTACCGGGGAGCATTGGCACGAACTTCACTTCATCCAGGATTGTTTCAATAAAGCCCTCAAAAGTATGATCAATGACACACAGATACTGTTTCCTGTCTCCTTTGGGGAAAACTATCCTGCCGCCCATCGCCAATTGTTCAAGGAGCGCTTCCGGTATCTGCGGAATACCAGCAGTCAGCATGATTCCATCGAATGGACTTGCTTCCGGCAGCCCAATCATTCCATCGGCATGTTTTAGAAAAATATTACGAATACCCAGTTCGCGCAGCCGTATACGGGTACGCGTCAACAGAGGGCCAATCCGCTCAATTGAATATATATTGTGCGCTATCCTGGATAGAACAGCAGCCTGATATCCACATCCCGTCCCAATCTCCAACACTTTTTCCAGTGGATTACTACCGTTGTTTCGCAATAATTCAGTCATACGACCTACAATCCAGGGACTGGATATTGTTTGACCGTAATTGATTGGCAACGCCACGTCTTCATAGGCGCGGGAAGCCAACGCCTCCTCAACAAAAAGATGACGCGGAATGAAACTCAGTGCCGCCAGTACCGCTTCATCCTTTATTCCCTGTTCCCGCAGGCGTTCAACCATACGAACCCGCGTTCGCAGTGAAGTCATACCAATACCAGAGTGACGCACACTCACGCACCAATTCTCCTGTACTATTTTTTCTTATCAGCTTCGGTCTAATGATTTGTAATCTGGATATACCATGAAAGAACCAGTTCGATAATACAATATAAGAAGAGGGGAAATAAAAATAACAGGAAAAGAAATAATAAAACCGATGTTGTCCCAGAAACCATCGTAATTCCGGAGCCTGCAGAAAAAATTCACCCCAAATTTTTAATGACTACTACAGTTCAAGCCAATTTTTGACGTAGCCAATCTGGTCATAACGAGTCAAATCTATCTGCAAGGGCGTTATCGATACCCGGTCATTCTGCAGCGCAAAGAAATCAGTCCCCTCACTCGCATCCTGAGCCGCTCCTGCAGCACCTACCCAATATACCGTTTCTCCTCGGGGGGTTTGATATTTGATTACCGGTTCTGCTTTATGGCGACGGCCCAACCGGGTTATATCCACTCCCTGCAGTTGTTCATACGGTATATCCGGTACATTGACATTAAGCAGAATCGGCACATGAAATCTGTTCTCCATAAATCGTTTCACGAGATCCAGGACAACTCTGGCAGCAGTTGGGAAATTACCGCGCGACATACTTACCAGCGATACTGCAATTGAAGGTAATCCCAATAAAAAACCTTCTGTCGCAGCTGCCACAGTACCGGAATAAACAGTATCATCCCCCATATTGGCACCATCGTTTATTCCGGAAATTACCATATCAGGCAATACATCCAACATCCCTGTCACAGCCAGATGAACACAATCTGTCGGTGTCCCGTTTACATAGTAGAAACCATTATGAGATTTATGCAGGCTAAGAGGGCGATCAAGTGTAAGTGAATTACTTGCCCCACTACGGTCACGTTCTGGTGCGACTACTGTTACCTCCGCGATACCGGAAAGAGCTTCCGCAAGGTTAGCAATACCCGGCGCAAAGTACCCATCATCATTACTGAGCAAAATGCGCATTCAGCTGTGCCTTTGGAAAATCAGTAAAGTAGCCAATCGTCCCGTAAATTTTACTGAAAAAATTACCCGTTTATTCAGAAGGGAAGAAAATTACAGCAATAAATTGGTTCAGTTAAGCTTAAGGGGGCTTTCCCTCCACCTAATCATAAACCTGACTATCTGATTTATTCTTCTGTAACTGGTCGGGGCGAGAGGATTTGAACCTCCGACCACTTGCACCCCATGCAAGTACGCTACCAGACTGCGCTACGCCCCGTTATTCTGAAATTATAACAAAACAAATACCACAATCAGCTCCCGCTAACGTGTTTACTATCTTTTAAAGCGGAAACAAATTCTGTAGTTCGTATGGATTCTATTTACCAACCAGAAGAAGCGAAATAACATGTTCAATCTCACTTCTTAAAATAGCCAGATTCATCAGATCCTGATTTTTCGGACCGGAATGATCAGCAACTGCATAATTGCCCTTGTGGTCCTGAGAGCAGATGATTACGTGCACCACTTATGGTAAAACCGTAATCATACAATAACTCACGTATCCTCCGAATAAGAATAACCTCCTGATACTGATAATATTGGCGATTCCCGCGGCGTTTGACAGCTTTCAGTTGGGTAAATTCTTGCTCTCAATAACGCATCACATGAGGTTTGACTCCACATAATTCGCTCACTTCCCCAATGGTAAAATATTTTTTTGCCGGTATGAGGGTAACATATTACTGGGTGTTGGATTCTCCACGATAGTTAGCTTCTACCATAGATTTGAGTTTCTGACTGGCATGAAATGTAACTACACGTCGCGCTGAGATTGGGATTTCTTCCCCGGTTTTTGGGTTGCGTCCGGGACGCTGCGGTTTGGTTCTCAATTGAAAATTACCAAAACCGGAAAGTTTCACCCCGTCACCTCTCTGAAGCGCAACACGCATCTCCTCATAAAAGGATTCAACAATTTCCTTGGCTTCCCGCTTGTTCAAGCCAACATTCTCAAATAATAAATCAGTAAGCTCTGCTTTAGTTAAAGCCATATTATCCGTCCTTTAGAAAACATAACAAATGACCCCGGAACAATAACGCCAACCATTCAATTACGCAGCGTTGCACCGAACTTACAACCAATTATATCAACCAGGTCGGTCACTGCCTGATCAATTTCCTGATCAGTAAGGGTTTTATCAATGTGTTGCAATAAAATACGAAAAGCAAGGCTTTTTTTCCCTTGTGCTAATTTTTCCCCACTATAGAAATCAAATAAAGATATTTCCGAGACAATGCTTGCCTTTCCTGAATTCATGGCCTTCAGCAGCATATCTGCACTGATATCCTCTGCCACAACCACTGCAATATCGCGTCTTACAGGGGGAAATTTTGAAAGCGTTTTCATCACCGGCAATACTTTTACTGTCAGAGCTTCTGTCCGCAACTCAAACAATACAGCGGATTGAGATAAGCCATATTTGTTCTGCCAGCGCGGATGTAACTCACCTATCCAGCCAACCGGTTCCTTATCAATTAAAATCCTGGCTGATTTCCCCGGGTGCAGAACGGGATGAATTGCCTGCTCAAAATGAACATGGTGAGATTGGCATAAAGATTCGATATCCATTTTGATATCAAAAAAATCAACATTCCGTTCTGTTACACCCCATTGTTCCGGTAATACACTACCAGAACAAAGACCGGCCAGGTTTTCTACCTCCTTCTCCTCATCCCCTTCTTTTCTGAAACACGAACCGATTTCATATATCCTGACCCTGTTCTGCCTACGGTTGAGATTAAATTGAAGATTATTGATCAATCCACCCAGCAGACTGCTGCGCATGACACTCATATGGCTGGCAATTGGGTTTTTGAGCCTCACTGGTGTGTCGTTGCCGGAAAAATCCTGCTCCCACTCCTCCTCTACAAAAGTGTAATTAATAACTTCCTGATAATCCCGTGCCGTCAGAATCTGACGCACCCGCTTGACAGATGACATACCTGTTTCAGGCTCTGGCAGCATATGAACAGGCGTTTTCGGCAAACGGGCAGGAATCCTATCATATCCATATACACGCGCAAGCTCCTCAATAAAATCTTCTTCAATCACCAAATCAAACCGGAAAGAAGGTGGTATTACATAAAATGAATCATCCTCAGTAGAATAATCGAATTGCAATCGCTGGAAATAGTCCGATATCGATTCGGTCTCCAAATCTACCCCCAGGATCTTTGATATACGATTCTTACGAACTCTAACCACGTCACGTCGTGGCAAACTATTCCTGATCTCGGTAATGGGTCCGGCCTTACCTCCGCATATATCCAAAATCATGGTTGTCGCACGCTCCAGTGCACTTCGAGTTATAGAAAAATCTACTCCTCTCTCGAACCGATGTGCTGAATCCGAAGTAAAACCCAATTCAAATGATTTACCGCTTATTACAGCGGGAGAAAAATAAGCACTCTCCAGGAAAATATCGGTTGTAATACCTTGTACCACCCCGCTTTCACTGCCTCCCATAATACCGGCCAACGCCAAAGGTTTACGGTTATCAGCGATGACCAGCAGATTTTCATGCAAAATCAGATCCTCGCCATTCAATAGCAATAAGCGTTCGGGGGGGCTTGCAAATCGAACGCAAATCCCCCCCCCTCCCCTTTTGTCGATCTTGTCGAGATCAAAAGCATGCATGGGCTGACCTGTTTCCAGCATGACATAGTTGATGATATCGACGACTGAATTCACCGTACGTAAGCCGGCACGTTCCAAGCGCCGGGTTATCCACAGCGGGACAGGAGCATCCATTGTGATATTTTGAACGACACGGCCACAATAAAGTGGACAGAGTTCCGGCTCATCTATCCGAACAGGAAGCGTATCGGTAGTTTCTGTATCAGAAAGGATAATTTCCGGCAGAACAAATTCAGTAGCAGTGATAGCCGCAACTTCACGAGCAATGCCAAACATACCCAGACAATCTGCCCGATTGGGAGTCAGTTTAAGGGTGAATATACTATCATCCAGTTTATAATATTCCCGGAAATCGGTACCTGTTGGCGCATCCTCGGGAAGTTCAATCAGTCCATCCGCTTCGCTGCTCAATCCAAGCTCCCTGGCCGAACACAACATACCGAAAGATTCCACACCACGTATCTTACCCTGCCGGATATTCAATTCGGGCAATCTGGCACCTGACAGGGCACATACAGTCTTCATACCTTCTATAACATTCTGCGCTCCACAAACGATTTGCAGAAATTCACCGGATTGATCTCCCACATTTACCTGACATATCTTGAGCCGATCGGCATTCTCATGCTTCTGGACAGTAATAATTTCTGCGATTACCACCTTATTGAAAAAAGGAGCAACCGGAACTACGCTCTCGACTTCCAATCCTGCCATTGTTAGTACGTGTGCCAGCTCTTCGTTGGAGCACTGTGGATTGATCAGTGTACGAAGCCAGCTTCCGGAAAATTTCATAACTGTCTGCTTCTGGGAGTAATCAGTTAAATTGTTTCAAAAAACGCAAATCGTTTTCAAAGAACAAACGCAGGTCATTCACACCATAACGCAGCATGGTCAGACGTTCCACACCCAAGCCGAAAGCAAACCCGATATTTTCTTCATTATCCAAATTAACATGCTTCATAACATTCGGGTGAACCATCCCACATCCAAGCACTTCCAGCCAGCCCGTCTCACTGCAAACCCGGCAACCCTTACCATTACACATTACACAACCAATATCCATCTCCGCAGAAGGCTCAGTAAACGGGAAAAATGAAGGGCGGAATCTCACGGCCAAATCCTCTCTTTCAAAAAAATGTTGCATAAATTCCGCCAGTACTCCCTTCAACGCAGCAAAACTGACATTCTCATCTATCCATAGTCCCTCTACCTGATGAAACATGGGCGTATGCGTTACGTCTGAATCGCAACGGTATACCCGTCCCGGTGCAATAATTTTTAAGGGTGGACGGTGATTCTGCATATAATGAATTTGTACTGGTGAGGTGTGAGTCCGTAACAGCTTTCCCGAATCGATGTAAAACGTGTCGTGCATCGCACGTGCAGGATGGTTCTCAGCTATATTCAATGCTGTAAAATTATAGAAATCTGTTTCAATTTCAGGCCCGGTTGCAACAGCAAATCCAATTGAGCGAAAAAGTGATTCGATACGCATCAGCGTTCTGGTAACCGGATGCATTCCTCCTGTCCCCAATCCCCGCCCAGGCAAAGAAACATCCACACTTTCTTCAACCAGACGGGCTGACATTGTGTTTTCCAATATTGCATTACGACGATGAGCAAGCGTCTCTTCCAGCAATTTTTTTGCCTGATTGATCCGTTCGCCCATTATAGGACGTTCTTCCGGCGTAAGTTCTTTTAATCCTTTGAGCAGAAGGGTAATTTCTCCTGCCTTGCCCAGATAACGGGCCTTAATTTGCTCCAGATCCACAACATTTTCTGTTGCATTGAATAACCTTATTGCAGTACGGACTAAGTTTTCCAGATCATTCATGGAGGTGAAGTTATTCCATTCATAAAAAAGGAGGTCGAGCTAAAATAGTGCTGACCTCCCTAATACTACTCAGCTGGGTATACGAATTTTATAGTCAGGTCGCCAGACCAGCCTTCGCTTGGTTGGTTACCCTCTCAAAAGCGGTTTTGTCAAATACAGCCAAGTCAGCCAGAATTTTTCTATCAAGATCAATTCCCGCCTTCTTCAATCCATTCATAAATGTACTGTAAGATAACCCATGCTGCCGCGCTGCTGCATTAATCCGCGCAATCCAGAGCGCTCTGAATTGTCTTTTTCGCTGGCGGCGATCACGGTAAGCATACTGGCCTGCCTTCATTACAGCTTGTTTCGCGATACGATATACGTTTTTACGTCTTCCGCGGTATCCTTTAGCCAGCTTAAGAATTTTTTTATGTCGAGCATGCGCCACTACACCTCGTTTAACTTTTGGCATTTTTTCTCTCCTCAGGTGTAAGGCAACATTGCACGCACTGAAACCATATCACTAGCATGAACGGTGGCGATGCCTCTCAGTTGCCGTTTATTCTTCGTTGTTTTCTTAGTAAGAATATGGCGCTTGAAAGCCTGAGAGCGTTTGACACTCCCACTCGCCCTTATCCTGAAGCGCTTGGCAGCACTTTTTTTGGTTTTCATTTTAGGCATTGATATTTCCCTTTTTGACATGAATCGGGGTGTTTCTCTGGTAAGAAAACTTTTACGACCCTGATATCACTTATAATTAAGTAACCGGAATTACTCTGAAATGGACAACTTCTGCTATTGAGATATTGCCTCGCCTTTTGGTCCTGATTCAACTTGTTTGCCGGATTTACCGGGTTTTGTATCTTTCTTTTTGGGAGCCAAGACCATTACCATCTGACGTCCCTCTAATTTGGGAAACTGTTCAACGACTGCATGTGCCTCAAGATCTTCTCGTACTCTCTCCAGAAGCCTAACACCAAACTCCTGATGCGCCATCTCACGACCACGAAACCGAAGTGTGATTTTAACTTTGTCACCTTCATCCAGAAAATGAATCAGGTTCCTCAGCTTGATATTGTAATCACCTTCATCTGTATTCGGTCTGAACTTGACTTCTTTTACCTGTATCTGTTTTTGTCTTAGCTTGGCATCATGTCTTTTTTTGCTTTCCTGATAGAGATATTTGCCATAATCCATCAGCCTGCAAACAGGGGGCTCTGCGCCCGGTGCAATTTCAACCAGATCAACGCCTGCTTCTTCAGCCAGCTCTTTGGCCTGCGCAACAGATATCACTCCCACCTGATCACCATTGATACCAATCAACCGAACCTGTGGCACTGTGATTTCATCGTTAATTCTTACAGTTTTCCCTTGAGCGATGGTAATCCCTCCATATTAAATAAAGTAAACATTACAACTTCTCCGCTACTTCTTGCCGGATACGGTCGATAAAATTCTGTAGAGACATTGATCCTATATCTGTACCTGATCGATTTCGCACAGAAATAGTTTGCGAAGATACTTCCTTCTCTCCAATAATTACCAGATAGGGTAGTTTTTGTAAACTATGCTCTCTGATTTTATAGTTTATTTTCTCATTTCTCAAGTCTGAGCTGGCACGAATATTATTGCGCTTAAGCTCATCAGTGATTGCCTGAGCATAATCTATTTGATTTTTAGAAATATTGAGCACCATTACCTGTTCTGAAGAAAGCCATAAAGGAAGTGCTCCCGCATGATGCTCAATAAGGATACCTATAAAGCGTTCCATCGAACCCAATATGGCCCGATGTAGCATCACCGGAATCTTTTTTGTATTATCTTCTGCAATATAGGTGGCTCCTAGCCTGGCGGGCATGGAAAAATCCAACTGTAACGTTCCGCACTGCCATATACGTCCGATACTATCCTTTAAAGAAAATTCTATCTTGGGGCCATAAAAAGCTCCTTCACCAGGTTGCAGCTCCCACTCAAGCCCCTTCTGATCCAATGCAGCCTGAAGTGCAACTTCAGCCTTATCCCATTGTTCTTCGGTTCCAACCCTTTTGAGAGGACGTGTGGAAAGCTTTATTAGAGTTTCATTGTAACCAAAATCCCTGTAAACCTGACTCAACAGATCAATAAATCCTGTAACTTCTTCCAGAATCTGATCTTCAGTACAGAAAATATGTGCATCATCCTGAGTAAAAGCACGCACACGCATGACCCCGTGCAAAGCACCAGATGGTTCGTTCCGATGGCAGGAACCAAATTCTGCCAGGCGCAGCGGCAAATCACGATAACTCCTCAGTCCATGATTGAACACTTGTACATGACCCGGACAATTCATGGGTTTAATTGCGTAATGCCGATTCTCTGATTCAGTGACAAACATATTTTCACGAAAATTATCCCAATGCCCCGAGCATTCCCACAGAGATTTATCCAGCACCTGAGGAGTACGAATCTCCATATAGCCGTTCTTGCTGAGAATCCGGCGCATATACTGCTCAATTTGCTGCCAGATAACCCACCCCTTCGGATGCCAGTACACCATCCCTGGTGCCTCTTCCTGCATGTGAAACAGATCAAGCTGTTTACCCAGTTTACGATGATCGCGCTTTTCTGCCTCTTCCAAACACCGCAGATAATTGTTCTGGTCTTCTTTTTTTACCCATGCCGTCCCGTATATCCGCTGCAACATTTCATTATTGGAATCTCCACGCCAATAAGCACCCGCTACCTTCATTAACTTAAAAATCTTAAGCCTTGAGGTAAACGGCACATGAGGCCCTCGGCATAAATCTGTAAAATTTCCTTGAGAATATAATGAAACAGCCTCATTGTCCGGAATAGACTCAATAATCTGTGCTTTGTAATGTTCGCCCTGATTCTTGAAAAAATTGATCGCTTCGGAGCGACTCCATACTTTGCGTTCTATCTTTAGATTTCTCTGACTAATTTCCCCCATTCTTTTTTCTATAGCAGCCAGATCTTCCGGTGTAAAAGGACGCTTATAGGAAAAATCATAATAGAATCCGTTTTCAATAACGGGTCCGATAGTCACCTGTACATCCGGAAACAATTCCTTTACCGCATGAGCCAGCAAATGTGCACAGGAATGACGAATGACCTCCAATCCTTCAGGATCTTTTTCTGTTATCAGTACTAAATCACTGTCTGTCTCGATCAGATTGGATAAATCCACCAGCTGGCCATTCAGTTTACCGGCCAATGCCGCACGCGCGAGTCCTGGCCCGATCGACTCGGCAACTTCCAACACTGTCACAGGATGATCGAACCTCTTGCTGGTACCGTCCGGTAAATAAACAACTGCCACGTATATTCCTTCTCTTATTTCAGTTGTGCCGGTACTCCGGCAGGT
>JBIQJX010000059.1:0-12616 GCA_044507105.1 Nitrosomonas sp.
GTTCGGGTAAGTCTGCAACGCTACAGAATCCAGCGCATCTGATAAGGTAGGACGATCCATACTGCGAATGATGACACTTACCAGTGGTACGTCACGATTCTCTAAAGGAAGGCCCAATGCCCGCTGACGTGTATATTCTGACTGATAAAGTTTAAAGGGATCCTGAAGCAATGCTTCAGCCGTTACCAGAATATAGGCTTCCGCTGCGGTGACACTTGCTGGCAGTGTATAGGTGCGGTAACGATTCAGCGCCGCAATATGCAGATCATAACGCTGTTTCTCATTCTGCGACCCAAAACATTGCATTGCTGCCTGTTTGCGCTCCGCCAGATCACTGATGTCAAGCAGCAGATTAGGCGCCAGCGGCACGCCCACCTCATAAGCTGCCAGCCGTAGTGAGCCACCTGTCCGGCGTACAGCTTCCATGGCGGCCATTCCGAGTACACGATGATCGGGATGCATTTCGAAAACGGAGGGCGCATAAATCAGATCAGCTTCAAACGTTCTGATCGCTGTAATAATTTCTTCGATCAGTTTTTCCCCATAGCATAGCCTGCGATCAGAGTAATCCCAGAAAACAGGTTCTCCATAACCCAGAATATCAGCCGCTGCCCTGCTTTCCAGCTGTCTCTGCCGGCGGTAGACCGCAACCTCACCAGCAGCATCAAAAGCCCCATCAGTAACAATGATGACCTGTACTTCTTCACCGTGTGCCACATGACGCATGACGGCACCACCACAACCCAGTACTTCGTCATCCGGATGAGGTGCCAGCACTATTGCCCGATGGCAGGGAATACGGATTTCAGCATGGAAAGGAACGAGAAGATTTTCCATTTGCTTAAAAATTTTTAATCAACATAAAGTGAAATACCGGCTGATTTTTGCCAGCACAGATTTTATTCAAAGGTCAGATTCCGGCCTATACAGATCAATTTGACTGGAAATTGCAGATCGGTGATTTATATCCAGGCCAGGGTCAGGAAATCATCTGAAGTCCATATCTCCTCCTGTCAGCCACCAGCGGTCACGCATCGTCTCGGGTGCCGGTGCATGGCTCCAGATCGGAGTCGGAATACGTATGCACATGTCCCGGACAGCGACTACACCTTCTGTCGAGGTAAAATATGCAGAAAAATGCTGTGGAATACGCAAAAGTAGTTTGTCTTTTCCATTGATCCCCGCAACTCTTCTTGCATGAGCCACCAGCAACGGTAGCTCATGCAAGGGCGCGATCAGATCCATGATTTCGGACTCAGATGCGTCATGTCGCAATACTATCAGTCCGCGTATTTGTTTACTAAAACGAGTAATTACCAGCAAAAGCTGGTAATTGTGATGAGGGTGATCAAGATAGCGATGACGCAGATAAGCGGTATCACGCATACCGACTACTGCGTCACGCAGACTAGCAGCCATTCTGTTCCAGAGCTCATCGAGTGCGGCAGTTTCCCAGATGCTACTCTGGTTTTTGAGGACTTTGAGCCGGGTCAGACAACGAGGCATTTTTCCCGCGGGTTTCCATTCCACCTCAACCATACTTCCGATGTCAGCATATAATGCGGATCGTTCTGCAATCCGCATGTGTCGTTCGCTGGGAAAACCGTACCCGGTCAGGATAATCTTACCAAAACCAATATAGCGTTCCTGAAAGGTTGCGGCCATCAGAAAAAATGGTCCTTTTCTGGTCAGAACGCCGCGATCGACCGGATCCACCATCACATCACCAATCTGAACTGCTGTCTTCTGTTGGCCGAACAGTAAAATCTCACGCAACATGCCGCCGTAGTGAGCGATCAGACGATTCTCCCGCCATACTCCCACCGCCCGAAATTTTCCGCGACCGTATTTCCACTGCCACATTTCCGGCGTCATGGAATGACCAAAAATTTTTTCAAACAACTCCCGCATTTCAGGAGAATGCTTTTCTTCACATACTCCCACTCGCCACTTCTGCATGGCTTTTTTTCTGAATTGCAGCAGCGTATAGCCGACTGGCCCGTCGTGGCCTTCATGGTTTGGGTTTGGGGCCGCCCTGTCCGATATATCAATGTGCTCAACCAGTTTGAACCCGGCCCGCTCGGCCAAAGTCAGTAAATCAGTCAGTGAATAAGGCTCTTTTTCCTTATGTGCTGCCTTGTATCCCGGTCGGGACAAAGTAGATTTATCAGCAATCAGAATACCGCCACCACAGGATAATAACTCTGATGCCTTGCTAAACAGGATCATCGGCTCTATATGCCGAACAGCTTCCTGAAGCAACAATAGATCAAAATTTTCTGATGATATTTCCAAATCTTCCAGTCGCTGACAACTGACGGGCATCTCCTGACCGAATTGTTTCCGTCTCAGCGCCACGCGCGCTGAGAATTCTGACTTTGATTGGGTCTCTAGGATGAGTATGCGGCCAGGGAAAGCCAATATACGTGACAAGATCAGATCAACCGGGTCGCCCCGCAGGGCTTCGGGGCCCGATACATCCCCCCTACGTGATGGCTCATGACCTGGAATATCAAGCTGATTTTCTTCAAGCGGCAAGGCATGAGCATCATATACCCGGAATGGGAGGGCTGGATTTTTGTTCGCAGTAAACCTTACCGGCTCTGATTGAACAGCAACCTGACTGAATTCGGATACGCTATTCTTCCTCATGTATTTTCCAACAATGTGGTAAAACAAAATAACCTTGCAACCGCCCCTGTTGCTGCACGCGAACGGTCGCCACCCCGAGCGCCGAGTCATACAGATGGATACCGCGCTCACAAAGCAAGAATGCGCTCACTGTATATTCGCCTTTCAGCAGGGGAGAATGTCCGATAGCCAGCGCAATACTGCCTTTTCCGTTGTGCTCACGCTGTACGATGACATTATCCTCCCAGGTACCTGCACTGGTAATGACCCGTCCATCCATGGCATGAATAGTAATTGCAACGCTTGGACAAGGCAGTTTTGGATCAGAAGCGAATATCACCCTGACCAGAATGGTAGAGCGCTCGCTCATGACAGTCATTTGATCACAGGGTTTCCCGTCTACCTCAACCAGAACTTTATCCAGACGTGCATAACCCGGCACACCCGCTGATGAGATAATCGATACATCATGATTTACAGATTGCTGACCTTGTTCGGTATCGGTCAACCCTTGTTGATCCAGAAATGTCTGATAAGCTGCCACCACCGACTGAGCACTGCCTTCAGCCATGAGCTTCCCACGGTCGATCCAGAGTGCGCGGCTGCATAACGATTCAATCTGAAACAGGGAATGTGAACAAAATAGAATAGTTTTGCCAAGATCCCGCAAATGCATGATGCGGTCAAAAGATTTCCGTGCAAATGCACCATCTCCCACTGACAATGCTTCATCGATGACGAGAATATCCGGATCAGTATTGATTGCCACTGAAAAAGCCAGACGTACGTACATCCCGCTTGAATATGTTTTAACCGGCTGATCGATAAAATCCCGCACTCCGGAAAATTCGATCATGGAATCAATCCGGTCATTAATTTCTTTTTGACTCAGACCGATGATCGCCGCATTCATCCATATGTTCTCACGACCGCTGAACTCCGGATTGAACCCTGCCCCCAGTTCCAGTAATGCCGCCAGACGACCATTAACCGTTACTTCACCACAAGTGGGAGTCAATGTTCCGCAGATCAGTTGCAGCAGGGTTGATTTTCCGGAACCGTTACGACCCATAATTCCGATGACTTCTCCCGGATTGATCGTCAGATCGATATTCTGCAAGGCCCACAATTCGCGGTAGAAATGGCGCTTGCCACGCCACAGGAATTGTTTCAGACGATCTTTGGGATGTGCGTAAAGATGATAGCACTTGCCAAGTTGGGAAGCATGGATGGCGGGTGCAATCATTCAGAAATTCAGGGATTCCAAATTTGCTATTGTGATAAACGACTTGTCTGCTGCAGATTATTCATATATTTCAATCATCTCCCGCCAACCCGGTCCTTCACTGCGTATACAATATAGAACAACCTGTGCGGAAAAACTTCATTATACTACTCCTTCAGCCGGAAGATGATACGGGGCCTGTAAAACCCGCGCAAGTTCGAATACGAAACCATGAGATGGTGACAAATTGCTCCTCCTTCGTGGAGGAAATTTGCTTTTCCCCACATCCGGCTGTTTGTTCTCTTCTCTTGTTTTCCGTAATTCGTTGAACCACTACTCGGAATAATTTCTATCTGTCATGCAGAAAATAGAGACTTTCTGGCATTCTTGTCTTAAACATTTCAAACATGAATTGAACGGACAACAATTCAATACCTGGATCAAACCGCTCAGGCTGGAAGTTCTACCTGATGAAAAGAACGCCCTGGTTCTGGCTGCACCCAATCGTTTCGTGCTGCAATGGATCAAAGACAATTTTGTTACCCGTATAGAAGAAATGGCACAAAGCCATTTCAATGAGAAAATCAGTTTCAGACTGAAACTGTACGAATCTCCCGGGGATGAGACCGCCATCGGTACGGTCTCACTGCACAAAAACAGAGAGGATACAAAACCTTCTTCGACCAGGACACACAGTACGACTGCGAGAAAAACCAACCCCAGCCGGCTTAATCCCAACTTCACATTTGACGCTTTTGTCACCGGTAAAGCCAACCAACTGGCACGAGCAGGTGCTATCCAGGTGGCAGAACGGCCCGGCATCGCCTATAACCCTTTATTTATTTATGGAGGAGTGGGGTTGGGCAAAACCCACCTGATCCAGGCAATCGGCAATTATGTGCTGGAACTGGATCAGGGAGCAAAAATACGTTACGTCCACGCTGAAAAATACGTATCGGATGTAGTCAGTGCCTATCAGCATAAATCGTTCGATAAATTCAAGCTTTACTACCATTCACTTGATCTGCTGCTAGTGGATGATGTCCAGTTCTTCAGCGGAAAAAACAGAACACAGGAAGAATTTTTTTATGCCTTCAATGCATTGGTCGAAGCACATAAACAAGTGATCATCACTTCCGACTCCTACCCGAAAGAAATTTCCGGTCTCGAAGAACGTCTGGTATCACGATTCGGCTGGGGACTAACCGTAGCGATCGAACCCCCTGAACTCGAGATGCGTGTGGCTATTTTACTGAAGAAAGCGTCTGTCGAAAATATTGACCTGGAAGAAAATACTGCTTTTTTCATCGCTAAATATATCCGTTCCAATGTCCGGGAATTAGAAGGGGCACTGAAACGGGTTTTGGCTTACTCACGCTTCACCGGTCACCCGATCTCTCTTGATCTGGCTAAGGAGGCATTAAAAGATTTACTGGCCATACAGAACCGACAGATTTCTATCGAAAATATCCAGAAAACCGTGGCGGATTATTACAAAATTAAAGTTGCCGACATGTATTCCAAAAAACGTGTCCGTATCATTGCCCGCCCCAGGCAAGTCGCGATGGCCATCGCAAAAGAACTGACCCAACTGAGTCTTCCTGATATCGGAGAAGCTTTCGGTGGAAGAGATCATACGACCGTGCTACATGCCCACAGAAAAATTACGGAACTGCGTGCTTCCGACCCTTCAATAAACCGTGACTACAATACATTGATGCATATCCTGCGCGGCTGATGTACCGCTGTAACACTTTCTGAATGAATTGTGGATAACCTGAAGAAACTCAGTGTCCGAAGATTTCATTCACATTTTATCCACAGATTATACTGAAATCATACAATACTAATTTATAATATAAGCATATAATATATAAAATATTTTCAGCGTTATCCCGGTTTTAGTCATGGCTTAACTATTATTCGTCTTTTCAATTAAATGAAATTAACAATAACTGACAGAGATCTCTTGCTCAAACCTTTGCAAACAGTCAGCGGTATTGTGGAACGCAGACATACCCTTCCCATACTTTCAAACACGCTGATTGAAATTCAAAATGAGCAATTGACATTCGTTACCACCGATCTGGAAATAGAAGCCGAGGCCACTTCCTGCATCCCAGGATTAGGAAACCAGGAAATTCTGCGAACGACTGTATCTGTCAGAAAACTGCAAGATATACTGCGCGCTTTGCCACCTGCTGCCACTATAGAACTGACTAAATCGGAGAGCCGTTTACAAGTCGTTTCCGGAAAGAGCCGCTTTAGTCTGCAATTACTTCCTGCCGAAGATTTTCCCAGAATGATCCGGGACGACGAACCCTGCAGTGCAACTTACACACTGACACAACGAGTTCTCAGGAAACATTTGCAACGGGTATCACATGCAATGGCACAGCAGGATCTGCGCTATTACCTGAACGGATTGTTATTTCTGATTGAAGAGAACAAGTTAACGATGGTAGCTACCGATACTCATCGATTAGGAGTGACTTCAATTACGCTGGATGAAAAGTCTGAAAGATCAGAGACAATCGTGCCGCGTAAAACTGTACTCGAACTGATCAGGCAACTCGAAGACAGTGAAAAACCGGTCATCATCGACATATTTCCGAAAAAAATATGTTTTCGTTTTTCAGATGCGGTACTGATATCAAAAATAATCGCCGGGAAGTTTCTTGACTTCAAACGTGCGATACCTCAAACCAGTACCTACCAGTTTAATGTTAACCGGCTGGATTTTCTCCATGCACTTCAGCGAACTGCCATCATATCCAGTACCAATGATCTGTTTCGCAGTGTCCGTCTGAATATTTCAGACGGAAAAATAAATATTTCCGCTAAAAACAAGGAACAGGAAGAAGCTCAGGAAGAAG
Organism: Nitrosomonas sp.; assembly: GCA_044507105.1. GTDB lineage: Bacteria > Pseudomonadota > Gammaproteobacteria > Burkholderiales > Nitrosomonadaceae > Nitrosomonas. The sequence continues at coordinate 6,733 of JBIQJX010000059.1, forward strand.
TCGGAATCGACTACTCGAACACAACGATAGATACCAGTTTCAACATTGTTTACCTGATGGAAGTACTGAACAACCTAGACAGCGAATATATCAGGTGCTCTTTCGAAAGTATGCAAAGTGCCATACTGATTACATTACCGGATGATCAGCAGTTCAAGCATGTTCTGATGCCAATGCGCGAATAATGGGAATCAGTCTGCCATCACCAAATCCCGACCCATCGGAAACCCGAACAAATAATCTTAAATATGAACAATAGCCAGCCCGACTTCACCGGAAAAACCGGTAGCAGCACTCGTGACTATAACTCAGACAGTATCAAAATACTGAAAGGACTGGATGCTGTACGCAAACGACCAGGGATGTATATCGGCGATACCAGTGATGGAACCGGATTACATCATATGGTATTCGAAGTTGTCGACAACGCCATCGATGAAGCGCTGGCAGGTTACTGCGACGACATTGCTATTACTATCCATTCGGACAACTCTATCAGTATTCATGACAATGGTCGCGGCATCCCTACCGATATCAAACAGGATGATGAACTGAAACGCTCAGCTGCCGAAATCGTGATGACGGAACTGCATGCCGGCGGAAAATTCGATGATAATTCTTACAAAGTGTCTGGCGGATTACATGGAGTTGGCGTATCTGTAGTCAATGCCTTGTCTGAATGGCTGCGTCTGACTATCCGTCGTAACGGCAATGTTTACCAGATGGAATTTCGTGAAGGTATACCAGTCGCTCCGCTGGAAATCACGGGTCATACCGAAAAACACGGAACAGAAGTACACTTTCTTGCCAGTAAAACGGTCTTTGGTGATATTACCTACCATTATGATATTTTCGCCAAGCGCCTGCGTGAACTTTCCTTCCTCAATCACGGCATCAGAATCAGGCTGATCGATCAACGTGACAACAGAGAAGAAACCTTTGCATTCACGGGCGGTATCCGTAATTTCGTCGAATATATCAATCGTACTAAAACTGTTTTGCATCCTGGTATTTTTCATGCCAAAGGGATGAAAGACAATATTACTGTTGAAGTCGCCATGCAGTGGAACGACAGCTACGCCGAACAGGTATTATGTTTTACTAATAATATTCCCCAGAAAGACGGGGGTACTCATCTGACCGGATTACGTGCCGCCATGACACGTACACTCAATAATTATATCGAGAAAAACGAACTGGCCAAGAAAGCCAAAGTTGATACCACCGGTGACGATATGCGCGAAGGACTGACCTGTGTACTGTCAGTCAAACTGTTCGAACCAAAATTTTCATCCCAGACCAAAGAAAAGCTGGTGTCCTCAGAAGTACGTCCGGTCGTCGAGGAAATCGTTACGCAAAAGCTTTCCGATTTTCTGCTGGAGAATCCAAACGAAGCAAAAATAATCTGTAACAAAATTATTGACGCTGCCAGGGCTCGTGAAGCAGCCAGAAAAGCACGTGAGCTGACACGCAGGAAAGGAGTACTGGATAGTCTGGGTCTTCCTGGAAAACTGGCAGATTGTCAGGAAAAAGATCCAAAATTGTGTGAACTCTACCTGGTGGAAGGTGATTCTGCAGGAGGTTCGGCCAAACAAGGACGAGACCGTAAATTTCAGGCCATCATGCCTCTCAAGGGAAAAATACTGAATGTCGAAAAATCACGTTTCGATAAACTGATTTCCTCACAGGAAATCGTTGCACTTATTACGGCTCTTGGAACAGGTATCGGTAAGGATGAATACAATCCTGACAAACTGCGCTACCATCGTATTATCATCATGACCGACGCTGATGTGGACGGGTCACATATTCGGACTCTGCTTCTGACTTTTTTCTACCGGCAAATGCCTGAACTGATCGAACGCGGGCATATCTACATCGCTCAGCCTCCCTTGTACAAAATTAAGCATGGCAAACAGGAACGCTATTTGAAAGATGATTATGAACTGAAGCGTTACATACTCGGACTGGCCCTGACCGGTGCAGAACTTTATCCGGATAAAGATAATCCTCCTCTGACCGGGGAAACCCTGGCAAAAATAGCTGATGAGTATCTGCTGGCCGAAGCAGTTATCGAACGAATGAGCCGATTGATTGATCCTAAGGTTATGCATGCTCTGCTAAAGCAACCGGATATTGATCTGAGTTCGGAAGCCAGTACACAGGCCAGCGCTGCCAAACTGGATGTATTACTGGATGACGTCGAAATCTCAGCTGAATATAACGAAGAGTTTGAATGCTACCGTCTCAAAATAACGCGCAAACAACATGGTAATCTGCATGTGAGTTACTTGGATGACGATTTTTTACACAGTGGTGACTTTTCACAGATCAAAAAGACAGCCCAAATGCTTCAGGGGCTGATTGGTGAAGGCGCACGCGTCAAACGGGGAGAACAGGAATTTGCGGTGCGGGAATTCAAAGAAGCACTGGAGTGGTTGCTGAATGAAGCCAAAAAAGGAATCACTATCCAGCGCTATAAAGGGCTGGGGGAAATGAATCCTGAACAGTTGTGGGAAACGACGATGGATCCCAATAACCGTCGTCTGTTACGTGCTCAGATAGAAGACAGTATTCTGACCGATGAAATCTTCACCACCTTAATGGGTGATGTAGTTGAACCCCGACGGGCATTTATTGAAAGTAATGCTCTGCGTGCCAGAAATATTGACATTTAAAGAAAATTGACAGTCTCGTTATTATGGCTGCCGAATCTGACAAACCGGTGAATCATACCCGGACTGATATTCATCTCCTGCGGCTGCATGATTCACCTCTTATCCGCTTGCTTTATCTGAGCATTGGCGTTGCCGCTCTGTTTACGGGAATTTTAGGTATATTTCTTCCGGTACTGCCTACCACTCCTTTTGTATTACTGGCGGCTGCCTGTTTCGCGCGCAGCTCGGAACGCTTTCATACTTACTTGCTCAATCACCGTATTGCCGGACCGGTTATCCGTGAATGGTGTGAGTACCGCAGCGTACCGCGTCAGGCCAAGCGCTGGGCCTACTTTCTGATGACCCTGTCCTTCGGGAGCTCTATTCTGATTGTCTCTTCCTGGTGGCTCAAAGGCATGCTGGCGCTGTTGGCAATTGTCCTTTTTATTCAGATTCGCCGTTTACCCGTCAGAGATGCAAGTATATGAATCTCTTGTTCTATTAATCCTCTCTCCTTTTCGGTTTTGCGGGCAATCAGATAATTTGTTCAGTGTATGGAAAAAATTCGCCTGTCCAAGCTGATGTCTGCTCGCGGATTGTGCTCTCGCCGGGAAGCAGATCATTATATCGAGCAAGGTTGGGTATATGTCGACGGGCAACTGGTCCGTGAACTGGGTACCAAGGTTTATCCTGCGCAGACCGTCACACTTGATCGGGCGGCACTGTTCAGGCAGGATCATCTGGTTACTATTTTGCTGAATAAACCGGTCGGTTATGTATCCGGCCAACCGGAGCCCGGCTATCGCCCAGCCGCCAGTCTCATTCACGGGAACTCTCATTTTCAGGCAGACCGGTCCCCTCTTCAATTTACAGTACGACATCTGAAAAATCTTGCGCCGGCCGGCCGGCTTGATATCGATTCACAAGGACTGCTGGTGTTGACCCAGGATGGCCGTATTGCCCGGCAACTGATTGGAGAGCAGGCTGAAATTGAAAAGGAATATCTGGTAAGAGTAACAGGGGAACTTACCCGGGAAGGGTTGGCGTTACTCAATCATGGTCTGAAACTTGATGGTAAGGCACTGAAGCCCGCCAGAGTAAGTCGTTTGAATCAGCATCAATTGGGCTTTGTATTGCAGGAGGGGAAAAAACGCCAAATCCGGCGTATGTGTGAGCTGGTCGGGTTGAATGTAACTGGCCTGAAACGTGTCCGTATCGGTCGGGTCAGACTGGCTGACCTGCCTGAAGGTAAATGGCGTTATCTGAGGAAAAACGAAGTATTTTAGGTGGTTTCGGTAATTGTCCATTATAGCAGTTGTTCCTTAATTATATTGGCCTTTTAACGAGGCTGCAGTAATCACTTACCCATTTTGAAGACGCCGATGAGTCGTAAACTTATGCCTTCTCTCATGCTGACCTGACGGATATATCGCACTATGTTATCGGGTTTAACAGTGTGTTGGCGAACAGATAATCTTTTACTCTGTTGATAGGATAAAAACACCTGATGATGAGATGCTGGGCGGTTTTTTGAAAAACTGTATTAGCAAAATTTTCCTGGTGAATTATCAGGGTTTAGCATAGTAATTATCAATCATTCGACAGGAGTAAAATTATGTTCTACGGTAAAACGCTTTTTAGCTTTATGTGGATTGCAGCGCTCGGTTTATGGTTGACTCCCGTGTCTGCTGAGTCAAATAAAATAGAACTGGGGCCGGCAGATGTGGAGTATGTTATTAATGCCAAAAAGCTTTTTGATTTTGATGTCGTGGATAATAACGGCAAGAAACTGGGCGATATTGAAGATCTGGTACTGAACCAGGATAACAAAGTGGCGTATGCGCTTGTTTCAGTCGGGGGTCTGCTGGGTATTGGTGATAAATTAGTTGCCGTACCTTATGACAGCCTGGTGATCAATAAAGCGGATGAGAAAATTCTGCTGGATGTGACCAAGGAGCAATTAGAGCGCGCTCCTGCTTTCAAATTAAGAGACCAGTAATTTAAAACCTGTCTTCAGTGTTTTCCTCTGAAGACAGGTCATTCGAACTAAAAAAAATCTCCATATTCATCATAATAAGTTTCAGGCAGTTTGCAGGTATTTTTGCTGAGGGCATCTTTTAATATAACTGTCGAAAATCCTCTCATACTGGCTTTCTATAGTGTCGTAGCATTCACAGGTGGAAGTAAGCAGTCCTTTTCTATCATTGATTATAATTTTGGAGCGTGAGCATGAAATTATATTCATATCCCGGATTTGTTCTACTGCCAGTGAGATACTTTCCCGCCGTACGCCTAATACATGAGCAATGTATTCATGTGTAACAGTCAGGATATTAGTCTGCAAATGGTCTTGGCATGTCAGCAGATACCGGCATAGTTGCTGTTTGACTGAATGCAGACGGTTGCAGACCACATTTTGTGAGATTTGGGCGATGAGTGTCTGTGTGTAACTCATGCAGATATCGCGAAAAACCGAGCGACGTGCGAATCTTTTTTCCACTTCTTTGGTATGCATACGATAGGCTTCGCCTTTGAAATGCACACAAGCACGATTAGCTAATTTTGCATCTCCCAGAAATGTGGCGATACCTGCCAGCCCTTCTTTACCTGCCATAGCAATTTCAATAGATGTGCCATCGATTGTGTCGTATAACAAACAAATCATGGCGCTTGTTGGGAAATAAACATATTCTCTTTTTTCATCCATTTCCCATAGTACTTCATTCAGTTCCAAGTTGACTTTTTCAAGAAAGGGCCATATTTCTTTTAATTCCGGATGGGGTAAGAATCTGAGCAGATTGTTATTTAAAGCATCGTCGATCACATTAGCTTTTATCATATTCGCTCCATTATTTGGTGTGTTGGAAAACCGGATTCGTGAGCTACATGTATTGAGCTATTTGAAATAAATTAATGCTTTGTCAGGAAATACATTATTTTATTTTAAACAGGGTCTAATTTTATTTTTCTACCTTCAAAAATTTTCAATCGATTCTCATTACAGTCAGCTGACCGATTATTCCTTAAGGTACGTCCAATACGTAAAAACGCCCGGTTGAATGAGATACTCACAAGCGTTATCCATACGACACTCCATAATATCCAATAATTCAAATAGAATTAATCATATGTAAATATGATTACAATAAGTAATGGATTATTGTTTATTTGTATATATCCAGTTATTGAGACAGCGTTCTAACTGAACAAACAGATCACAACCAAAA
>JBIQJX010000004.1:0-50046 GCA_044507105.1 Nitrosomonas sp.
GAAGGCAGTTTCGAAGGCAGGGTCTATCCCGTCAATCCGAAGCATGAAACTATTCAGGGGGTGGCAGCTTATAAAAAGATCGCTGATCTACCTGAAAAAGCGGATCTGGCTGTGATTGCCACGCCTGCGCATACTGTGCCCGGGGTCGTGGAAGAATGCGGGAAAGCCGGTGTAGGCGGGCTGCTGATCATCTCTGCCGGATTCAGTGAAGCGGGGGAGGCAGGCCGGCAGATGCTGGCGCAGATCACAGCTGCCTGTCAGCAGTACAGTATGCGGCTTGTCGGCCCCAATTGTCTGGGTTTCATCAACACTGCGGGGGGTATTAATGCCAGTTTTGCCACTAAGATGGCTGTCCGGGGCAATATTGCTTTTATCTCTCAGAGCGGAGCGCTGTGTACTTCCATTCTCGACTGGGCATGGGATCAGAACGTGGGTTTCAGTCATTTCGTCTCTATCGGCTCAATGGTGGATGTGGGGTTTGCGGAGCTGATCGACTATTTCGGGGCGGATAATGCGACATCTTCCATTCTGATCTATATGGAGGCACTCAAGGATGCCCGTAAGTTCATGAGTGCCGCGCGTGCGTTCGCCCGCACCAAGCCGATCATCATTCTCAAGGCAGGGAAGAGTCAGGAAGGCAGCCAGGCAACACTGTCGCATACCGGTTCCATCGCAGGGAATGATGCAGTATTTGATGCGGCATTTCAGCGCGCCGGCATCATCCGGGTGGACACCATCGCCCAGCTGTTCAATTGTGCCCAGGCCCTGGCTACGCAGCCGCGCCCCCGGGGCAACCGCCTTGCAATCGTGACAAATGCAGGTGGTCCGGGAGTACTGGCCACGGATTATCTGGTCACCCGGGGAGGGCGGCTGGCGCAGCTGTCGGAAAAAACCATGCAGCAGCTGGATGAGCATCTACCGTCGGGCTGGAGTCGCGGCAATCCGGTGGATGTGCTGGGGGATGCGAATGCTGCCACCTATCATCACGCTCTCGAAGCATGTCTGGCAGATGAGAATGTGGACGGGGTGCTCTCCATTTTGACTGCCCAGGCTGTCACCGATCCGGTCGGGGTGGCCAATGAGCTGGTGAAAGCCGCGGCAAATTTCCGTAAACCAGTGCTTGCCGTCTGGATGGGAGAAAGCGACGTGGCTGCCGGGCGCGATGTGCTCGAAGCCGGCAGAATACCCCATTATCGCTATCCGGAAAGTGCAGTGGATGTATTTCTGAGAATGTGCCAGTACTCGCGCAATCTCGAACTGCTATATGAAACCCCGGAAGAAGCACCCCAGCGATTCACGCCGCGCAGAGATGCGGCCTGGCGCATTATTCGGAAGGCTTTGTCTGCAGGACGCAGGCATCTTACGGAGAACGAAGCGAAGGATTTGCTTGCCTGTTATGCCATTCCTGTCGGTCTCAACAGGCTGGCCACCTCTGCGGAAGAGGCAGCGAGATTTGCCGGACAAATCGGGTTTCCGGTGGCGATGAAAATCGTTTCTCCTGATGTACTGCATAAGACCGATGTCGGGGGGGTAAAGCTCAATATCAGTGACCATGCTGCTGCCCGGGCGGCCTATCAGGCTATTCTGGAATCAGTATTCAGTCATGTACCTGCAGCGGTTGTGCATGGCGTCCTGATCGAAGCGATGGTGAAGAAACCTTTCGAACTGCTTATCGGTGCTAAAAAAGATGCGGTTTTCGGGCCGGTTATTGCATTCGGCAGTGGCGGTGTGGCGGTCGAGGTGCTGCGTGATACCCGGCTCGGTTTGCCCCCGCTCAACATGCATCTGTCCCGCCGGATCATCAAGGGCACCCGTATCTATCCGCTGCTTCAGGGGTATCGTAATATGCCGGGCGTGAATCTGGAAGATCTGGCCTTCACGCTTACCAAATTTTCCTATTTACTGGTGGATTTTCCTGAAATCCGGGAAGTGGATATCAATCCTTATGCGGCCGATTATGGATCGGGTATCGCACTGGATGCCCGTATCCTCCTGGACCCCTTTCAACCGCGACGTAAAGGACATCCGCATGACCATCTGGTAATCTCACCTTATCCGGGCAGGTATATCAAACGTATTACACTGAAAAATGGAGTGGAAGTTATTTTGCGCCCTATTCGCCCGGAAGATGAGCCTATGGAAACCCGGATGCTCGAAAACCTGTCCCCCGAAACCCTTTCTTTTCGTTTCTTCGGTCAGGTTCCTTACGTAAGCCATAATTTTATTGCCCGGTTTACCCATATTGATTATGACCGCGAGATGGCAATAGTAGCGGAGGTCCTGGAGAAGGATGAAAAGAAAATGATTGGCGTGGTACGCATCATGGCGGATGCCTGGGGGGAAAATGCAGAATATGCCATTGTGGTTGCTGATGAATGGCAGGGGCTCGATCTCGGTAATAATCTGACTGATTATATCCTCGAAATCGCACGTGACAAGGGGATCGCCAGAATTCATGCAACCATGCTGGCCGCCAACAAGCGCATGATTCATATGTTCGAGAAACGCGGCTTCAGCATTTTCAGAGAGGATTCAGGAACCTGTCATGCGGAACTGGACTTGGAGGCCAGCATGCCTTTTGCCGCAGAATTACCGTTTCAGCCGATATAACGCTGGAAACTGCAGCTGAACGCTGATCGGCCCGCTGATCGGCCTTTAGGCAATCTTGAAGGATAACAAATTGGCTGCCTTCGTCGCTGACTGGCCGGGTGTACGTTCCACTACAGTTTCCAGGTTAATTCACTCCTGTTTCGGTTGTTTCCGCTGCACTATTTCTGACGGAAATATGCTTTTACTGCTTTTGCACGCTGATGTTCCGGTTTGAAAACGCCTTTGATACGTATCAATTGGGTTTCGCCGTTGGAGCCGCTAACGCCATCGTTGTCATTAGCAAACAGCAATTCTCCTTTTCTGGTAACCGCAAGGCTTTCAATTTTTTCCAGTACCATGCCGCCTGTCGCTTTGAGGTCGGGCAGTAAATCACGTACCAGTGTTTTACTGAGCGTTTCGAAAGGTTCGCCTTCAGCGCGAAACACCGTGTCTGAAACGGAGAAGGCATAAACACGTTTGATACGTGCATCCGTATTACCCTGATTGTCGCGTTCAATGACGGCAAAGCGATCCTGGCCAACGGCTGTTATTTCAGACAGGCCTACCCAGCCGCCATTCGGAGACTGGCGCACATCCAGCGGATAATACGCAAATGTCCATTCACCAAGCGCACGGTCATATCGACCTATTCTCACTTTCCCGCCCTTATCTGCGTTGTCAGGTTCGGGATCGCCGCTCCAGGGGCGCTGGAATGCCACATACAGCACTTCGCTGTCACCTTCCATGACCGAGGTTACGCCTTCAAAACCGAACCGGCGCTGTTTTGCATTGACCGCATCCGGCAGTGTGATAGTTTCGATGATCGTTCCGTCGGAGGCCGCATGTACCAGCAGATTAAGGTTGGTAACCGGTCTGCCGGGTTCATCCACAGATCCTGCTCCTTCGGAGGCAATCCAGAAGCTGCCGTCTCCGCTTGCGCTTACTGAAATTCCCTCTGCGTCCAGATTGACGGGTTGCCCGTGATCTTTCAGCACGATTTCATCGGTGATGACGGCAGGCTTCTTCCGGATGTTCATGACGTAGATCCGGCTTTGCTGATAAAAACTGTCATGAATGCCGTATATTGTTTTGTCATCGTGAGGATCTGTTGCAAAACCCGACAGTGCACCCCACGGAATCGGTGTGCCATCGGGGCGATCTGCAGAAATGATCGTCGGATACTCGGCCCGGTTTTTTTTGAGTTGATAGATGGTGATCACGCTGCGATATAAATCGCTGCGAGAATCATTCTCGCTGGCTGAGACCAGCAGATTTCTCTTTGGAATCGCTCTGATACCTTCGGGACCCCTACCTGCCGGCAGTGTTTGCAAAAATTCCAGTGTGTTGTTTCTTTTTTCTACCTTGTAAACAAAAATGACATTCGAACGCTCGGATGCCACGAACAGAAAGCGATTATGACCAAATTTGGCAAATGCCACATTCTCCGGCTCGTTGCCCTTGTTTTCTGAGCGATCATCGGGATAGTGACCCAGGCGCACAACTTCATGCTCCAGCTTGTTTCCGGAAGAGAAAACGACGTTACCTTGTGTATCAAATACGGTAAAGCCGCGGCTGCCGCCAAACAGATCTCCTTCATCAGCCGTGGCAAACAGTTTATTGGAAATCCAGGTGACACCATCCGGTTCACGCGGGATAGCAAATTTGCTGCCGGTCAAATCAATGAGTGCGGGATTTTCTTCTTGGATGTCGATCTGATGCAGATCGACGGTGCCGGCACTGAAGTGATTGATGAGGTTGCCAGTTGCCAGATCAACCAGAACGATATGGTTATTTTCCTGTAGAGTCACGGCAGCAATATTGTTTTCGTTGATCGCTACGTACTCGGGCTCGGCATCCTCAGGAAACAGTTCAGCAACTCCGTCCAGGCTGACGTTACGGATGGACCAGTTTTGCGGCGCTCCTTTCAAATCGACAATCTGCAGCAGGCCGGGTGGCAGCTGTGGCGGTTCACCATTACCCAAATCTTCATCACGTTCATTCTCAATAACAATTGCGGCATAACGTTCATCAGGACTGATTGCGACAGAATCCGGCTGTCCGGCCAGTGTATGGGTGGCAACAATTTCCTGCGATTTGATATCGACTACATGCAGATGACCGCTGGGGGCAGTAAAGCTGGGTGAGGTATTGACAGCAACCAGTGCCAGTTTACCTGCGACAGCAACCGATGTTGGTTCACCGCCAACATCGATCGCGCCCAGGGCTTTCGGCTGATCAGGTTTTCTGATATCGACAAATCCCAGTTTTTTGGTCTGGCTATCGGTGTAAACCAGCGTTTTGCCGTCTTTACTGGCATCGATGATTTCAGCGACGGTTTCCAGGTTGATATCAGTGTTGAGATAGACGGGGAATGTTGCGATGCGGTTGAAAAAACGCTCTGCATTAGCCGCAACAGGCAGCATGATGCAAGTAATGATTACAATGGCCCTGCTAAAAAAACTGATTCTGTTCAGTAACGATAAATGTTTCTTCACAGCTGATCTCCCAAGTGTTGAATTGAACCTAAAGATTGCAGGTGAGCATTCATCCTCCTCTGGAGCCGCGATGGGCAGTAAGCTTACTGTCTTTGCTCATGCTCACCCGCCAAGGGGGCTGCTACACATCCGCTCGCTTACTGGTGCGTTGTCCGGTTGTGGTATTCCTTATTGCAGGGAATGATTCTGTTGCCTTCCTGCACCTTGCCAGGCGGTACGCCAGACACATACTCGGATGCATCCAATTGCAGTTTTCAGGTTGAAAGGTGAAGTCGAAATATTGAGGATTATTTATGTCGCCCTGATGAAAATGCAATGAAGTTTTCGCTGCAGGAAAAGTCTGATTGTCTGTCTGCAGTGAGCCGGATTGATCTGGCATCATTGCTGGCAAGGCAGAGCATTATTCCGGAGACTGCGGCCGATCGCTTATCGGCCGCCAAGAGATATCCAAACAGAGTAAAAATGGAGCGGAATCAACGTGGTTGCTGATAGGCAGACCTCGCCTTATTCGTAATGTAAAGATTCTGCTGAAGAAACACGGTTGGCAACCAGAGCCGGATACAATGCGGCCAGAGTGCAGGCCAGCAGAGTGAGGCCGCTGATTGTCAGGGAAGCGACAGGGGAGAGTACCAGCTCATATCGAAACAGCGTAAACCGGTCCAGAAAGGCCACACTGACAGCACCTATCGTGTGCCCCAGCACCAGGGCAAGCACGGCACTGACTGTGCCAAGTACTGCTCCTTCGATGAGCAACAGTCGTACAATTTGTGCGCGCGAGATACCGAGGGTGCGCAGCACGGCAAATTCTCGTTCACGAGCATGGACCTGAATCAACAGGGTGTTGGTTACACCGATGACAGCAAGCAGGACAGTCATTGCCAGTACGAAGTCAAAGATCAGAAAATCACGGTCAATTTCGCGAATCTGCCAAAAAGCCTGATTTGCACCACGCCGATCCAGCACATACGGGTACAGGGCCTGTAATTCCTCGTCAGAAATCCAGCTGCCATCGCGTTTGCGTACGACTAAATAGTCGCCCAGAGTGCGTTCCAGGTTGTCTGCGAACAGCGGATTACCATCACTGAACAGGGCGTAGGATTTAATATCCACATATTGCCCGTCATAAGCGTAATAACCCACCTCATCAGTTACCTCGATTACCTCGAAACGATGTTGTTCTGTGCTGGTATCTACTACCAGCCGATCTCCCGCTGTTACATCAAAACGTGCTGCCAGGGTGCGTGACAAAATCACTTTCTCTGGCAACAGCAGTGGTTTTCCTCGGGCGCGACGCATGGAGTTGATGTCTATTGCTGCAACCAGCCGTACTGGCAATTCTCCTCCTGCTTTATCAGACAGCCGTAGCGGCAACAACTCGTACCGGAGCATGGTGTGTGCCAGATCTTGCGGACGGGGCATTACCGTATCAGGCATGCGTTTCAGGAAGACATTCGGATATAAAGCTTCCTCTGCCCACGCATGGATCTCATGTTTAAGGGCGCGGGTGATATCATGCAGCGCGGTGAGCAGAGCAAACACTAGCGTTACAGCAGCTACTGTAAATATCAGTTTGTGGCTGGTTAAAGCCATGCGTTTCCCTGCCAGTTGCGCATCCAGCGGCAAGACGGTACGCAGCCCGACTTCTACTACGCGAATCGCGCCGCGTAATAAGGGTCGCACCCACCACAGCGCCAGCATGGCCACCCCTACCACCACTATGGTTTCGACCAGGAAGAACTGAACTACCGATAGCCAGGATTGCATGAAAGGGCGGACAGCCAGCCAACTTGCCCCCAGCAGAACAGGTAACAGCCACGCGAACCCTGTTGACTGGCGGTAATGCAATTCCGTTTCCGATGCCAGAAAGCGAGGCTGCAGCGTATCGACTACCGGTAGACGCCAGAACCAGCGTACCGGTCCAATCACTCCGAGCAGGCCGATCATTACGCCCAGACTGCCAATGGCAAGCAACTCCATCCAGGGAATGATGAGCTCGGATGAGGGGGTGCGCCCGGTCGTGGAAATGCCGGCACCTAACAAACCTAATGCTGCCGGTAAAGCCAGCGTCAATCCGAGTGCAGTACCGATGACTCCCAACATCAACACTTCTGCTATGAGTGAGGCGGCCACGTTGTGCCGTTCTTCTCCCAGGCAGCGCAAAAGGCTCAGTTCGCGCGCACGGGAGGCTACTGAAAAACGCATGGTATAGAATACGATCACTGCTCCGACTGCAAAGGCCAGGACCGCGGACAAGCGTACTGCCAGACGCATGGCCTGATAGTCTGCTTCGCCGCGTGGCGGTGGAGAAGATTCCACTGTCAGCCCCTCACGCGCAGCTCCCTGCTGAGTGGGTACCAGGCTTCGTAACGCTCTCGAGGCCTCGCGGGTCCGTTCAAACCAGATCTGTACTGAATGTTTTTCTTCTGTCGCAGCGTCTGCTGCAGACGGGCCGAGATCCAGGGTTTGCATCCGAGGCAGGGGAACCTCACTGCTGTTGGCATCTACTATCAGAATGGTGGCGATAACCAGCATCGCGAGCGCAATGCCGAGCACGGTTGCGATGGCTACTGTGGGGTGGCGACGCAGACTGCGCACGGCCAGATAAACGGCCAGCCGTCCGTTCATCGTACCTTCCTGTCACACTGTTTGTTCACACTCATATGCCTAAAGCCAGTAAACGCGCATGAATCGGAGCCGGAGTATCGGCTTGTCCCTTGTGCACCAGTTCTGACGCAATTATCCCGTCCTTCAGGAAGCAGATTCGATCTGCCCAGGCCGCATGTTCGGGACTGTGTGTAACCATTAATACGCCACTGCCTTCACGACGCGCGGTGTCACGCAGAATACGCATGATCGAGCGGCCCACTTGCGGATTGACGTTGCCAGTGGGCTCATCGGCGAGCAGCAGGTCCGGTCCGTGTACCAGAGCACGTGCGATCGATACTAACTGCATCTCACCTCCCGAGAGTTGAAACGGCAGATGATCCCGGCGATCGGCCATACCTACCAGAGCGAGCATTTCACTTACTCTTTCACCATCCTTATGGCGCGCATCACGGTCGATTAACAAGGGCAGGCCTACATTTTCCGCCACAGTCAGAGTCGGAATGAGATTGAAAAACTGGAATACCTGACCAATCTGCTTTCTCCGCAAAAGGGTGCGCGATCGCTCGTCACGATAGTCGATCACCTGGCCCGCGATTGTTACGGTACCGCTTTGCGGAGCGTCGATGCCGCATATGCAATTGAGCAGCGTGGTTTTGCCAGACCCGCTCGGACCCATGATCGCAACCATTTCCCCTTGCGCCACCTGTAAAGACAGGCCGTACAAGACCTCGATAAACTGGTGACCGAGGCGATAACCCTTGATCAAGGTGTCGATATTTAACAAGGTTGAATTCATGAGCTGCGTTTGTTCCTCCTTGCGGGAAATCACCGTGCCGCCGCGCCTTGCCAATTAATACGCCGGACGCCCATTCAGATGGGCTCCATTGCGGTTTTCAGGTTGAAATGTTTGCCCGAAAGTAGAATTGGCACTGCAGCAGGTTATCTGTTTGCATATTCCTCCGGCTCGGACGGCGCTAGCGCATCCGTAATTTGGTTGAAAGGCTTGTTCTGCAAAAAATTACTGATGTTATCTGCCAGTAAGCCGAGCAGACGCTGCCTGGATTCCCGGCTGGCCCACGCGGTATGAGGGGTAATGATCAGATTCGGTTGCTGATAGTCCAGCAGCGGATTGCCATGAACTGGGGGTTCTTCGCGCAGGACATCGATCGCTGCACCGGCAATGTGGCCGGAAGACAGGCTTTGCAACAAAGCGGCTTCGTCAATCAGAGCGCCGCGCGCCGTGTTGATGAGATAGGCTGAAGATTTCATGAGATTCAGTTCTCGGCTGCTGATCAAATGGCGAGTGTCTTCCGACAGCGGACAGTGCAACGTAATGAAATCCGACTGACTGATTACTTCATCAAATGCGGTGCGTCCGGACCGAATGGAATCAGCGGATTTGTGCTCGGCAATCAGTAGCTGCATGCCAAATGCTCGGGCAATTTCCGCCACCGCTCTGCCCAGTTCACCGTAGCCAATGATGCCAAGCGTTTTGCCTGCGAGTTCCGTTATGCCGAAATCAAGCGGGCAAAAATAGGGGCTGGTTTGCCAGCCGCCTTGTTTCACCAGCTGCCGGTATTCCACGAAACGGCAGGCAAGGTTCAGCATGAGCATGAAAACATGCTGTGCAACCGAGGGGGTCGCATAACTGCGCACATTACATACTGGAATATTGCGTTCCGCCGCTGCAATGAGATCAATATTGTTGTAACCGGTCGCAGCTACACAAATCAGTTTCAGACGGTCTGCAGCAAGTATGGTGGCACGGTCGAGTGAGGTTTTGTTACTGACGACAATTTCTGCCTCTCTGATTCGTTCTCTGATTTGCCCGGAAGAAGTGTCATCATGATAAGACCAGGGCGATGCGACCTGCTCCAGTATGGACCGGTCGATATCACCCCGTGTGACAGAGCCAAAATCAAGAAAGACTGCGCGCATAACATTATTCGATGAGTATATAAGAGTAGTGTTCCAAATGAATGTATGTAAAGCGCGATACATTGTCAATGAACCGGCCGAAACAAACGCGTGGATTATCGATACTCTGATCGATCTGAGGGTTACAGAAACCGCGTTTCCTGATGCGTGATATACCGATATACCGGAATGGCGGAGAGAGGGGAAAATGTCCAGACCATGCTCGGGGTGCTAAAATGGGCGATGTAGGAGCAAAAAAAGCCGATACGATTCACGTATCGGCTTCCGGCTGTCACTCAAATATCAGTTCATTTGAGTGACAAGATCCATTCCGCCAGCGTCTGGGCGTTATCATCGCTGACGTTTACATTGGGCGGCATTGGAATCTGACCCCACACACCGGCGCTGCCTTTTTTAATCTTTCCTGCCAGATAGCCAACCGCATCATCTTTACCGGCATATTTGGCTGCGATGTCTTTGAGTGACGGACCAACTGTTTTGATGTCCACCTGGTGACAAGCAATACAATTGTTCTTTTTCGCCAATTCAGCATCTGCCTGAGCGGCGCCAGCCATTAACAGGGCAGAAGCAGCAAAGGTACCTAACCAAACTGTTTTCATTATATCTTCCTTATTTGAATGATAAAGGGAGCGCCATTTTACCGTGAACCCTGCAGACTTGCAGCAGTTCGTGCAGCGAATGGATCTCCCGACAGTGTCTGCCTTCACACACCCGGGCACTTACCGTTTCCTCCGGAGTGGGGCGCTTGCTAAGACTGTCCGGTAAGCCGGAGAGTTCCGGCGGTACGGCCACTGATATCGTATTCAGGGAACATGGGATCAGCGCTGCAAGCCATCTGCGCAGTTCTGTTTCGTTTCCGTGCAGAATAATGGTGCGTACCGGCTCCAGGAATTCCTCCAGCGCTATCAGCAGGCTGCAATGTGTGCCGGCATGCTGTGACAGAGTTGTGGCAAATACATCAAGCGTATGTTTGGCGGCTTCGAGATAGCGCGGCTCATTCAGCAGATAGCCCAGCCGCTGCAGCGTAATGGCGGCGATACCGTTGCCGGCCGGGGTCGCACCGTCGTGACCGGTTTTGAGCCGGTGCATGAGGGCTTCATGGTCATGGCTGGTGAAGAAGAAACCACCCGAGGCTTTGTCCTCGAATTGAGCAAGCAGGATATCCGCCAGGGCGATGGCAAAGTCGAGATCGACCTGCCGGAAGCGGGTCTGCATGAGCGTCAGCAGGCTGTCCAGCAGGAATGCATGATCGTCCAGATAGGCATTCAGATGGGCTTTGCCATCTTTGAAGGTTGCAAGCAGACGGCCGTTTTGCCATAGCTGGTCGCGGATGAAATCCACCGCTTGCATGGCCGAGTGCACCCATTCCTCCCGTTCGAATATTTGACCGGCTCGCGCCATGCCTTTGATCATCAGCGCATTCCAGCTTGTCAGGATTTTTTCATCACGTCCGGGGCGGATGCGCTGCTCGCGTTCATTCAGTAATTTTTTGCGGGCGGTATCGATGCGCTGTTGTGCAGTTGCCTGATCGATGTGATTGAGCGCTGCCACCGCTTCGACCGATTGCACGACTTCGAGATGCCAGTATTTGTCTTCAAAATTGGGCGGACGATCGAGGCCGTAATAAGGTGCAATTACCTGGTATTCTTCCGGAGTGAGAAGTGCTGCAATGGCCTGCCGATCCCAGACATAGAATTTTCCTTCTTCATTTTCCGAATCTGCATCATGTGAGGAATAGTAACCTCCCCCTTTTTTCGTACCGGCTTGCATTTCCCGTATCACCCAGCTTGCCGTTTCTTCTGTGATTTGTCTGAAGAGTGGATTCCCGGTTGCAAGCCAGGTTTCCGCATAAAGGGGCAGCAGTAGAGCGTTGTCGTACAGCATTTTCTCGAAGTGCGGAATACGCCAGTAACGGTCGGTGCTGTAACGGCAGAATCCTCCACCCAGCTGGTCGCAGAGACCGCCCCGGGCCATTTTTTCCAGGGTATGGGCTGTGATATGCAGCGCCCCGGTATCATTTTCAGCAACATAACGTCGCAGGCAAAATTGTAATTCAGCCGGGTGAAGGAATTTGGGCGCATCGCCGAATCCACCGTAGGTTTCGTCAAACTGGCGGTGTAACTGCTCCCGCGCCTGATTGATTACCTGCAGGGAAAGCGCGGAAGCATCGTCATCCGGTGCAGGTAACGATTGCGTGAACAGCTGCAGCAATACGGCATTCTGCTGCTCGATATCTTCTCGGCGGGTACGATAGAGCTCGGCAACTTTTGGCAGCAGTTCCAGAAATCCCGGCATGCCGTAACGCGCTTCTTTAGGGAAATAAGTCCCCCCAAAGAAAGGCTTGTGCTCGGACGTCAGGAACATGGTCAACGGCCAGCCGCCCGATCGATGGTTCAGCATGTAATGGGCATTCTGATAGAGCTGATCGAGATCGGGGCGTTCTTCCCGGTCGACTTTGATATTCACGAAATGCTCGTTCATTGCTGCAGCAACGTCAGAATCTTCGAAAGATTCATGTGCCATGACATGGCACCAGTGACACGCGGAGTAGCCGATGGAAAGCAGTATCGGCTTGTCCTGTGTCCGGGCGATTTGCAATGCTTCTTCCCCCCATGGATACCAGTTCACAGGATTTTCCGCATGCTGCAGCAAATAAGGGCTGGTTTCTCCGGCAAGATGATTCGGCATTGTATCTCCGTATGGGTTCGTTAATCGGTTACGGCGCCACGACTGGCAGTTGATACGAGTCTGGCGTATTTTGCCAGCACGCCGCGTGAGTATCTCGGTGCAGGTGGTTGCCAGACAGCCCGGCGGCTTGCCAGTTCCTCATCCGGGATATTCAACTGGAGCAGACGACGATGGGCATCAATCGTGATCGAATCTCCTTCTTCCACCAGTGCGATTACACCACCCGCAAACGCTTCTGGTGCAACATGCCCCACCACCATTCCATAAGTGCCTCCGGAAAAGCGTCCATCAGTGATCAACCCTACCGAATCACCCAGTCCTTCGCCAATCAGCGCGGAGGTGGGAGAAAGCATTTCCCGCATGCCCGGCCCGCCCTGCGGGCCTTCATAACGGATAACAACCACATCACCGGGTCGAATTTTACGATCCAGGATAGCAGCCATACAGGATTCCTCGGAATCGAACACTCTTGCCGGCCCCGTAATGCTGGGGTTTTTTATACCGGAAATTTTGGCTACCGCCCCTTCCGGAGAGAGATTGCCTTTCAGGATCGCCAGATGGCCCTGGTCATAGACCGGATTGTCCCATGCCCGGATCACATCCTGATCCGGACGCGGCTGCTCAGGGATATCTTTCAATACTTCGGTAAGCGTTTGTCCGCTGATGGTCGGACAGTCGCCGTGCAGCAAGCCATGTACCAGCAGCATTTTCATTACTTGCGGGATTCCTCCCGCTTTGTGTAAATCAGTTGCAACGTAGCGCCCGGAAGGTTTCAGGTCGCACAACACCGGCACGCGGGCGCGAATCATCTCGAAATCGTCGATACAGAAATCCACTTCAGCGGCATGTGCAATGGCCAGCAGATGCAGTACAGCATTGGTTGAACCCCCCACTGCCATGACTACTGCTACGGCGTTCTCGAGTGACTTGCGGGTGATCAGGGTGCGCGGCAGGATCTGTTTCCTGACTGCTTCTACCAGCACTTCTGCAGAGCGTGCGGCGCTGATCCTTTTTTCCTCGTCTTCCGCTGCCATGGTGGAAGAATAGGGCAGGCTCATTCCCATCGCCTCGATAGCGGATGACATGGTATTGGCGGTATACATACCGCCGCAGGAACCGGCGCCCGGGCAGGCATGGCGCTCGACTTCCAGCAGCTCCCGATCATCGATTTTGTGGGCAGTGTGCTGGCCGACGGCTTCAAAAGCGCTTACGACAGTTAAATCTCTACCGTTGTAGCGCCCGGGTTTGATAGTGCCTCCATATATAAAAATGGCGGGCACATTCATTCTGGCCAGTGCGATTATGGCACCCGGCATGTTTTTGTCGCAGCCACCGATGGCAATGACACCATCCATGCTTTCCGCCTGTACGGCAGTTTCGATGGAATCCGCGATGACTTCACGTGAGACGAGCGAATATTTCATCCCTTCGGTACCCATCGAGATGCCATCCGATACAGTAATCGTGCCAAACATTTGCGGCATGGCCCCAGCAGTTTTCAACGCGTGTTCGGCGCATTTGGCGAGCGCATCCAGCCCCATATTGCAAGGTGTAATGGTAGAAAAACCGTTGGCAATTCCGACGATGGGTTTGTCGAAATCTCCGTCACCAAATCCGACCGCGCGCAACATGGCGCGGTTCGGGGTGCGTTTGGCACCCTGAGTGATGATCTGACTGCGTCGGTTATCTGGCATATCGTTTGTTTCCTTTCATATTAATAAATGTGGTGAATTTCTGGCCGGACGGCATGACGATTGCCGGTGATGTCTGATGCGCTCAGCAGGCATTGCCGTATAATGCCTATTTTACCGTAAGTCAGACTGCTGCCCATGTTCGTTCATCCGCAATTCGATCCGGTCGCGATTTCTCTCGGTCCGCTTGCCGTTCGCTGGTACGGACTGATGTATCTGCTCGGTTTTATGCTGTTCATTGTGCTCGGCCGTTATCGCATCCGTCACCAGCCTCATGGAATTTTTACCCGGGACATGCTCGACGATGCACTGTTCTTTGGAGTGTTGGGAGTTATCCTGGGTGGCCGGCTGGGTCACGTTCTGTTTTATCAGCCTGGATATTACCTGCAACATCCGCTGGAAATATTTGCGGTCTGGCAGGGAGGAATGTCTTTCCATGGCGGTTTTCTGGGTGTCATCATTGCCATGATATGGCTGGCGCGCAAGTACAGGCTGCCATGGCTGGCGGTCACTGATTTTATCGCACCGCTGATTCCACTCGGGCTGGGTGCGGGCCGCATCGGTAATTTCATCAATGGAGAATTGTGGGGCCGTCCGACTGATGTGCCCTGGGGGATGATCTTTCCGTATGTGGACAGTGTGCCGCGTCATCCCTCACAGCTTTACGAATTCGCGCTGGAAGGGTTGGCGCTTTTCATCCTGGTGTGGCTTTATTCTGCCAAACCAAGGCCGCTGGGTGCTGTTTCGGGAGTGTTCATGATTGGTTATGGGGTCTTTCGCTCGTTCGTCGAGTTCTTCCGGGAGCCGGATGAGGGGTTTCTCGGGATCATGACTTGGGGTATGAGTATGGGACAATGGTTGTCATTACCCATGATTGCAGCCGGTATTGCGCTCCTGGTCTGGGCGTACCGCTCCGGCAGAGAATCGCAAAAGGTGTAAAAAATCGGCAGCGTGATGATGAAGACCGGAACTGACAGAAATATCCATGTCCTCTGAGTTGCCGGAAAGTGGTAATAACTGGTATCGACTTGTTACCAGTGAGACGGGCGGTTCCTGCCTTCAACTCACCGGCAGTTATACCCTGGCAGCATTGAACCGCTCGTTGCCCGAGATTGCAAAAAGACTGGCGCAGTTTACCGGTCAGCCTGGTCTGCGCTGGGATCTGACAGGTATCCGTCAAATGGATTATGCCGGTGCGGTGATACTGTGGCAGGCATGGGGGAGGCGGCGTCCCGAGCATTTACTGTTACATCCTGAACAGGAAAGAATGATCGCCCGGCTGGAAAAGGCGGAGCCTTTGCCTGATCCGGTGCGCTTCCGGCTGCTGCTGCCGATTACGCTGCTTGGAAAACAGTTGTTCCGGTTTCTTGATCATCTGGCCGGTATGCTTACTTTACTGGGACAGATCGCGCTGGATATTTTTTATCTGATTACGCATCCCGGGAGAATTCCCCTGCGTGAAATTTCGGCGAATTTGTATCGTACCGGTGCGCAGGCATTGGGAATCACGGCAATAGTAGGATTTCTGATCGGAATCGTATTGAGTTATCTTTCTTCTGAACAGCTTCATATATTCGGGGCGGATATCTACATCGTCAATATTCTCGGCATGAGTATCATCCGGGAATTGGGGCCGATGCTGGCAGCCATACTGGTTGCCGGTCGTTCCGGTTCTTCCATGACCGCGCAGCTCGGTGTCATGCGTGTGACCGAGGAGCTGGATGCACTGACGGTCATGGGTATTCCTCACAGTTTGCGACTGGTCTTGCCGAAAATTATCGGCCTGGGTATTGCGATGCCATTGATCGTGCTCTGGACCAGTGCCATCGCACTGCTGGGCGGGCTCATGGCGGCGGATCTGCAGGTAGGATTGAGTTTCTACTATGCACTGACAAGTCTGCCTGATGCAGTGCCGATCGCCAATTTGTGGCTGGGGTTGAGCAAAGGAATAGTGTGCGGCATGACGATTGCTCTGATTGCCTGTCATTTTGGTTTGCGTATCAAACCCAATACTGAAAGCCTGGGAGAGGGTACTACCAATTCAGTGGTTACTTCGATTACGGCTGTGATCATCATAGATGCGATATTTGCAATAGTTTTTTCCAATGTCGGGATCAGGATTGTGAACTGATGATCTGCGCTGAGCCAGTCATTGAAATCAAAGGGTTATATACCCGTTTTGGTCAGCATGTCATTCATGAGAATATCGATCTGACTGTCCGGAAAGGAGAAGTTCTGACACTGGTCGGCGGTTCCGGCAGCGGCAAGACTACTCTGCTGCGCCAGATGCTTGGACTGACAACTCCTGCACAGGGCAGTGTCAGAGTGCTCGGTGCTGCACGGTACGATTGCGGTCACGAGGAACAGAAAAGACTGCGCACCCGTTCGGGGGTATTGTTTCAGCGAGGGGCGCTGTTTAGTGCGCTGACGGTCTATGACAACATAGCTCTGCCCATGCGGGAATTGCGGATACTGCGTGAGTCCGTGATTCGTGATCTGGTCATGCTGAAGCTCGATATGGTCGGAGTCGAGGTGCAGCACGCTTATAAAATGCCGGCAGAGCTGTCGGGAGGAATGATCAAGCGGGTGGCTCTAGCGCGTGCTCTGGCACTGGATCCGGAATTGCTGTTTCTGGATGAGCCGACTGCAGGTCTGGATCCGGCGCTGAGCGAGAGTTTTGTCGATCTGATACGAACATTGCGAGAGGAGCTGACTCTGACCATCGTCATGGTTACGCATGATCTGGATACGCTGGTGGCCATCTCCGATCGTGTGGCAGTACTGGCCGAACGCCGTATCATTGCATTAGGAACGATACCGGAGATCATTGTCATCAAGCATCCGTTCATCGAAGATTTTTTTCTGGGGGCACGCGGCCGTAATGCTTTGCGTGATCTTCAGCAGCACTGATTTTCCTGTCCGATCTTTCTCTTTATCTTGCCACTCAAGGAAAATTTTATGTCCAGCGATACTCTCACACTTGCACAAATGCTGATAGCACGTCGTTCCCTGACACCGGATGATGACGGCTGTCAGAAAATTCTGATGAACCGGCTGGCAGATCTCGGATTTCACAATGAATCCATGCCTCATGGAGAAGTGGATAATCTGTGGGCAAGAAGAGGTGCCGACGGGCCGGTAGTGTGTTTTGCCGGGCATACCGACGTCGTGCCGACGGGGCCGCTTGTACATTGGGAGAGCGACCCTTTCATACCGGTGATCCGGGATGGCTATCTCTACGGGCGTGGCGCAGCAGACATGAAGGTTTCTCTTGCTGCCTTCGTCACCGCGATCGAAGAATTTGTCGGGAGGTATCCCGACCACAAAGGTTCGATTGCGTTGCTGATTACGTCAGATGAAGAGGGTCCGGCTGTTGACGGTACGGTAAAAGTCGTTGAAGTACTCAAAGCGCGCGGAGAAATGATCGATTACTGCATCGTGGGTGAGCCAACCTGTACCGATCGATTGGGTGATACTATCAAGAACGGTCGACGCGGCAGCCTGTCGGGGGATTTGATTGTTAAAGGCATACAGGGTCATATTGCCTATCCCCATCTGGCTAAAAATCCTATCCATACTGTCGCGCCCGCTATTGCGGAGCTTGCGCGGACTGTGTGGGATGACGGTAATGAATATTTTCCTCCTACGACCTGGCATATTTCTAATATTCAGGGCGGGACCGGCGCAACCAACGTCATTCCGGGCGAAGTCAATTTACTGTTCAATTTCCGCTTTTCCACCGCCAGCACAGTCGAGTCGCTCAAAGCACGTGTACACGAAATTCTGGACCGGCACGGGCTGGATTATGCGCTTGTCTGGGAGCTTTCCGGCAAACCCTATCTTACCCCTCGAGCGGAACTGGCTGATGCGCTGACGGCAGCCATCCGTTCGGTTACAGCGCTCGAGCCGGAGCTTTCCACGTCGGGTGGAACCTCTGACGGCCGTTTCATCGCGGAAATCTGCCGGCAAGTGGTAGAGTTCGGGCCGCGTAACGCTACCATTCACAAGATTAATGAATGTGTGGAGGTGGCGGATGTGGAACGCTTGTCTCAAATATACCGGTTGACACTGGAACGTCTGTTGCTATCGTAGCAGCCTCAGATTCTATCGCCTGTCACTGTCGCGAAGCAGTGTTGCCAGTGTTTCGCTCAACTGATATTTCGTTGTATTCTTCCCGGTTTCACCAGTTTGGCTGATCAGGCCCCGGGCTGCCAGAGTATCCAGTTGTTGCGGCAGATTGTCGTGATCTTCGAGAAAATAAGCAAGGCAGGGCCCTGTGCGGTGGAATCCCCAGCGATTCCAGTTCCAGCCTTTCTCCAGCACATAGAATTCACGGTGAAACTTGAAATCCGGGTCATTTAAATCCTGTTTCATTTCATTTAACAGGCGTTCATGAGTCTGCCACAACTGCTGGTCGAAGGGGATTTTTGTATGGGTGGCAGCAGTGGCGTTATGTGCCGTATGTTCATCCGGTTTCAGGAAATGGCTGGCGAGATAAGTTGCTGCAGCACCTGCCAGGAATCCTGCTGCTAAGCTCAAAGCGTCCATTTTTTTCTCTCCATTATCAATAGAAATTCTGACTGGTCATTCTTTCCTCAGGCCGTGCAGTATAACAAGTAAAGTGGAAATTCAGGTAGGCTGTGTCTTCTGGAGGCGACGGCCTGTCTAATAGGGTGTGTGATAAGGTCTCAGTGTGGAGCTGATTATTATTTGTCTGTTGCCCGTAAAGACTGATAAAAGAGGTGCAGCATGATATATGGATACAGAGATATTGGCGTTGTGTGTCAATTATTTCAGCGTAATTTGCTCTGCATGCTATCATCAATTTTTGAGCAGATTGTTCCCTTCTTTCAGCAGAATTCCCAACGATGAAAAAAAATACTTCCATTGAGAAAATCAAGGCGCCGGAGCTGCAGACTTCGGGTTGGCTGAATACTCCTCAACCTGTCACGCTGGCTTCCCTGCGTGGCAGAGTTGTGTTGCTACATGCGTTTCAAATGTTGTGTCCGGGTTGTGTTCAGCAGGGCATTCCCCAGACACAGCGTATTTTCGATGAATTCGATCCGGAACGAGTGGCAGTGCTTGGTTTGCACACTGTTTTTGAGCATCATGACGTGATGGGACGTGATGCGCTGGAGGTTTTTGCCTATGAATACAGGTTGCGTTTCCCGATCGGGATAGACAAGCCGAATGACCATCAGGCTGTACCTCACACAATGAGGACTTATCATATGCAGGGTACGCCCACAACTATTCTTATAGATAAAACCGGACATTTGCGTTTGCACAAGTTTGGTCATGTCAGCGATTTTCTGCTGGGCGTATCGATCGGGACACTGCTGGCGGAAGAAATATCCGATCAGGAAGCGGCTGGGGTATCAGCGGCTCCGGCAGTAGAAGAGTCTGCTTCTCAACCGGAATGCGATGCGGATGGTTGCCGGAACTGATGCCGGATGTGTTTCCCGGAAGACCGCAGCTGTTCTTCTGTCAATTTCAGAGAGCGCTGACGGCCAGTAAATTTAAAATCTTCGCGTATCCCGATCGATGAATAAAATTGCTGCGCACCCGGTTGTTCATCTGACCGGGCAGTACGCCAGATATAACATGGGACCTGCTCAATTACAGTTTCCAGGTTTATTCGATTCGGATATGACAGTCAGAAATTATTTTTCCAGTCACGGATTGCAGCAAAGACACTGACCGGATCATCAAGCTGCCGACCGGCATACCGGCTGGCACTCTGGATGATGGCCGGCTGATTACAACGCAAAAACGGGTTGGTCGCCTTTTCGGTGAGCAAGGTGGAGGGAAGTGTAGGCAGATGAGCTACCAGTCGCTTTTGTGCATTATTTTCCAGTTCGATCAGTGCAGAATTATCCGGGTCGATCATTCTGGCGAACCGGATATTAGCCAGGGTGTATTCATGTGCACAGTAGATCAGCGTGTCATCAGGCAGGTTGGCCAGTTTCTGCAGTGAGTCATACATCTGCTGTGCGCTGCCCTCGAAGATGCGTCCGCAGCCGCAGGAAAACAGGGTGTCTCCGCAAAACAGCCGATTCTGGCCATGGTACGCAATATGGTCAGCAGTATGTCCAGGTACCTCCAGCACGGTGAATTCGGCTGTCAATTCGTTGAAATGGAGTGTATTGCCTTCCTTAAGCGGGTGAGTAAGCTCCGTTATTTTCTCATTAACCGGGCCGTAGACCGGAATATCAAATTCCCGGATCAGTTCATGGTTCCCGCCCGTGTGATCATAGTGATGATGAGTGCAGAGCACAGCAACGGGCTGCAGTTTCTGCTGTCTCAAGTAAACAAGGACCGGAGAGGCATCGCCGGGGTCTATGATGATTGCGGAATGTTGATTGTGAATGATCCAGATATAATTGTCTTTAAAAGCCCGGACTGGGAAAACGTCGGTCATTTTTTCTCCTTGCAGCAGAGGTAGTGCTGTTGCCATCGTAACTGATCCTCCCGACATTATGTTTGATTCTGCATTGAAACAAAGTATGCAACAATGGTTCGGCACTTCATTGGGGCAATATGTATTGGAGCAGGAACAATACTATTTCGATCGCGTAGTGGCCGATGTTTTTGGTTACAATGCGACCCAGATTGGTTTTACCGGGTTTGATTTTCTGCGTAACAACCGAATGCCTTTCAAATTTGTGCTTGGGCGAGGGGAAGGGACATCAGTCTGTACGCGTCCTGATTTTTTACCTGTGGGAAGTGGCAGCATAGATCTTGTCCTGTTGCCCCATACGCTCGAATTCAATGCAAATCCGCATCAGATTCTCCGTGAAGTGCATCGTGTACTGATTCCTGAGGGCCATGTCATCATCAGCGGGTTCAATCCGTTCAGTCTCTGGGGGTTGCATCAGTATATGACATCGCCAAAGACGGATTTCCCGTGGTGTGGTCGTTTCATTGCATTGCCACGTATGAAGGACTGGCTGGAACTGCTCAATTTTGAAACCATTGCGGGACAGCTCGGATGCTACGTTCCACCTTGCACAAGAGAAAAATGGCTTTCCCGGTTGCGCTTCATGGAGGCAGCTGGCGACCGGTGGTGGCCTATCGCCGGAGGTATCTATTTTTTGCAGGCAGTCAAACACGAATGCGGAATGCGTATCATCAAGCCCTGCTGGGAAGATTCATTTAAAAGCAAGAGGAGAGCAGCACCTGTTGCACAAATAGAGAAAGGACATGATCGATGATTGCGGAGCCTGGTGACCTGACAGCAGCATAATGGAAGTGCTGGCGGGTGACGGTTGAGGGAGCACGGCTGAAAAAACGGGAAAATGCCCGGCAATGGCGGCAGGAACAGGCGAACGTATAGACAGGAGTGTGATGTGCAAGTGGTGGATAATTCAAAATTGATAGAGATTTTTACAGACGGTGCGTGCAAGGGTAACCCGGGAACAGGCGGGTGGGGAGCCTGCCTGCGTTTTAATGGTGAAGCGCGGGAGTTTTTTGGTGGAGAAATGATGACGACGAATAACCGTATGGAGTTACTCGCTGCTATTCGTGCTTTACAGGCGCTGGAATCACCGCCGTGGTCAGGGCAGTCCTGGCGCGTGCGGCTCTATACGGATTCGCAGTATGTGCAAAAGGGGATCAGTGAATGGATTCATGCGTGGAAAAAACGCGGATGGCTGACCGCTGACAAAAAACCGGTCAAGAATGAAGCCCTGTGGAAGGAATTGGATCAGTTATCACGGCGCTATCAGGTTGAGTGGTGCTGGGTACGGGGACATAACGGACATGATGGCAACGAGCGCGCTGACCAGTTGGCCAATTATGGGGTGGAGTCGGTGTTATGCGAAAAACAACAGGAAATTCCGACATGATTGGATTGGCGGATTATGTGGGTGAGCAGAACGAGGGGAGGAAAAAAGTATGCGGTATGTATTCATCGATACTGAAACAACCGGTCTGGATCCGGCGTTGGGCCATCGCATTGTCGAGATTGCAGCGGTGGAGATGTGCAACCGGCGTCTGACTGGCCGTCATTTTCATTGTTATCTCAATCCCGGGCGGGATAGTGATGAAGGAGCGCTCCAGGTTCATGGTCTCACACGCGACTTCCTGCGTGACAAACCCCGATTCCGGGACGCCTGTGAAGAATTTCTGGGATTTATAGAAGATGCCGAAATCTTTATTCACAATGCCCCTTTCGATGTAGGTTTTATCGATCATGAACTGAGCCTGGCCAGTTTTAAATCATGGCAGTATTATTGTCCGCACGTTACCGATACCCTGATTCTGGCGAAAGAGCTGCACCCTGGCAAGAGAAACAATCTGGATGCGTTATGTGAGCGCTATCAGATCGATAATTCCAGTCGAACACTGCATGGCGCGCTACTTGATGCGGAATTGCTGGCAGAAGTCTATCTGGCAATGACACGCGGTCAGGAAAGCCTGCTGATGGAGCTGGAGGCACCGGCGCTACCACTGGCTGCTGATACAACTGCTATTACAGTGGAGGATCTGCATCTGATCGTTCAGGCAGCCAGCGAACCGGAGCTCGAATTACATGATCAATTACTGAAGCGCATCGATGCTGAAAGCAAAGGAAATTGTTTATGGCGCCCCTGATATTTTTCAGGTACTCATCTTGAGACGCATGGCCCGGGCCGCCAGTATTTTACCCAGATCCCACACCGCACCCGGTCCGCGATGGGCACTGGCTACTACATCCCTGACCGCCGCCGTGATCCATTGCACATCCGATTCCGTCAGGATGAGCGGCGGGATAAACTTGACGATGTTCATGCCGTGACCGGCAACTTGGGAAAGAATCCGGTGCCGTCTGAATAACGGAACCGTGATCATTTGTGAAAACAGTCCTTTATTGGCGGCTTCCAGCATTTTCCACGACAGTTTCAGCGCGAAGCTCTCCGGTTTGGTAAATTCCAGTGCGATCATCATGCCCAGGCCGCGTACTTGCGAAAGACATTCATATTCGTCGACCAGAGGGCGGAGAGCATCAATAAGAGCCGTTCCCGTGCGGGCGGCGTGTTCGATCAGATTTTCTGATTCCAGGACTTCCAGTGTCGCCAGGCCGGCCGCCATCGCAAGGTTGTTCTTGCCAAACGTACTGCCATGTACAACTGCACGGTCCATGCGATTGAAAACCCGATCGAAGATCCATTCTCTGCAAACCAGTGCGCCTACTGGTACGAAGCCGCCGGAAAGTGCCTTGGCCATACACAAAATATCAGGCTCGACTGACCAGTGTTCCACTGCCCACCATTTACCGGTACGCCCCAGCCCCGTTTGTATCTCATCGGCGATGAATATTGCACCGTATTTACGGGCAAGCCTCGCTGCTTGCGGCAGATAGTCATTATCCGGTATCCAGACGCCGTGGCCCTGAACCGGTTCGGTAATGAAGGCTGCGACATCTTCCTGTGAAAGTACTTGCTCCAGTGCAGCAAGGTCATTGAACGGGATCTCGATGAAATCGGGCACCAGTGGTCCGAAACCCTGTTTGTAATGGTTGTCTCCCGTGGCGGACAGGGAGCCGAGACTCAATCCGTGATAGCAGCCACGACAGAAAATAATTTTGGATTTTCCGGTTGCGTAACGGCTGAACTTGATTGCGGCTTCGACTGTCTCGGTACCGGAATTGGCGAAAAAAACGCGATTTAATCCGTCCGGTGTAAGTTTTACCAGTTTTTCCGCCAGCAGTCCGGCCAGCAATGACACATCAAGCTGGACGAGGTTAGGCAGATCTGCTTCCAGTGTGCTGGTAAGCGCTTCGATAATTTCCGGATGGTTTCGTCCCAGTGCAAAAACACCGAATCCGCTCAGCAGGTCCAAATAGCGGTTGTCTTCATCGTCGAACAGATAAGGGCCTTGTGCCCTGACATAATGACGATCGAAATCGATCGTTTTGAGTATTTTGACCATCTGGCTGTTGAGATACCGGTCGTGCAGGGAAAAATTTTCCCTGCTGCGTTGCTGCATGAGCTCTTGGATTTTCATGGGTGGGAACTCCGGGATGAGACGTGGTGCCGGAAAGCGGGCATCAAAAATAATGGCATTCTACCTCAATCTGTCAGGGAGATAGGGTAGATATCTGCAGAGGATCGGCTGCCCCCGAAACCGCGGGAGCCCCGATCCCCTATGCGATGATAATGCTGGAGATTTGTCAATGATATTGACATTGATGATCATCCCGTCTAGAGTATCGGGCCGGAGCTCGCTGAAAATGAGTGGGTTTCTGAACATAGAAAGTCTGAAAACAAGCAGATTTTCCTGGGGGATGAGTGAGTGAATATCCTTCCAGGGGATTTGTCCACGGGCCGGTATACGGGGAACCGCATGCCGATGCCGCCAAATGTAGCAGAAGTTGTTTCGCTAAACAAAACATAAACCAAGTAGAGGAAAGTGATGATGAAGATAACAAAGACAATGCTTGCGGGTCTTGCTCTGGGGTCACTGCTGACAGGTGCTGTGCAAGCAGCAGAACAAAACTTCAAGGTGGTCGTCAATGCTTATGACACCACTATTCCTGAACTTAATGTGGAAGGCGTGACAGTCAAAAATATCCGTGCTTTCAATGTTCTGAATGAACCTGAAACACTGACCGTCAAAAAAGGGGATTCAGTAAAAATTACTGTGGAGAATAAATCTCCTATCAGTGAAGGGTTTTCAATTGATGAATACGGAATTCAGGAAGTGATCAAGGCCGGAGAAACCAAGACTATCAGCTTCTCAGCTGACAAAGTCGGTGCTTTCACCATCTGGTGCCAGCTTCATCCCAAAAATATCCATCTGCCCGGTTCCCTTAACGTCATAGAATAACAGCATTCGGTATTACGTAGTACAGTAACGATATCAGGCCGGATTCTATCCGGCCTGATTTTTTCAGGCTTTGAAAATGCCTGGTCAGAATTACTCTTTATTGCGAGGAGTCTGCGAGGGGCCATCCTGTCTCATTCCTGAGTCCCCTGCCAAAGCGGTCCGGGTGCCTTCATAAGAACTTGATACTTGTATAGTATGATTTTCTTCAATCGGTTTGATAAATCACATAAAACTTTTTGCTAAAATATAAAATTTACTATAAACCAATTTACGAGGTATTGAATGGCTGTAGAAAGGACGTTGTCCATTATCAAGCCCGATGCTGTGGCGAAAAATGTTATTGGCCAGATTTATTCCAGATTTGAAGCTGCTGGATTGAAAGTTATTGCGGCACGTATGACACATTTGTCGCGAGCTGAAGCAGAGAATTTCTACTTGGTTCATCGGGAAAGGCCGTTTTTTAATGATCTGGTTGAATTCATGATTTCCGGACCGGTAATGATTCAGGTACTGGAAGGTGAAAACGCTATCGCAAAAAACCGTGAACTGATGGGAGCGACAGACCCCGAAAAGGCGGATAAGGGGACGATTCGTGCAGATTTTGCTGAAAGTATCGATGCCAACGCGGTACATGGTTCCGATGCGCCGGAGACAGCAGCGGTCGAGATTGCCTGTTTTTTCCCGATTCTGGATATTTATTCACGTTGAGTAACTTGTATTGGTAAATTCTGATAAGTCGGCCGCCGTGATTAATCTGCTTGATTTCAATAAAACAGGACTTGTCCATTTCTGTGGGGATATGGGCGAGAAGCCTTATCGTGCCAGGCAGCTGCTGCGCTGGGTACATCAGGGCGGTACGATAGAATTCATGGAAATGAGTGATCTGGCAAAGGGATTCCGTCGGAAACTGGAGGAATGTGCCATCATTTCGCCACCTCCTGTTGTCAGTGACCATACCGCAAGTGACGGTACCCGTAAATGGTTGTTGTCGACCGGAGCAGGAAATGCTGTAGAGATGGTTTTCATCCCGGAACCAAATCGGGGCACGCTTTGTGTTTCCAGTCAGGTTGGTTGTGCGCTGGCTTGCAGCTTTTGTTCCACCGGCCGGCAGGGGTTCAATCGTAATCTGACGGTTGCGGAAATCATAGGCCAGTTATGGTGGGCTAGCCGGTTACTCAGAATGGAAAATAGCGCCCCACATTCTTCGAATGTAGCGGCGGTCACCCCGACAGAGGGAATGGAAACGAGGCGATCAGTAACCAATGTCGTCATGATGGGGATGGGGGAGCCATTGGCCAATTTTGAAAATGTGGTGACCGCACTCGATCTGATGCTGGATGACGATGGATATGGACTGTCGCGTCGTCGTGTAACGGTGAGTACATCCGGACTGGTGCCCGCACTCGACCGTTTGCGTGAACGCTGTCCGGTGGCGCTGGCAGTCTCTCTTCATGCGCCGAATGATACGCTGCGTGATCAGCTGGTGCCGATCAACAAGAAATATCCGATCAAAGCTTTGCTGGCCGCCTGTGAGCGCTATTTGCCCGCAGCGCCAAGAGATTTCATTACATTTGAATATATTATGCTGAAAGGGGTGAACGACAGCATAGCGCTTGCACGTGAACTGATACAGACAGTTAAGGATATCCCCTGTAAACTCAATTTGATCCCGTTCAATACTTTTGCGGGATCCGGTTATGAACGATCGGACGCGGCGACTATCCGCAATTTCCGTGATGTATTGATGCAGGCAGGTATTGTGACAACGGTGCGCAAAACGCGAGGGGATGATATCGCGGCAGCTTGCGGTCAACTGGCGGGACAGGTACGGGATAAGACTCGCAGGGCGGGCGTCTGCGGGTCCGCTCAGATGACAGTCCCCGGGTGAAAGAAAGCTCAGCCCGCTGTCGGCGGTGAATTATTGCAAGACAAAGTGAACGGACTGGTTAAAGCGGGAATTACGGGGTGCCTGATCTGGCTGGCTGCTTGCGGGCAGCTGCCGATCCAGGAAAAACCTACTCCTGAGGAATTGAAGCAGCGTGCCCTGCAGAGTGCAAGGATTCATACAGAACTGGCAGGACAATATTATCATCGTGGTCAGTATCGGGTGGCAATAGAAGAGGCCGAAATTGCACTGCAGAAGAAACCCGACTATGCTCCGGCATATAATATGCTGGGACTGGTTTTTATGGATTTGCAGGAGGATGAACGAGCAGAGCGTAACTTCGAAAGAGGGCTGGGGATTGCACCGGATGATGCGGATATGCATAATAATTTTGGCTGGTTTTTATGCCAGCGGAAACCCGGTTTGATGACACAGGCGATTGATCATTTTATGGCTGCTGTCCGTGATCCTCTGTATGAGACACCTGAGAGGACTTATGCAAACGCAGGATTGTGCGTTCTGAAACAAAACGATTTTGAACAGGCCCAAGTATTTTTCCAGCAGGCATTGATAATCCGTCCCGGTTATTCTCTGGCGCAACTTGGTCTGGTAGAGCTGGATTTTGTGCGTGGCGATCTGAAAAAGGCCTGGTCTGGAGTAAACCGCTATCTGCAGACGCATCCCTCCGCTCCAGGCAGTTTGTGGCTGGCTATCCGGATTGCACGGGCTAATGGAGATGTCAATGCAGAAGCGAATTATGCTTTTCAATTACAAAGGCGTTTCCCTGATTCCAGAGAAGCCAGGGCATTGCGTGCGGGCAGGTTGAATCATGAGAGACAATGAGATCGATAGAAAGGACAGATCCGATACAGACCGGGAATCGGATGTTCCCGGCGACACCGGGGCTGACAGGGAAATCCCGGAGCAGATAACACCGTTTCAGCTCGAAAATACAGCGGATACAACTTCTGCCGCTGCGTCTCAGCCCGTGCGGTCCGGGAGTAATTCGTCTGGTACAGAGCTGGCTGCCAACGCTTCCGGTTTCGGGCAGCGGTTACGTGGAGAGAGGATTAAACAGGGTCTGAATATTGGTGAGGTGGCGCGCGGGCTGCGTTTGTCAGAGCAACAGGTGGAAGCAATCGAGACACAAGATTTTAGCCGGCTCCCTGCTGCCACATTTTTGCGCGGTTATATCCGTAATTATGCCAATTTGTTGCAGCTCGATGATGTAAACGGATTACTGGAGGCGGTTCCATTATCTCGGCCAGCCTCTGCTGCTTATGCCGACAGAAACATGTCGCAGCGTTTTAAAGCCATCGCGCCCGTGTCCCGACGCAGTCGCAACAGCCGGGGTGGATGGCTGTATGTCATAGTAATATTGGTGGCATTCGCAGCCTATGGACTTTATCAGGAAAATGATCCCGAACAGGAAGCCTCTTATCTGTCGGATAGCCGGGACAGCACGGTGATGCTGTCTGATACCGGGGCCGGGAGTGGACAGGCAGCGATTGATCTGGCACTGCCCTTGCCTTCACCTGCCGTGGAACTTCCTGTGGCACCGCCTGCGGCCCGGAATGGAGGGGCATCGTCTGAAGGAGCGGTTGGGCCGAATCAGCCGGCTCTTTCTGAGCCTGTAACAGATGCAACCAGTGTTTTGGATAATGGAAAAAAATCATTGCATTTTTCCTTTTCCAGGGATTCCTGGGTCAAAATCAAGGATAGTGACGGCAAAATCATTCTTGAGAAAATCCATCACCGGGGGACAGAGCAGACAATTGAAGGAAAACCGCCTTTGTATCTGGTTATCGGTAATGCGCCCGGAGTCAGTCTTACTTATAACGGCCGGGAAATCGACCTCACGCCCTATACGCGCGGGAATGATGACGTAGCACGTTTTTCGCTTGAATAATCTGGTATTTCTGAAAATCCGTATTTAATTCATGTCTTCTTATAATGTACCTGCCCCACGCCGGAAATGTGTAGGCGTCAAAGTGGGCCCTGTGGTGATTGGTGGTGGTACACCGATCGTTGTGCAATCGATGACCAATACTGATACAGCCGATGAAGTGGCCACCACTCTGCAGGTTGCACAGCTTGCGCGTGCAGGCTCGGAACTGGTCAGAATTACGGTCAACACCATGGAAGCGGCCCGTGCAGTCGCTGGAATCCGGGCGAGACTGGATGATATGGGATGTCATGTACCGCTTGTCGGTGATTTTCATTTCAACGGACACAAGCTGCTGACCGCCTATCCGGATTGTGCCCGGGCGCTTGCCAAATATCGTATCAATCCGGGGAATGTAGGGCATGGCAGAAAGCGTGACGAACAGTTTTCCATCCTGATAGAAACAGCTTGCGAGTATGACAAGCCGGTACGGATCGGGGTTAACTGGGGCAGCCTTGATCCGGCAATGCTGGCACGGATTATGGATGAAAATGCACGTTCGCCGGAGCCGATGGGTGCCGCGCAGGTGATGTACAAGGCGCTTATTACCTCTGCGCTGGAGAGTGCGGCCAAAGCTGAAGAACTGGGGCTGGCTCGGGACCATATCATATTATCGTGCAAGGTCAGCAGTGTGCAGGATCTGATTGCAGTGTATGGCGAACTGGCTGCGCAATGTGATTATGCGCTGCATCTGGGACTGACTGAGGCCGGAATGGGATCGAAAGGTATTGTCGCATCAACCGCTGCCCTGGCTGTGCTGTTGTTTCGGGGAATCGGTGACACTATCCGTATTTCTCTGACACCGGAACCGGGTGGAGACCGTACCCGGGAAGTGATCGTGGCGCAGGAGATTCTGCAGACGATGGGATTACGTGCGTTTGTTCCACTGGTGGCAGCCTGTCCGGGGTGCGGGCGTACGACCAGTACCTATTTCCAGGAATTGGCAGAAAGTATCCAGGCCTATGTGCGTGAGCAGATGGTGAGTTGGCGGGAACAGTACGATGGTGTCGAAAATATGACACTGGCAGTCATGGGATGTGTAGTGAACGGGCCGGGTGAAAGCAAGCATGCGGATATCGGCATCAGTCTGCCCGGATCGGGAGAGAGTCCGGTTGCCCCGGTTTTTGTCGACGGGCAGAAGACAGTTACTCTGAAAGGTGACAATATTGCAGGAGAATTTCGCGCGATAGTGGATGAATACGTACGTACCAGATACCAGAAGAAAGCCGCCAATGCCTGATCCGATCCGGGCGGTTCGCGGGATGAACGATATCCTGCCGGATGAAACCGGTCTCTGGGAGTTTTTCGAAGACACAATTCGGACATGGCTGGCCACCTACGGTTACCGTAATTTGCGTACTCCTGTGGTCGAGCAAACCGACCTGTTTGTCCGTTCGATCGGAGCAGTCACAGATATCGTTGAGAAAGAGATGTATACATTCATCGATCATCTCAACGGGGAAAGTCTGACACTGCGTCCGGAAGGGACAGCTTCCTGTGTGCGTGCAGTGATTGAACACAATCTGCTGTATTCAGGGCCTCAGCGCCTGTACTACAGCGGGCCGATGTTCCGACATGAACGCCCGCAGAAGGGGCGTTACCGCCAGTTTCATCAAATCGGCGTGGAGGCGCTCGGTTTCGCCGGTCCGGATATCGACGCGGAACATATCATTATGTGTGCGCGATTATGGCGTTTATTGGGCATTCCGGATATCCGCCTTGAAATTGGCACGCTGGGGAGCACTGAATCACGTGCAATTTACCGTACTCGCCTGATCAGTTACCTGGAAAAATTTTCTGATGAGCTCGACGAAGATGCACGCCGGCGGTTAAGGAGTAATCCGCTGCGCATTCTGGACAGTAAGAACCCGGCTATGCGGGAAATACTGGAGGATGCGCCCCGATTGCTGGATGATCTGGACGAAGATTCACT
Organism: Nitrosomonas sp.; assembly: GCA_044507105.1. Lineage (GTDB taxonomy): Bacteria > Pseudomonadota > Gammaproteobacteria > Burkholderiales > Nitrosomonadaceae > Nitrosomonas. The sequence continues at coordinate 30,581 of JBIQJX010000004.1, forward strand.
CAAGCATTTCGAAATGCTGCAGCGTATTTTACGTAATCAGGATATCAGTTTTGAAGTCAACCAACGGCTTGTCAGAGGGTTGGATTATTATAATCGTACAGTATTCGAATGGGTGACCGATAAACTGGGGGCACAGGGGACTGTCTGTGCAGGCGGGCGTTATGACGGGCTGGTTGCACAGATTGGCGGCAAACCGGCACCGGCCTGCGGTTTTGCTATGGGGATCGAGCGTATACTGGCGCTGATGTATGAGAACGGCCACAGCGGAACGCATACTGTTCCTGATGTTTATGTGGTGCATCAGGGTGAGGTTGCTGCCGACTTTTCCTGGAAAGTAGCGGAGTCGTTGCGGGAGGATGGATTCAGGGTAATCTTGCATAGTGGCGGGGGCAGTTTCAAGGCCCAAATGAAAAAAGCCGACACCAGTGGCGCACGATTTGCCGTCATTATCGGTGATGATGAAGCTCAGGCCGGGGAGATCAGTATCAAGCCATTACGGGCGGCTGCGGAGCAGATAAGAACTGACCTGACAAAGGCTGCAGCACTGCTCGGAAATATTTAATCAAGCGTGGAAAGACAGGAACGATGTCAACATATAATTTTGAAGAACAGGAAAAGATAGAAGGGCTGAAAGCCTGGTGGTCTGCTTATGGCAGCACTATTTTGCTTGCTGCCGCAGTTTTTACGGCGGCGTTGGCAGGTAACCGCTTGTGGGATTATTACAAGCGAGAACAGGCGCAGCAGGCAGCTGATTTATATACCGTTTTGCAGCAACAGGTCGAGAAAAGTAATGATGCCGTAAAAATAAAGGATGCGGCCTCACTGTTGACCGAAGGTTTTTCCGGCAGCGGCTATGCTTCACGTGCGGCACTGATTGCTGCTCGCGCCAGCGTCGAAGCAGGTGATGCTCAGAGCGCTAAAGATATGCTGCAATGGATTCTCGATCACGCTGACGAGTCTGAAATAAAAGATCTGGCCAGGCTGCGACTGGCCGGGATATGGCTGGATGAAAACCAGTATGATCAGGCAATAGCATTATTGAATGAACGGCATGGCGCGCCTTTTACCGGACTTTACGCGGATTTGCGGGGAGATGCGCTGGCAGCTTCCGGGAAGACCAGTGAAGCACGGTCTGCCTACCAGCAGGCGCTGGATCACTTGGGTGGACAGGGGGCCTATCAGAACATCATAGAAATGAAAATGGATGCGTTGAGAGAATATCAGCAGTGATCAGCAGTATTTGGTTATTTATCCGTATTCATGTCTTTCATATAAATTCCGGGGTAGCATATATTGGGATATTTTCTCTGCTGATCATGCTGAATGGCTGTGCAGGCCTGAGCGATCTGGCGGGAGGACATTTCACGGATCTGTTCAGCAGTGAGGAAGATGAAGTCGAGATAGATGAGGCTGAAATAGCTGAACTGGAAGCCGCCCCTAAAATCGAGCCTTTATGGCAGGTGAGACTGGGGGACAGTAGGACTGCAGTTTTTTTGCCGGTTTACGAAAATGGCGCACTCTATGCTGCCGATGAGAAAGGGCGGCTGGTCAAACTTGATCCGGCAACAGGCCAGGAAATCTGGCATGTAGAGACTGAACATCAACTTTCCGGAGGGGTGGGTGCCGGCGGGGGGATGGTTTTGCTCGGTACCTATAAAGGTGAGGTACTGGCCTTCGATGAGGCAGGAAATGCTTTATGGCAATCTCGGGTTACCAGCGAGATATTGAGCCCGCCTCAAACGGACAGCGGAGTCGTCGTGGTGCGTACCGGTGATGGCCGACTGTTTGGTCTGGACGCAACCGATGGGAAACGTATCTGGATCCATCAGGGAGCTACTCCGCCGCTGACAGTCAGAAGCTTTGCCGGTGTACTGATTTCCCGGGGAGCCGTTTTTGCCGGATTTCCCGGGGGCAAGCTGGTTGCTATGGACCTGTTCACCGGTAATGTTGGCTGGGAGGCGACGGTTGCTCAGCCTCATGGCGTTACCGAACTGGAACGTATGACTGATATCAGCAGTCTGCCCGTTATCGATAAAGATCGGGTCTGTGCAGTGGCTTATCATGGGCGTGCGGCTTGTTTTGAAATCACCAGCGGCAACCAGATCTGGGCTAAAGATGCCTCAAGCAGTGCCGGCCTGGTAATGGATAACAGCCATGTCTACGTTAGTGAAGAGCGTGGAACGGTGGCTGCGTACGACAAAAGCAGTGGTATCACTGTCTGGAAAAGAGGGAAACTAGGCAGTCGTAAGCTGTCTTCTCCCATGATTGCCAGAGGATCACGGCTGGTGATTGGCGATGATCAGGGATATGTCATGTTACTTGGTCGTCATGATGGTTCTTTGCTTGCCCGATCACCCACGGATGGGGGTATGATTCTGTCACGCCCCGAATACCTGCCCGACGGTTTTGTCGTGCAAACACTGAAGGGCGGGCTTTACGCTTTTTCGTTGTAATAGCCGGATATTCCCGCTTCCCGGGATAATCATATTTTCCATGCCTTCATTATCATGAAACCCACGCTTGTCTTGGTTGGGCGCCCGAATGTCGGGAAATCGACGCTGTTCAATCGCCTGACTCGCAGTCGCGATGCAATTGTGGCGGATATTCCGGGCCTGACACGGGATCGGCATTATGGCCATGGCAGAATAGGTCTTAAATCCTATCTGGTAGTGGATACCGGGGGCTTTGAGCCGGTAGTGAAATCGGGCATTCTGCATGCGATGGCCAGACAAACCTTACAAGCCGTCGATGAAGCGGATGTCGTGCTGTTTATTGTCGATGGGCGGCAGGGACTGGCCTCACATGACAAAATCATTGCTGAACAGTTGCGCAGAACAGGCCGGAAAATTCTGCTGGTCGTCAATAAAACGGAAGGGATGCAATCGTCGGCGGCAGTAGTCGAGTTCCATGAACTGGGGCTGGGTACTCCCTGTATGGTATCTGCTTTACATGGGGATCATGTCGGTGAACTGATTGACCTTGCACTGGCAGACTTTTCATTTGCAGACGATATCAATGGCGGCCGAGAGAAATATCCGCTGGTGGCTGTTGCCGGCCGTCCGAATGTAGGAAAATCCACGTTGATCAATACGTTGCTGGGGGAAGAGCGTATGATTGCATTTGATCAGCCTGGTACTACCCGAGACAGTATTTATGTGGATTTTGAATATAACCAGCGTCACTACACGCTGATCGATACTGCCGGCCTGCGGCGGTATGGCAGAATTTGGGAGACCGTGGAAAAATTTTCCGTGGTCAAGACCCTGCAATCGATTGAGGCAGCTAATGTAGTTATCCTGGTGCTCGATGCAAGAAGCGGCATTTCCGACCAGGATGCGCATATTGCCGGTTTCATACTGGAAGCTGGTCGGGCATTGGTGGTTGCAGTCAATAAGTGGGATGACCTGGATGATTACCAGCGTGATACTCTCAAACGCGAGTTTGAACGTAAGCTTGCTTTCTTGAATTTTGCCAATCTGCACTATATTTCTGCTTTACACGGGAGTGGAATCAAAGGATTGATGCCTTCTGTCGACGCTGCTCATGCCGCTGCAATGGCGCATATTCCGACACCGCGTCTGACACGTGCTCTGCTGGCTGCTGTTACCAGACAACCCCCGCCGCGTGGTGGAATATCACGCCCCAAACTGCGCTATGCCCATCAGGGAGGATCGAATCCGCCATTGATCATTGTCCACGGTTCCATGCTGGAACATGTCCCCCAGACTTATCGGCGCTATCTCGAAAATACTTTTCGGGAAGTATTCCAATTAAAAGGAACACCATTACGAGTGGAGTTCAGAACCGGACATAATCCTTATGCCGGCAAGAAACCAGCATCCCTGAGTGAGGAAGAGGCGCGACGCGCGCACAGCCGGCGGCGTCGTAATCGCAAGCGCTATGGGTGATGGAAACAAAAAAGAGCTGCCGGGAAAAGCTTCCCGGCAGCTCTTTTTTTCTGCTGTTCTGGTATCCCGGTTTTATCTGAGTGTGGCGATAAATTCAGAGACTGCTTTCATTTCCTGCTCACTCATGCGTGAAACGACCGTTTGCATGGTGTTGTGCGTATCATTCTTACGGGTTCCCTGACGAAACGCTTGTAACTGGGACAGGGTATAGGCAGCATGTTGACCATCGATTCGCGGATAGTGAGGGGGAATACCCCGTCCGTCCGGAGAGTGACAGCTGGAACAGGCTGGAATGGAGTTGTCCAGATTTCCGCCCAGATACAATTTTTTTCCTTCCTTGACCAGGGAAGCATCACTGACAGTGCCAGGTTTGGGCTCTTGCTGTGCGTAATAAGCAGCCAGACTCTCTATATCTTCCTGACTCAGTGTCGCCGCCAGCGGAGCCATGATTGGATTATCGCGTTTTGCCACCTCACCCTCTGCTGATTTAAAATCATTCAGCTGCTTGGCGGTGTAGCCGGCATATTGTCCGGCAAGAACGGGATAAATGGGAATGGCACTGTTACCATCAGCGTTGTGGCAGCCGGCACATATTCCTGTGGCAATTTCCTTGCCCTTTTCAATATCTCCTGCAGCCGGGGATTCGGCGAGTACAAGGCCGGAGAACACGAGAGTGATGACTGCTGCTACAGTATTTTCAATGAGTTTCATGGTCATATGGGGTTATAGGGTTGATTTCCGGTAAAACTGTAAACAGCCGTGTATTTTAGCAAAATTTACCGGTTGCCGTAAGCACCACAGTCGTGTGTATGTGAATAGACGAGATGCAAAAGATTTTCATTTTTTTATTACTGGTAAATATTATTACCGCTTTTTACTTTCATATTATCCCGGATGACGAATCTTCTGCACACATATCGTTGATTCATCCGGAAAAAATAATGCTGCTGCCGGCCCGGGTTACCTGTCTCAGGTGGAACGATCTTATTGGCCCCGTTGCACAATACGTTAGGGCAGAAATTGCCGGATGGGACTCAGAGCAGGCGCATATTACTGAAATTTCGGGAGGGGAAATTCCCGTCCACTGGGTGCATATCCCCTCATCCGGAACTGAGCATGAGATGGCAGAACAGATCGAGCAGTTGGAAAAACTGGGAATTTCCTATCTGCATATTCGGGAAAACGGGAGCAGCCCGTGGCATAATATGATTTCGCTGGCGATATTGCCGGCGGAATCTGATGTGATGGCATTGATCACCAGTCTGAAAAGCAGAGGAGTAGGCCGCGTAACGCATAGCGAGCAGAGCCTGGAACAGTTTGAGTTCGTGATCCGTAATCCGACAGAACAGCTCACTGAACAAATTCAGCAACTGGCCGGGCAGTTCCCTGATACACGGCTGGATATTACTGAATGTGACCGTCTATAGAAAATCGGGCGGTGGTATGACTGAAACAGGAAATTGCACGGTGTTGTTCTCCGGTACTGAATCAGCAGATCGATTCGCTCACCGTTTTTCAGACGCGGCCACGTATTACAGTATTTATCATGATTGTTCAAACAGGTTGGAGCAGGTGTAGTGGTACAGATTAAAACGGTTCAGGAAATTGAAACCATGCGTGTGGCAGGAAAGCTGGCTGCAGAGGTGCTGGATTACATTGAGCCCTATGTGGCACCAGGAATCACTACCGGTACGCTGGACGAGCTTTGTCACCGGTACATGGTTGAGGTGCAGAAGACCATTCCGGCTCCGCTGAATTACGCGCCCCCTGGGTACACTCCATTCCCAAAATCGATTTGTACCTCCGTGAATCATCAGGTTTGCCACGGTATCCCGGGGGATAAAAAACTCAAAGAGGGAGATATCGTTAATATCGATGTGACAGTAATTTATAACGGTTATCATGGGGATACCAGCCGTATGTATTATGTTGGCGAGCCCTCCATCCAGGCCAGGCGACTTTGTGAATTTACCTATGAAGCGATGTGGCGGGGTATCGAAGAAATCCGCCCGGGCAAGCATCTTGGGGATATCGGCCATGCGATCCAACGGCTGGCCGAAAGCACCGGTTATGGTATCGTCAAAGAATTTTGCGGGCATGGCATTGGTGCAAAATTCCACGAAGATCCTCAGGTGCTGCACTATGGTCGTGCCGGAACTGGCATCGAACTCAGGCCAGGCATGATTTTTACGGTTGAGCCGATGATCAATGCAGGTAAAGCAGCTATCAAACAGATGCCCGATGGCTGGACAGTAATTACCAGAGATCGGAGCTTGTCTGCCCAATGGGAGCACACTGTTCTGGTGACTGAGGATAGCTACGAAGTTCTGACCGTTTCTTCAGGCACACCTGCCAAGCCTGTTTATCGCTTTTCTGTCTGAAAATTTTTCCAGGGACAGATTCTGAAGTTCCGTTAATACGGATCCATAAAATAAGTAATCAATATGCCGCGCTATAATAATCGTGCTCCTGCACAAATACGTCCTGTCAGGATAACCCGCCGTTATACCCGGCATGCCGAAGGTTCAGTGCTGATCGAATGTGGTGAGACCAAAGTCATCTGTACTGCCAGCGTCATCGAAAAAGTACCGGCTTTCCTCAAGGGAGCCGGCCAGGGATGGCTGACAGCAGAATACGGGATGCTGCCGCGATCTACAGGTGAAAGAATGCAGCGGGAAGCCGCCAAAGGCAAGCAATCGGGGCGCACCATGGAAATCCAGCGTTTGATCGGGCGGGCATTGCGTGCTGTACTGGATCTGGGGAAACTGGGTGAACGTACGATTCATATCGATTGTGATGTCATTCAGGCGGATGGCGGTACCCGTACCGCCAGCATTACCGGGGCATTTGTTGCGCTATGTGATGCAGTAGAATATTTGTATGCACGACAAGCCGTTCCGGATGACCTGATCAAAGATCATGTTGCAGCCGTTTCGATAGGGATATTGAATGGGCAGCCCCTGCTGGATCTGGATTATGCGGAAGATTCCGGTTGTGATACTGATATGAACATTGTCATGACTGGCAGTCTCGGTCTGGTAGAGGTTCAGGGTACCGCCGAAAAAATTGTTTTCAGTCGCCAGGAACTGGATGTGATGCTGGATATGGCGCAACAGGGACTGCAGGAATTGTTCGCTTTGCAGAAAGAAGCCCTGGAAACCGGTCACCCTTAAGGATCAGGAAAGATTACCGAAATTGCCGAAAAATGAACTGTATTTTCCGCTGTTATTACCAAGGGAGCAGCTACCGGCAGCCGACGAGAGCGGCAGGAAAATAATGCCGCGGTTGAATAAAATCGTCGTTGCCAGCAATAATCCGGGAAAGCTTGCGGAAATCGGGAAGCTCCTGGCTCCGCTGGATATCGAGGTGGTTGCTCAGTCATCACTTGCCGTGACAGAAGCGGATGAGCCGTATATGACCTTCGTCGAAAATGCCTTGGCCAAGGCACGACATGCCAGTCTGGTGACCGGGTTGCCTGCATTGGCAGATGATTCAGGGATATGTGTGAATGCTCTGGGGGGGGCGCCGGGTATCTTGTCGGCACGCTATGCAGGAGAGCCGCGATCGGATGCACGCAATAACCGGAAACTGATCGAAGTATTACAGGATCAATCTGATCGTGGGGCGCATTATTATTGTGTGCTCGTCCTGCTGCGTTACGGGCAGGATCCACGGCCTGTTATCATTGAAGATACCTGGCAGGGTGAAATTGTTTCTGAGCCGGCGGGTGAGGGTGGATTCGGCTATGATCCGCATTTTTTTCTGCCGGAACTGGGCAGGACTGCTGCTGAACTTTCTATCGAGGAGAAGAATCGCCTCAGTCATCGCGGCAAGGCGCTTGCCAGACTGGTGCAGATTCTGGCGGAGAATGGGCCGGACAGGATTTAGGCTCTTCACTTCCTCCTCGAACCGCAGCTGATCGCTTATCACTCTTTCTGAATACTTTGATGGGTAGTAAATTTGCTGCCAGTTGTGCACACCGATTCAATGAGTAAAAGGACTGCGTACCTGATTGCACGCCCGGCATGCGCGCTGGCGGCCTGGTTTCTCATGGCAGGAAATGGCTCTGCTGTTGCCTCGTCGCGCTTTGCCCGACAGGACGTCAGATATATCCTTTGGTGCCTCCAACTGCGGTTTCCGGCATCTTCTGTATCAACCGGGCCGGCATGAAAAAAATCATTCCAATTTTATCTCTGTCTGATTCGAAATCGCCGCGGTTGGCAACACTTCCTCCGCTGGGGCTCTATATTCATCTGCCCTGGTGTGTCAAGAAGTGCCCCTATTGTGATTTCAATTCCCATGCGATCCAGTCTCGTGGCGATATACCGGAAGCTGAATATGTAGCCGCACTTAAACATGATCTGGAATTGTCCCTGTCACAGATATGGGGACGGTCTGTCGCCAGTGTCTTTTTCGGAGGGGGAACACCCAGTCTGTTCAGTGCCGCTGCTATCGATGCGATTCTGTCTCATGTGAGAATGTTGTTGCCTCTTGCACCGGGCACTGAAATCACGCTGGAAGCCAATCCGGGCACCTTTGAAGCACAGAAATTCAGAGATTTTCAGGTCGCCGGTATCACTCGGCTGTCGATCGGCGTGCAAAGTTTCAATTCCCGCCATTTACAGGCCTTGGGACGTATTCACGATGGTCCTGGCGCCCGTCGGGCGGTGGAACTTGCACTGCGGCATTTCGCCAATGTCAATCTGGATCTGATGTATGCACTTCCGGGTCAGACACAGGAGGAGGCGAAACAGGATATCAAGACAGCATGTACCTGGGGTGTATCTCACATTTCGGCTTATCATCTGACGATTGAGCCCAATACTCCCTTTTACCATAATCCGCCCGGTCTGCCGGATGAGGATACCTCCGCGGATATGCAGGCCATGATCGAATATACTCTGGCGGAAAATGGATACCGGCATTATGAGATTTCCGCTTTTGCCCATCCCGGGCGGTCGTGTATACACAATATCAATTACTGGCAGTATGGTGACTATCTGGGAATCGGCGCTGGTGCCCACAGCAAAATCAGTTTCCGGGACAGAATTATCCGGCAGATGCGGTATAAGCATCCCCGGCAGTATCTGGAACGGGCCCTAGCGGAAAATGCCGGCATGGAAGACCTGATTGCCACGCAACAGGAAGTCGGTCCCCAAGATCGGGCTTTCGAATTCATGATGAATGCATTACGTCTGATAGAAGGCTTCGATCCGGGACTTTTTCATGCGCATACCGGTCTGGCGATTGCTTCGATCCAGAAGCAGCTTGCGGAAGCTGAACAGCGTGGATTGATTGAATGGCATCACGACTGTATCCGGCCGACATCGAACGGGAGGCGATTTCTAAATGATTTGCTGGAGATTTTCTTGCCAAAGCACCGGCGAGCGTTATCCTGAGTAGCCATAAAATGCCTGTAACTGACAGCATGGTATTTGCTGCCGCCTATCCATACGTATGCAGCAGCCAGATGGCGCAGCTCGTCATTCCCAGACTGACTGCCAGCGCAATGAGAGCGTTGCGGCGGTATTTCCGGATCAGTTCTGTTTGCGGACGGACCGATATGATATAAGGACGGCTGCTGTCATTCGGCTTGGAGATATGATGGATTTCCGGTTCATGCAACAACTGCCGATGGAGGATCTGAGCTTGTGACTGTGCAGCCTGGCGAGCGGCTTCCCATTCGATCTGGTCTATTTCGCCGTTCCGATCGGAATCAAAACGTTCCAGCAATTGCTGCGTATCCCGTTTCCAGTCGCTGACAAGATCACGCGTAATGTCTTGTACAGACCGCTCTGTAGCCGGTGACCGCGTTTGCAGCTGACCAAGAATATACAGAGGCTGTCCGGGCAGAATCAGCCGTTCGGTATAGCGGTAACGGCTGGTGAGCGCCACAGCAGCAGATCCGTTGTCCAGTATTCGGGTTCGTCCCGGCCATTCGGTATTGCCATGCCAGATCAGTTTTTCGTTACTGATGATTTCCGCACCCTCCGGATGGATCAGACAGGTGCCGGTACCGTCATCGAACAGAAAGGATCGATCACTTGTGTTCTGATACAAGGTTTTCCATTCAGTGCGGGTACGCTGCTGGTGCAAAATGGTTTCTTTACGTTCAATCTGGCTGTCATGCCAGAGACATTCATGGTTGGAGAGGGGGGCGAAACAGGGCTCGGGGGAAGACGATTTTCCCCTGCCTCTCAGTTCGACATATCCCTGATGTGCTGAGCGAAGGCGTGCTGTCGGGGTATCTTTGATCAGATGCCATCGCTTCCATTCACGCATGAAGTAGTAGAAGCCGGCCAGTGCTGACAGGATAGAAACGATCAGGATGAACCTGTATTCTTCCTGGGAAAGAGCGGCTGGAAAACTTTCCATGGTAGTACCACTCAGTTGAACAGCCTGCCCAGGTCGTGGTCGTGTTTATCTTCTTCAGAGAATTGCAGCAGTGGGCGCGCTTCGAATCCGAACCATCTGGCAATAATGATTTCAGGGAATTGCTCAATGCGTACATTGTTGCTCTTGACCGCTTCATTGTAATACTCACGCCGGTCAGCAATACTGTTCTCCAGGTTGGTGATGCGGGTCTGGAGATGCTGAAATTTCTGACTGGCCTTGAGGTCAGGATAGGCTTCCGCTACCGCGTACAGATTGCCGAGGCCCATTCTCAGTGCGTTTTCCGCTGCACCCAGCGCAGTAATATTGCCAGCCTTGCGTGCCTCCGCAACATGTGTACGTGCTTCCATTACCCGGATGAGTGTCTCCTGCTCGAAGCGCATATAGTGCTTGCAGGTTTCGACCAGTTTAGGAAGTTCGTCATGACGCTGTTTCAATAAAATATCGATGTTCGACCAGGCTTGGGAAACAGTGTGCTTGATATCCACCAGGCTGTTATAGATCATGATTCCGACTATCGACAGGATGCCTGCGGCAGCAAGCAGAATGTAGGAAAAAAGTGCCAGATCCATGATGTATCCGTTAATCTGTATTTGAAAAATATATCAACGACAATAACCCGCAATTTTTGATACCGTCCGATGGATCTTGCGCGAGACGGGGCAGCGCTATGATCGGGTTTGGGTAAACCTGATTACTCAGGCGGTTTTGATGAATATCATATCCCGAATGGTGTGGCCCAGCTTCATACCACGCTGCTCGAATTTAGTCAGCGGCCGGCTGACGGGGCGGGGAGTATATCCGGCTGTGGTATTGCTGAGCCGTTTTTCACTGTTCAGTACCTGCAGAATATGCTCGGCATAATTTTCCCAATCCGTAGCGATATGTAAATAAGCGCCGGATTTCATCCGGCTGCACAGCAGAGAAACAAAATCCGGCTGAATCAGGCGACGTTTATGGTGTCGTGCCTTGGGCCACGGATCCGGAAAAAAAATATGAATCCCATCCAGCGATTCATCGGTAAACATTTGCTGTATCACTGCTGCGGCATCATGCGGAATGATTCGCAGGTTGGGCAGCTGGCACTTTTCGATGCGGTCGAGCAGGCTGCCGATACCCGGTGCATGTACCTCAATGGCGATGAAATCTTTGTCCGGATAATGTTTGGCAATTGCGGCAGTGGTTTCTCCCATTCCGGATCCGATTTCCAGAATCCTGGGTGCAGACCGTCCAAAAATCCCGTCAAAGTCGACCGGTACTTCAGAGAAGGGAATCCCATAATGCGGCAGCAGCACATTACAGGCATGCCGCTGTGTATTCGAGAAATATCCCTGACGGAGTACGTAGCTGCGAATCGGGCGGGGAGAGGACAAAAGTCGATTTCCTGGAAAACCGGAATATCCTAATTATTTGCAGCGGAATGCCCGCCGCCGGTAATCATCCCTTCCGACGGTGAACTTGGGCTGGCCTGATAAGTTTTTTTGGCCATTCGGCCGGCCAGGTAAGCCTCACGTCCCGCTTCCACGGCTTTGCGCATGGCTGAAGCCATCAGAATCGGGTCACGGGCGCTTGCCACAGCCGTATTCATCAGGACACCATCACAGCCGAGTTCCATTGCAATTGCAGCATCGGATGCTGTTCCAACGCCCGCATCCACCAGAACCGGCACTCTGGCATTTTCTATGATGATCTGCAGATTCCAGGGGTTGAGGATTCCCATCCCTGAACCGATCAGTGAAGCCAGGGGCATGATTGCAACACAGCCTGCTTCTTCCAGCTGTCTGGCAATGATAGGATCATCCGACGTGTAGACCATTACCTGGAACCCCTCCCTGACCAGAATTTCAGCTGCTTCAAGTGTGGCAACCACATCGGGGAATAGTGTTTTCTGATCACCCAAGACTTCCAGCTTAACCAGAGAGTGACCATCAAGCAATTCGCGGGCCAATCGCAGGGTACGAACAGCCTCCATGGCGGTATAACAGCCGGCGGTATTGGGAAGCAGCGTGAACCGGGACGGGGGCAATACATCCAGCAGATTCGGCTCATCGGGATGCTGGCCGATGTTGGTACGGCGTATGGCTACTGTGATGATTTGCGCACCACTGGTTTCCACCGCCCGGCGGGTTTCATCGAAATCTCTGTATTTTCCTGTTCCGAGCAGCAATCGGGAGGTATAGCTTTTACCGGCGATGACAAGAGGGTCCATAAGTACCTGGGCGATTATTTTTCTGTCAGAAGGATGGTCGGCAGTCGACAGTTTGGCCGGAACAGGATAAATTCGTATACCGGGAAGTCAGCCGCCGCCCACTGCTACAATGATCTCCAGTTGATCCCCTTCATTGAGGATTTGTTCAGGAAATCTGCTGCGAGGAACGATTTCTCCATTACGCTCGATCGCGATACGTTTGTTTTGCAGCGACAGATGTTCGATCAGTTGCTGTATATTCATCGGGCTGTCGAAACTTTGTTGCTGACCGTTGATCATGAGTTGCATAATATTTAAAAAATACCAAAGGTAAGGTAGACTTTAAATCAAGCAACCCATTCTAACATGCGGGTGTAGCTCAATGGTAGAGTAGAAGCTTCCCAAGCTTAAGACGAGGGTTCGATTCCCTTCACCCGCTCAAATGGCTGTTTTGCCTGCATTGCTCCCGTTCGGCAGAACTCATCCATGCTGAGGATGATTTTTTTGATTACTACTGACAATTTCAGAAAAAAACCCGATGACTATTTGTTCAACCAGGCTGACAGCACGCATCGTGTCTGTACTCTTGGCGTTGCTGGTGCCTCATGGCATGGTATCGGCGGAGAAAACCGTTGCAGCCACTGAGTCTCTGAAAATTCTCGGCTGGGTCGAATTTGTCCGCCTGGAACCCTGGGGGATCAAAGCGCATGCTCGACTGGATACCGGTGCCAATACCTCTTCCATGAGTGCACGTGACATTGATCTGTTCAGGAAAAACGGCAGGAAATGGGTCAGATTTACATTCGATTTCAAAGCGGATACAGGAGAACGTACCATCGAAATTGAACGTCCGCTGACCCGGCTGGTTAAAATCAAACAGCACAGCGGACCGTCTCAGGAACGCCCGGTAATTACCATGGAGATCTGTCTGGCTGATGAAGTGCGCGAAGCAGAATTCAATCTGATTGACCGTCGTGCTTTGAATTATCCGGTGTTGCTTGGACGCAAAGCGCTTGCCGGGTATGCGCTGGTTGATCCGGCGCGTGCCTACATGAGCAAGGCGGGATGCGGTCACGAGAAGAAAAAGAAAAAGAAAAATGGTGATTCACCTGATTCCGGGCAGCCTGAATGAGACAACTGCATCTGTTATTGCTGACATTCATATTGTGTATAACCGGACTGGGACTGGCCTACTACAAGATTGTCGTGATTGGTCTGCCTTTGACTGCTTCTGAACAGGCAGAAGTATGGAATATCGAAGCTCGTATCAGTTTCCGTGCCAAACCTGATAGTGCGATCAAGGTAACATTACCGCTTCCTTTCAATCTGGCTGGCTACTCCATTCTCGATGAGGATTTCGTCAGTGCCAATTACGGACTGGCAATAGAGCAGGACGATTCGGGGCGGGTTGCGCTCTGGGCGAAGCGGCGGGCTCAGGGTAAGCAATTACTGTTTTACCGCGCGGTACTGTTCAAGGATGAGGAAATTGTTCAGAAACCGGGTGCGCCACCTGCTTATCCAAAGATACCGGACTATCCAGAGAATCTGGCACCGGTCATCCAGGGGCTGCTGGACAAGGCACGGCAGCAGTCTGCCGATACCGTATCTTTTTCGCAGCGTGTGATCGAACAGCTGAATGCAGCGGTACCTGCACCAGAGCTGAAATTATTGCTGGAACACATCAACCGTTCCCACAGTCTGGCGAAAAACCTGAGCTGGATACTGGCCGGTGCCCGTATCCCTTCCCGTATCATTCGCGGGCTGCGCCTGCAGGACAGTAGAGAATATGCAGAACTGGAATATTTTCTGCAGGTTTATGATGGCCAGCAATGGCGTTCCCTAAACATCAAGGATGGTCAGGAAGGTTTGCCGTCGAATTTCGTCGTATGGCAGGTCGATGATGACAAGCACTTTTCCATTGAAGGTGCTACTGAATTTAGTATTCAGTACTCAGTTGCGAAAACATTACGCGAAATCGTTAATATTGCCGGTTCTCGTTCGATGGAAAAGGGTTTTCATCTGATGGAGTTTTCGCTGTATTCCCTGCCTGTGCACATCCAGAATGTATACAAAATCCTGCTGATGATACCGCTGGGTGCGTTCGTGGTGGTGTTCATGCGCAATCTCATAGGAATTCGGACTTTTGGTACCTTCATGCCGGTGCTGATCGCACTGGCTTTTCGTGAAACAGAGTTATTGTGGGGTCTGATTTTATTTGGCCTGATTGTGGGCCTCGGATTGCTACTGCGTGCGTATGTTGAACAGCTGAAACTGCTGCTGGTTCCTCGCCTGGCGGCAGTGTTGACCATGGTAGTGCTGCTGATGGCGGGGATCAGTGTCATCATGCACAAGCTGGGGCTCGAAATGGGATTATCGGTAGCGTTGTTCCCCATGGTGATCATGACTATGACGATAGAACGTATGTCACTGACCTGGGAGGAAGCCGGACCGGTCGAGGCATTCAAACAGGTGACAGGCAGTTTGCTGGTGGCCGTCATCGGTTATCTGGTCATGAATATCGATGAGCTGCAGTATATGTTTTTCGTTTTTCCTGAACTGTTGCTCGTCGTGCTGGCCGTTATTCTGCTGCTTGGCCGTTATTCCGGTTACCGGCTGATGGAACTCTGGCGCTTCCGTGCATTTGCACGAAATAAACCCTGACGTTATGTTTCGGACCTGGGCAAGACTCAAACGGAGCGGAATCGTCGGGATGAATCAGCGCAATGCCGACTATGTTCTGCGTTATAACAAGCGTTCGCTTTATCCACTGGTGGATGACAAGCTGCGGACTAAATATCTGGCCGCTGCATCCGGTATAGCGGTGCCCGAATTGTATGGGGTCATCGAGATTGAGCATGACGTTGCCAGTTTTCCTGAAATTGTCAAGGATCATAACGATTTCGTGATAAAGCCTGCCCATGGATCGGGGGGGAACGGTATTTGTGTGATTACCGGGCGTCTCAATGGTCGCTACCGGCAGAATAACGGTGATTTACTGACTGAGGATGCCATTGAGTACCATGTTTCAAATGTACTAAGCGGCCTCTACAGTCTGGGAGGGCAGCCCGACCAGGCACTGATCGAATACCGGGTCAAGTTCGACCCGCTGTTCGAGGCAGTTTCCTATCGCGGTGTACCGGATATTCGTACTATTGTATTTCAGGGAGTACCGATTGCTTCTATGGTGCGTCTGCCGACCCGTATGTCGGAGGGGAAAGCCAATCTTCATCAGGGCGCAGTGGGTGCGGGCATCGATCTGGCGACCGGACGCACCACCCATGCCGTCTGGCAGAATTATCCGGTCGAACAGCATCCCGATACCGGCACAACCGTCAGCGGACTCGAAATTCCTCACTGGCATAAGCTGTTGACACTGGCAGCACAATGTCATGATCTGGTGGGGCTGGGATATCTGGGGGTGGATGTCGTACTCGACCGGGAGCTGGGCCCGCTGGTCCTCGAGCTCAACGCCCGGCCGGGCCTGTCGATTCAGATTGCCAATCGCAGAGGTTTGAACCGGTTACTGGAAAATATCGTAAAGCTTGAAAAAATTCCTGCGCTGGCATCAGATCGTGCCACGCTCGGACAGGAACTCTTCATGGCCAATCATCGTTAAAAATCGCAGTTGACGATTATTTGCCGTCGGTAACCGGGTATGAATAGCAGGTTTGCTCCTCATTTATGCCGACCTTGTTGAGAAGTCGTTACGCATCCGATATTGCAATTGTCAGGATCACGAGGTCTGATTAGTTGCAGATTCACTTGCCTGAAATACAATCTTCATGGCCGCTTAACTTTTGCTATCTATGGTAGCAGCTCCCTGGTCATATAACTGGAGAGAGAAATACCATGAACGATAAAGAAGTACCTTCGACTGAAATCAATGACGGTGATGAGCCGATGAGCAATCATTCAGAGAACGCTCATTTCTCATCTATTCTGGAAAAAAGACTGTCCCGCCGGGAAGTCCTGACGGGCGGTCTCGGACTGGCAGTCGCCGGCGTATTCGGTTTACCCGGATTGACGGAAAAAGCTGAAGCTGGAAAATATCCTTCCACCACAGGGTTGACAGTGCCGCCCAAACCTTCTGCTTCCCTGAATCCGAAATTCAATTTCAACGCAGTTCCGATCACCCGTTCAGATACTGCTACTATTCCGCATGGCTACAGAGCCCAGGTTCTGGTTCCCTGGGGTACGCCGATCACCGGCAGCTATCCCGAATTCAATCCGGATGGCAATACCGGCGAGGAACAGGAGCAGCAGATTGGTTCGAATCATGACGGCATGTATTATTTCCCGTTTCCTGATAACCCCAATAGCCATGGGTTATTGTGTATCAACCATGAATATATCGATGCAGGTGTGTTCCATCCCAACGGCATGACACTCGTCGAGGGTCGGCGTCCTGCTGACGAAGTCAGGAAAGAGATGGCCGCACACGGTATCAGTATCACAGAAATTGAAAAAGAACCGGTAAGCGATCAATGGAGCGTAGTGAGAGGCGCCTATAACCGTCGTATCACTGCCGGAACACCGATAGAAATCCGCGGACCTGTCCGGGGGAGCAATCTGGTCAAAACTAAATACAGCCCGACCGGTACCGAAGCACGCGGCACTTTCAACAATTGCGCACATGGCTATACTCCATGGGGTACCTATCTGACCTGCGAGGAGAACTGGGCAGGCTATTTTGTCAATCGTACCGGCCGTCCGAGAGAACACAGCCGTTATGGTGTAAGCCAGAGCAATGGGCGCTATCGCTGGGAAACTGCACAGGGAGGGGCTGATGAATATATCCGTTTCGACGCCTCAGTAAAAGGCAGCAGCGCACTCGAAGATTACCGCAATGAACCCAACACTCATGGCTGGATCGTCGAAGTTGATCCATTCGACCCGAACAGCAAACCGGTCAAGCGCACTGCTATGGGTCGTTTTGCCCATGAAGGCTGCTGGCTGGCACCACCTCAGTATGGCAAACCCATTGTTTTTTATTCCGGTGATGATTCCCAGAACGAGTATATCTACAAGTTTGTCACCAAAGCCCGTTACAACAAGCATGTCAGAGGTGAAATTCTGGATGAAGGAACGCTGTATGTAGCACGCTTCAATGACAATGGTACGGGAGAATGGCTGCCGCTGGATATCAATGACCGCTTTTTCCGTGCTGCGGCAATCAGCAAGGGTATTTTCTTTGTCGATCAGGCGGACGTGCTGGTCAATACACGTCTGGCAGCAGATGTGGTCGGGGCGACTAAAATGGATCGGCCGGAATGGGGAGCTGTCCATCCGCGGACTCGGGAAGTGTATATGACATTAACCAACAACAGCAGCCGTACGACAACCGATGCACCCAACCCGCGCGGCCCTAATCCGTACGGCCATATTATCCGCTGGAGAGAGCGGGGCAATCAGCCCTGGGCAACCAGATTCAGATGGGATATTTTTGTTTTGGCGGGCCCTGAGGGTGAGAGCCAGGTCTTGCCGCAGCAGGGTGGTCCTGCTTTGACCCAGGACAATATCTTTGCCAGTCCTGATGGATTGTGGATCGATCAGCACGGTATTCTCTGGATTCAGACCGATATGAGCGGCTCGCAGCAGGGAAGCGGCCCCTTTGGTGCGAATGCCATGCTGGCTGCCAACCCGGTGACCGGTGAAATCAGGCGCTTTCTGGTCGGACCAAACGATCAGGAAACGACGGGTGTCGTTTCGACACCGGACGGTAAAAATTTATTCGTCAATTTCCAGCATCCCGGCGATCGTTCACAGCCAGGCCAGTTCACCAGCAACTGGCCGGACAGTGGAGCAATATTCAGACATCCGGGTGATCCGGAAGTTGTTGCCAGCCCCACCGGCCAGCGCCCCCGTTCGGCAACGATTGTCATCACGCGCGAAGATGGCGGTATCGTGGGACTGTAAATAAAAATTCTGCTGTAAAAATAGTGGCAGGGTCGTGTAAGTTTCTACCCGACTCTGCTACTCGTCATTATCGTAAATCAATCCTGCGAGATAACTGCAGCGGTGCCAGATCGCCACGTCGTGCTGTGCCTTGCGAAGGTGACAAAGTTTGTTATCCATCAAAGCCAACTGCAGTTCCACGTTCAATCAATCCAGAACGCACCGCGTTGACGCTGTAAATACCAGGACGAGCTTCCTTCTGCTCGACACACGCCATAGCGAAAGGAAGGCGGGAGTCCGGGGAACTTGAAACGCAGATCGATAAACCAAACGCAAACATTATGTGCAGTATGGACGATACTGTCCAGAACCGGAAATTGTGCGAACTGGCGGAACGGTGCCAGAACCGATTGTTGCCAGGCTTCTTGCGACAGGATTGCGTGCTCGGAAGATTGCTTGTCATACACGCTGTATGACTGCCAGCTTGCCATTGCCAGCGGGTGATAAGCTGCAGTCATATTACATAATAGATTACTTGAATCAGTGCATTCGAACAAGGTGCTCCGCCTCAGGTTGATGCGTGCCACATGCAGACTGGTGCCATCACGAATAATCACCATCTGACTGAAAGGTGATAAAGGTTGTGGCAATACACTGACTGCCTGCGGGTTGAGCATTTTTTCAGCAGCATATACTTTCCCTGCCTGCACAGCTTCCTGATGAAGCATCCCTAAAAATGCCACATATGCCACGACACCGATCAGTGAAGCTACTGCATAGACCCGTTTTGCGGGAAAAATGGCACTGAGGACGAGCCCGGCAAGAATGATCGCAGTAAACCATGGATCGATGACGAACACGAATGGCAGAGAAAACCGCCAGGTGGAAAACGGCGCCAGCAGCATCAGGCCGTATGCCGTCACCAGATCGCCCAGAATATGGATCAGGATACCCAGGCATGCCGGTTCGAGAAATGCTCGCCAGGGATAGCGTCCTCCGGTAGACCAGGAAAACAGGTGCGCCAGCAGGAATGCCCAGAAAGGCAGCATCACGAGCGAATGTGTCGGCCCCTGATGCCAGTT
>JBIQJX010000004.1:50146-56138 GCA_044507105.1 Nitrosomonas sp.
GTACTTTGCCCGGCAGGGTACGACGAGATGCCAGGGTTTTATTTCCTGCAACGGAGAGCAGAGCAGCAGGCTCGCTGTCTGTCAGAATCCGGAAGCTGATAACAATTAGCGGCGAGCGGCGATTCTCGGGTTTAATCGAGCTGCAGCGGAATTTGCCGTTGGGGTGACACTGTATTTTTTTCAGGATCTCTACCATAAATCTTTTGGCCTGCCCAGGCAGCCATGGTTAACTGGCGTTTCAGAAACTGCCGGGTATGGCGCGAATTTTCTGACTGATCTCGCATCCAGAAAAAGAAGGTCATCAGATAAATAGTCGTCAGTGTGCTTTCCTCCAATGCCCGCCGCATGAAGGTGGCATCACGCTGTGCGGCTTCACGCATCCACTGTACAGTGCGACTGACACGCATGATAGCTGGTATTTGAATGTGGATATGCCCGAACTCCAGCTTGGACATGATCATCTGTCGGGTTACTTTGCGCTGCACTGCCAGCGCATCCAGCCAGGTCATGATGAGATGATGGATACGCTCAGACGCAGACCGATCAAGAAAACCGACAGATTCAGCTTCCTGTAGCATGCAGCCATCAGCACGGTCAAACCAGGCATCGATCAGCTCATCTTTTTCACGAAAATATAAACGGATTTCATCCAGAGAAACAGCCAGCCTGGCTGCTATATCATACAGTCGCACCGCCTCCCAGGACGTGCGGGCGGCCAGCTCCACTGCTGTATCGACGATTGCATCACGCATCGGATCATTACTGATCGTCATATTGAGCCTCCTTGTTTTAAGTGAGCTTACTATCCATCAGTACTTCCAGAAACTGATAAGCGATCAACTGTCGTTTCCAGGTTCATTGTACCTACTCCTGGACGGACTTTTCAGCCAATTCGGGCTGATTTTTCTCTCTGGCGTGTTTTTCACGCAAATAACGGAAAAATCAACTATCAATACTTTTGCTGTTGAATCAAACACAAAGTTATGTGAGTTTCAGAGGATAGTTCGTTCAGTTGACGCTCGAACCATATCCTGATATTTTTCATTTTATGAAAAAGGCATTTATTTATCCTGCGCGTATATGTCATTTACAGTTCCCTTTTCATAACAATGACAACGATTGAAGAAGACGACCATCAGCGGTCTCTCGCGTGGACAATCATTGCAGAACCTCTGTTACAGAAGGTTCATCAGGAATCTTCCTCTGAGGAAGCGCTCCCGGTTATCATCGAAATCAATCTCGACTACAGCGCGGGTCGGGAAGAGGCTCGAAACCAGATTAAACAATGGCTTGCCCGAGAAGAGGCCAGGGTATACGGAATCGATCCGGCTTCCCACCCGTATATCTTCGCGGAACTGACAGCAGCACAGATTCGGGACCTGGCGCAATGGGTGCTGCAGAATATCAAACTCCGGCACCGGCCCATCTATCGCATCTGGGATGATGCGGAAGTTCACGCCTTGCTGACAGAATCTGTGCGGACCATCAAGGCGGATGCAGCACAGATCACTTTTCGAGCGGATGGGAAAGACATCGTCTGGGCGGTCCTGGATTCAGGAGTGGACGGACGCCATCCTCATTTTCATTCTTTCGATACCCTGGAGCTGCCCAATCCACTGCATCATTACGATTTTGTTCAGCCGGAGCAGAAAAAACTGGAAAGGGAGCCGATTGATCCTTACGGACATGGCACTCACGTTGCTGGAATTATTGCCGGCTGTCTTGAGCCGGACAAGGAATACACGGAAACCAGGTTCTTTGAAAATGGCGGGCAGGAAACATCCTTCATGCGTTACAACATAGTGAAGATTCAACCCCGACAGGAAAATGGCCTCCAATATTCAGTCGATCCCATCCGGGAAAAAATCAGCGGGGTATCGCCTCAAACGAAGATTATGAGCATGCGTGTACTGGATGAAAACGGAAGCGGGCAATCCAGTCGCATCATTTCTGCGATTGAAGAGATTCTCAAGATTAATGACTACGGACGCCGCATCCTCATACACGGCGTAAATCTCAGCCTGGGCTACTGGTTCAACCCCGAATGGCATGCATGTGGACAGAGTCCGCTCTGTGTCGCTGTCGACCGGCTGGTCCGCTCCGGCGTAGTAGTTGTAGTAGCTGCAGGAAACTCCGGCTACATCCGCACTCAGATTTACAAGGATATGTCTGCCGTCACTGCTGCCGGGCAGACCATCACCATCAATGACCCCGGAAATGCTGAGCTGGCAATTACGGTGGGTTCTACTCATCGTAATATGCCACACCTTTATGGTATTTCATTCTTTTCTTCCAAAGGCCCAACCGGAGATGGTCGCCTGAAACCGGATCTGGTTGCACCCGGTGAGAAGATTGTTTCGTGTGCTTCCGGAAAGCTGCTGGAAAAAACCGAGGTGGCAGAACACACAACTATTGAGAACCCCGCCTACTATCTAGAGTATTCAGGCACCAGTATGGCTGCGCCACACGTTTCCGGCGCGATCGCTTCTTTCCTCTCGATCCGGCGAGAATTCATCGGCAGGCCGGAACAGGTCAAACAGATTTTTATGAAGGCTACCACAGACTTAAACAGAACCAATACTTTTCAGGGAGCTGGCTTGCTCGACCTGATGCGCGCCATCCAGTCAATCTGACATTCAGGAGATAAATCCATGTCTCAGACCCTTCAAGGCTTTCCGTTTTTCCCACTCGCTTTTGATAAAAATCAGCAGTCCACAGCACCTAACGCAGAAAACGAGCTGATTCAGTTTGCCAAGGCTGCTGACCGTCCCCTGGATCTCTTTGTCATTTCCCATGGCTGGAACAATAATATTAAACGGGCAGATGAGCTTTACAATAAATTTTTTACTGAAGTCCGCCAGGCATTGGAAAAGAAGATACCCGCCGGCCTGGAACAATGCCGTTTTGCAGTGGCTGGCGTTTATTGGCCTTCCATGAAATTCACAGAGGCCGAGCAGATTCCCGGCGGGGTTGCCGGGGCGACGGGAATCGACAAGCTGGATTCGCTGATTGAAAGTGCAGTGGAAATTGCCACCCCGGCGCAGGCCCGGATTCTGGAACAGCTCTCCCGATCCCTTGCAGGGAAGCCAGATAAAGATAAAGTCGCTCAGTCACTTCGCCAGTTGCTGACTGAGTCAGATGATCCGGAGAGAGAGACAACTGTATTGCCCGAAACCCTGGAGGGAATCGATAATTCTGAGTTGCTCCATCGTCTGAGTGGCGATGAGCAGGATCAGCCAGCTCTCTTATCTGAAGATACGGGTGGGGCGGCAGGAGGCACAGAGGATTTTTTCGGCAAGATCAGCAGTTCCGTGCGAAATGCCCTGAATATCTGGACATACTGGACCATGAAAGACCGGGCAGGAAAGATCGGAGCAAATGCGCTTGCCCCACTTCTGGACCGGCTGGTGCAGGAAGCTCCCCATACCCGAATCTATCTCATTGGCCACAGCTTCGGCGCAAGACTGGTGACTGCCGCCGCAATGGCCGGTTCTTTCCAACCTCATTGCCTGATACTTCTGCAAGCCGCATTCTCCCATAACAGTTTCTCCCCGGACGGGTTCTTCCGGAAAGTCATCACGGAAGAAACCAGAGTGAAAGGACCGGTACTGGTCTCCTTCTCAACTGCGGATCGCGCTGTAGGCATGGCTTATCCGATTGCGAGCCGTCTCAAGGGAGACTGGACATCCGCTATCGGCGATGCTGATGATAAATATGGTGGATTAGGCAGGAACGGGGCACAAAGGACCAGTGAAGCGACTACAGTTCCTCTCGCAGCAGTTGGATCCATCTATGAATGGACCTCCGGACCGCGAATCTTCAATCTGGACAGCAGCAAAATCATCACCGATCACAGCGACATCTGCAAACCTGAAATCGCGTATGCGCTGTTGAGTTCAATATTACCGTTAACCCGGTGAGCCGGTCTGCCCGCTACCAAGCGATTTGTTTATTTAACTAACGGAGAGTTTGATCTATGCTGATCTATGATGCTCACAGTCCCGCGCCACGCTGCTTGAGGATGTTTTTACTGGAGAAACAGCTGCAATTGCCGGCAGTAACGGTCGATGCCATGACCGGTGAAAATCGTCAGCCGGCATATCTGGCAATCAATCCGGCAGGCCAGACTCCAGCGTTGCGCCTGGATGATGGCAGCGTGCTGACTGAGGCTGTGGCTATTGCCGAGTATCTTGAAGAACTTCACCCTTCTCCTGTTCTGATTGGAAGCACGCCTGAGCAGCGCGCACAAACCCGTCAATGGTGGCGGCGAGTGGAGCTGAACATCACTGAATTCATACACAACGCCTACCATTACGCTGAAGGGCTGGCGCGATTTGAATCCCGCATGCCAGTTTTTCCGGAAGCCGCAGCAGGACTGAAACGAGTGGCGCAGGATCGGCTGGGCTGGCTGGATGGCATGTTCGGAACCGGTCCGTATCTATGTGGAGAGCGTTTCACAGCAGCCGATATCTGGCTTTATGTATGGCTGGATTTTGGTCAGTCGGTCAATCAGCCGTTTGATCGCAGCCTGCCAAATATAGGCCTATGGTTCAATCGTATCGCGGCGCGACCCAGCGCTGAACTTAGCAGGGCATTGCTGAAAGCATAGGGTGGTTGTTTAGTTCTCATTGATGGATTCAAGCTTTGTTACTGGTCTGTACCAGCGTAGCTCGCCCGGCACTCCAGCCACTGAGGGCGGCAACCAGACACAGTGCAGTAAACAACCCGCCACTGGCTGCATACCCTCCGGTCAGGCTGTGCAGTACGCCAATCAGTAAAGGTCCCAGAGCAGCCATCATATAACCGATACTTTGTGCCATGCTGGATAAATGTGCCGCGATGTGAGAATCGGGAGAGCGCAGGACAATTACGGTCAGTGCCAGAGCAAACAAACCACCCTGACCGATGCCCTGCAAGATACCGAATTCCCAAACCCATTCAACAGGGCCGAATAGCAATCCCAAAAAGCCGATGGCAGCAACCAGTGCCATTGCGGCATTAATCAGACTTTGATTTTTGCAGCGCACTGCCAGAGAGGGAAGGATAAAACAGGCTATCAGTTGCATGATGATGGAGACGGACAGTACCAATCCGGCTTGTACCCCATCCAGTCCCCGATCGTGCAAAATAGGGACAACCCAGCCGAATATGCTGTATCCCAGTGCTGACTGCGATCCCATGAACAGCGTTACCTGCCAGGCCAGCCGGTCTCGCCATAAACTGACTGCCTGCAGTTGCCTGTTTTGTCGTACCCGATCTGGTGTAACAGCATAGGGGAGCCATAGCAGCATCACCAGCCCTGCGGGCAAAGCCCATAGTGCCAGCCCGACTGTCCAGGTTGTTTCCAGCCACTGAACGAGAGGTAAAGTGCCGGCTGCCGCCACTGCCGCGCCTGCACACAGGGTCATGGTATACAACCCGGTCATTAAAGCAGGGGATTGCGGAAATTCTTTTTTAACCAAGGCAGGCAGCAGGACATTGCCGATTGCAATAGCCATCCCGGCTATTGCTGAGCCGAGAAACAGGAGCGGGATATTTTCCAGTCCGCGCAGGGCCGTGCCGGCAGTCAACAGTACCATTACGACCAGCAGAGTGCGTTTATATCCTATCCGTTGAGACAGCCAGGGCGCCACGGGTGCAAAAATACCGAGGCACAGCACCGGTAAAGTTGTCAGGTAGCCTGCCTGCACAGAGGTCAGTACTCGCTGATGCAACATGTCGGGCAGCAGAACGGAAAGACTGGCAAACAGGGGGCGTAAATTGAAAGCAATCAGTACCAATCCAAATCCAAGTATGAATCGTGCTATTGATCCTTGAGACAGGGACGCATGCGGGTCTCCCGGTTGATCGGATACTGTGAAAATTTCTATATGGATCTGATCCTGGGCAATAGTAGCGCAAGTGGTTTTTGATTCGTTTTGTTTTACCTGTTGGGATTGAAGCTTGTATTTAATGGACATTTGAAAGGAGTGGTATGCATCCGGGGTTTGGG
>JBIQJX010000004.1:56238-67383 GCA_044507105.1 Nitrosomonas sp.
CTCCGATCAGGGCCGGCATGATGTTTACGTGTGGTTTTATAAACCATCAAAATAATCGAGGCAGCCGGAGAGAGGGGTTCAGTTTTTTCCCAGTTCGGGCAATTCATCCAGATTATCAATAAAAAACAGACAGACAATCATGCGCACTCTGACTCTTGCTACTTTTCCACAAACTCTGGCTATCGCCAGAGCCGCTGTCGATCGCGCCTATCTTTGCGATGAAGCCGAATGTCTGGCAACGTTATTGCCGCTTGCCCGGCTTGATGGAGCACAACAGGCACAGGTAGAGGTACTGGCGCGAAGGCTGGTGGATAAAGTACGTGATACAGAGCAGACGCGCAACGGGATCGACGCACTGCTGCGGGAATATGATCTGAGTACTCAGGAGGGGATATTGCTGATGTGCCTGGCCGAGGCGCTGCTGCGTATCCCGGATGATGCAACAGTCGACCGGCTGATCCAGGATAAGCTTTCCGCTGCGGAATGGGATCGTCATCTGGGCCGCAGCCCGTCATGGTTTGTCAATGCCTCCACCTGGGGGTTGCTGTTCACAGGACGACTTATCCGGCCGGAAGCCTCTTCAACATGGTTCGGTCAGCTCATCACCCGGTGTGGCGAGCCGGTGGTCCGCGCCGCACTCAGGCAGGCAATGCGTCTCGTCGGTCATCAGTTTGTCATGGGTGATACCATCGATGAAGCATTGATGCGCAGTAGCACCGATGAAAACCGGCGCTATCATTATTCATTCGATATGCTTGGTGAAATGGCTCTTACCGCTGCTGATGCAAAGCGTTATTTTGCCGCTTACCGCAATGCCATTGTCACGCTGGGTGAGCACACCCAAACAGGCGGGTTGTTCGATCGTCCCGGTATTTCAGTGAAACTTTCGGCACTGCATCCCCGCTACGAATATGCTCAGCGGCAGCGGGTACTCGATGAATTGTCACCACGGCTGCTTGAGCTGGTATGTGCTGCGCGGGCAGCCAATATCAGTATTGTTATCGATGCCGAAGAAGCGGAGCGACTCGATCTTTCGCTGGATATTTTTGCAGCTGTGCTGCGGGATG
This sequence comes from Nitrosomonas sp., assembly GCA_044507105.1. Classification (GTDB taxonomy): domain Bacteria; phylum Pseudomonadota; class Gammaproteobacteria; order Burkholderiales; family Nitrosomonadaceae; genus Nitrosomonas. Next base: position 57,306 of record JBIQJX010000004.1, read on the forward strand.
CCTCGCTTACCGGCTGGGAGGGGTTCGGCCTGGCGGTGCAGGCTTACCAGAAACGAGCCCTGCAAGTGATCGACTGGCTGGCGCGGCTGGCCAGTGAGTGCGGGCATCAGATCCCGCTGCGCCTGGTCAAAGGTGCCTACTGGGACAGTGAGATCAAGCAGGCTCAGGAACGTGGCCTCGAAGGCTATCCGGTATTTACCCGCAAGGCGGCGACTGATGTTTCCTATATTGCCTGTGCCCGCCGTCTTCTTGATCATGGCGATCTTTTTTATCCCCAGTTTGCCACCCATAATGCGCGCACTGTCGCGACGCTGATCATGATAGCCGGTTCGCGTCCGTTCGAATTTCAGCGCCTGCATGGTATGGGCGAGGCACTTTATGATGCTTTGCTGGAGGAACAACCGCAATTGAATTGCCGGGTTTATGCGCCTGTCGGCAATTATAAAGAACTGTTGCCTTATCTGGTGCGGCGACTGCTGGAAAATGGCGCGAACAGTTCCTTTGTCAATCAGATTGCCAATGAACAGATCGCGGTGGAAACGATCATTACTGATCCGCTCGATGAGCTTGAACGTTATCCGCAATATATCTCTGCACCGCGCCATATTTACGGGGAATTGCGACTCAATGCCCGTGGCATCAACCTGGCCGATACTGAGGTACGCCTGCAGCTGGAACAGGCGCTGGACAACGCGCGTGATCAGACATGGCAGGCCGCACCCATTGTCGGTGGCCGTATACTTGCAGGAAACCGGCAACCTATCATCAATCCCGCAGATCATCATGATACGGTCGGCGAGATGACGCTTGCCGATTCTGACGCTGTGGAACAGGCACTGGGTATTGCTGCCGAGGCGGCAACCGAGTGGAGCCGCAGCAGTGTCGAGCAGCGTACCACGGCTCTGGAACGGGCAGCGGAGTTGTTCGAAGAGCGATGTATCGAACTGATGTCACTCATCATTCGTGAGGGAGGGCGCACAGTTCAGGATGCCCTCAGCGAAGTTCGCGAAGCCGTCGATTTCTGTCGATACTATGCCACGCAGGCACGGCATCATTTCGACTATCCTGTCACATTGCCCGGCATCACCGGGGAAAGCAATCAACTATGCCTTGCTGGACGTGGTGTATTCATTTGTATCAGTCCATGGAATTTTCCTGTAGCTATCTTCACCGGTCAGATCACTGCGGCACTGGTCGCAGGCAACAGTGTCATCGCCAAACCTTCTGCATTGACGCCGCTATGCGCTGCTTACGTCGTACGTCTGTTGCATGAAGCCGGTATTCCGGAAACAGTCCTGCATTATCTGCCTGGGAGCGGCAGCGAGATCGGGATGCAGCTGGTGGGTGATGTGCGCATAGCCGGCGTTGCCTTCACCGGTTCTACCAGCACTGCCCGGCAGATCAATCAGGCACTGGCCGGACATGAACGTATTCTTCCGCTCATTGCTGAAACAGGCGGTCAGAACTGTATGATTGTTGACAGTTCAGCCTTGCCGGAACAGGTGGTGAAAGACGTAATCACTTCCGCGTTCAACAGTGCCGGACAGCGTTGCTCGGCGTTGCGCGTACTGTATCTGCAACAGGAAGTGGCACCGCAAATCATAGAGATGCTCAGTGGTGCGATGGAGGAACTGCATCTTGGCAATCCCCTGCATCTCAACACGGATATCGGTCCTGTCATCAGTGCTGCTGCCTGTGCTGATCTGCAACGGCACAGTGACCGGATGGATAATGAAGGCCGTTTGATCAGGGCGGTGCCACTGCCACGGGGAAATGAACAGGGCAGCTATTTTGCTCCACACGTTTACGAGATCGAAAGGCTGAACCAGCTCCGGCACGAAGTGTTCGGTCCCATCCTGCATATCATTCGGTATCAGGCTGACGGGTTGAACGAAGTAGTTGAAGCAATCAACCAAAGCGGTTATGGTCTGACGCTGGGTATTCACAGTCGTATCGATGCCACTATCGACTACCTGACACGTCATATCCGCTGCGGTAACACCTACGTCAACCGTAACATCATCGGTGCCGTTCCCGGTTCACAGCCGTTCGGGGGCGAGGGACTTTCCGGTACCGGCCCCAAAGCCGGGGGGCCGCATTATTTGCCGCGCTTTGCAACGGAACGGGTCGTAACCGTCAATACGGCGGCAGTGGGAGGCAATACTACCCTGCTGACGTCGCCGGAATATTGAATCATAGTTGTCAGGCCGCGGTGTGGAACCGTGGGTCAGTAACAAAAACCCGTTGCATTTTCATAACTTGCGTTCCAGGATGATATTGCAGCGGGCATAAACCGGATGCGGGCCCTCCGATAAAGTAGTGAACCCGTACTTGCGGTATAAAGCAAGCGCTGGTTGCAGCAGGGTATTTGACAGCAGAAAAACACTCGAAGCATGCCGTTTGCGGGCACGGGTAAGCGCCGTCTCGACCAGTATATGACCGATACCCTGGCGTCGCTTACTCGGCTCGACCGCCATGCGTGCCAACTGATAGCGTTGGGCACTTTCTCTGAACAGGGCGCAGACACCGATTACCTGATTTTCCCTGACGAGACTGATGATATGACCGCCATCCGTAATGATTTTATGGGGATTGGCCGCCAGTTCACGATCCGGTTCTTCGATCGTGAAGTATTCGGAAATCCAGAGTTCATTGAGCCGGATAAACTCCGGGTAACGCTGTTCGTTATCAAACTCGATCGACAAGTTTTTGTTCATTTTGGGTTCTGAATTAAATCAGAGGGTGAAACAGCGATGGCTGGCGGGGTGGTTATAGGGCATTGTTATTTTGAATGAGCTCCGGTAGCCATATCAGATCTGTTACACCGTAACTTTTACCACATTGGCTGAGTAGTGCAGTCAGCTGCCCTCTGTGGTGAGTCTGGTGATTGAAAAAATGGGCAACTGCAACCCAAAGGGGATGCGTTCTCGGCGCAGCATCGACCATGCTGGTGTAATGCAGCCGGGCAGTGAGTATTTCATCACTCAGACCAGCTGCCCAGGTTTCTATCCTTGAGTCGGTGGATTTGCGGTCGGACCATAATGCTGAAAAATCTGTAAACAATTGCTGATCGAGGCTGACAGCCGGGAAAGGCACGCCCTCAAACCGTCCAAGCCAGATTTTGTCGGCAAGCAGCAGATGGTTCAATGTGCCGTGGATGGATCGGAAAAAAGCCCCCCGATCCTGCTTGCGTTCTTCATCAGAAAGTACGGCGCATACCGCATATAACCGTTCATTCATCCAGCGGTTGTAAGCTGCCATGGTAATTGCTTGTTCCGCTTTCATGAGTCACTTTCCGGGAAAAATCAGGAGAATCTGAGAAATAATAATTGATTTCCGTCATGGCTGAAATGGAGGAACGCTTTCTTTCCGGATGATGAGAATGTTTCAGCGGCCCGATAGTGTAATTCTGATAGCGCGATATCGGACTGGAAGTGCAGCATCTGGCCTGGCCGGTATCACCGTTTACGATAAAATCAGAATTGCCCGGTAGTCATTGACGTTGGTATAAGTGGGTCCGGTAACGACCAGGTCGTCCAGTCGCTCGAAAAACGTGCGGGCATCGTTATCATCAAGTGAAGCAAGCGGGTCGAGATCGATTTTTCGTGCCCGGTGCAGGGTATCCGGAGCTATTATGGCGCCGGCACTGGTTCCGGTGCCGTCTATGCCATCGGTATCACAGGCCAGTGCGTGGACGCCTTCCAGCCCCCCCAGTGAGAGGGCGAGTGATAAAAGAAACTCAGTATTGCGTCCGCCCTGTCCGCTGCCTTTTACTGTAACTGTCGTTTCTCCTCCTGAAATCAGGGCGACGGGAGGGGTGTATGGATTACCGTAATAACGGGCTTCCCGCGCTATGGCGGCATGGACTTTCGCCACTTCGCGTGCTTCGCCGGTTACCGTATCCCCGAGGATGAGCGGAGTGATTCCCTGGGTATGGAAAAATCGTGCAGCAGCTGCAAGTGACTGATGGGCGGTTGCAATGATGCGGTTCTTCACGTTTCGGAAAACTGGATCGCCCGGTTTGGGGGTTTCATTTCCACTCTCAGGGTTATTCTCCTGCAGTATACGGGTAACTCCCGGCGGGACAGTAATCGCGTAACGTTCAAGCAGCGCCAGTGCGTCCCGACAGGTGGCGGGATCTGGTGCACAGGGTCCGGAAGCGATGTGCGTGGGGTCATTATCTGTGACATCCGAAATGATCAGGCACCGTACCGGTGCACGACAGGCGGCAGCCAGCCTGCCCCCCAGTACTGCTGACAGGTGCTTGCGTACAGTATTGATTTCCTGGATCGAGGCGCCGCAAAGCAGCAGCTGGTGCGTGACAGCTTTCAGTTCATTCAGTGTAATGCCGGGAACAGGCACTGATAACAGACTCGATCCGCCACCGCTGAAAAGGCCGAGCAGCAGATCATCAGGACCGAGCAGGCGTACCGATTCCAGAATGGCACGAGCAGCCTGCTCTCCTTGTATATCAGGTAACGGATGCCCGGCTTCGATTACCATGATGTCGTGGGTTGGCAGGCTGTAGCCGTAAGGGGTGACGACAATTCCTTCCAGAGGAGTGCCGACAGGCCAGTGTGCTTCTACCGCTCGCGCCATAGCGGCGACGGCTTTACCCGCGCCGATGACTAGAGTGTTTCCCCTGGGCGGATCAGGTAAATGAAGGGGCACGATTTGCAGCGGATCGGCTGCATCGAGAGCAGCCTGAAAGCTGTTGCGCAGCAGTTCACGCGGGCTCATGGATCTGCCTGCGTGCGGTAGTGAAGAGCAAGGGCTGGAGAAAGTGCCCCGTAAAACTGCCCGGTGTTTCCGCCACCTCTTCTGGTGTGCCGGCGGCAATGATTCTGCCGCCGCCTGCACCGCCTTCCGGGCCCAGATCAATGATCCAGTCTGCGGTCTTGATCACATCCAGATTATGCTCGATGACGACTACGGTATTGCCGTGATCACGCAAGCGGTGTAATACGTTGAGCAGCAGGTCGATATCCTGGAAATGCAGGCCGGTAGTGGGTTCGTCCAGAATGTAAAGCGTGCGGCCCGTATCGCGTTTGGACAGTTCCAGCGACAGTTTGACGCGTTGCGCCTCGCCGCCCGACAGTGTCGTGGCGGACTGCCCCAGCGTGATATAGCCCAGCCCTACATCCAGTAGGGTTTGCAGTTTGCGTGCAACTATCGGTACAGCCTCAAAAAACGCATGGGCATTTTCCACCGTCATTTGCAGGATTTCATGAATATTTTTGCCCTTGTACTGTATTTCCAGCGTTTCCCGGTTATAGCGCTTACCATGACATACATCGCATGCGACATAAATATCCGGCAGAAAGTGCATTTCCACCTTGATGACACCGTCTCCCTGACAGGCTTCGCACCGTCCTCCCTTGACATTGAAGGAGAATCGGCCGGGTGTGTAGCCGCGTTCTCTTGCCTGTGGCACACCGGCGAATAATTCTCGAACCGGTGTAAACAGGCCGGTGTAGGTGGCGGGATTGGAACGAGGAGTACGTCCGATTGGACTCTGATTGATATCGATGACCTTGTCGAAAAAGCCCAGGCCATCGATATCCTGGTATGTGGCAGGATCGGTATTACTGCCATAGAGATGGCGCGCTACCGCGCGATAAAGCGTATCGTTGATCAGCGTGGATTTTCCCGAACCCGATACCCCGGTCACACAGACCAGGAGACCGACAGGCAAATTGAGCTGCACCTGTTTGAGATTGTTACCGGTTGCCCCGCGGATATGCAGCATTCTCTCCGGGTCGGGAGGCGTGCGTGTGGCGGGTACAGGAATGGAACGTCTCCCGGAAAGATATTGTCCGGTCAGTGATTCGGTATTTGCCTGAATAGTTTCCGGTGTACCTTCTGCCACCACATAGCCGCCATGCTCTCCTGCGCCGGGGCCCATGTCGACCACATGATCGGCCAGCAGGATTGCGTCCTGATCATGTTCCACTACAATGACACTGTTGCCGAGGTCACGCAGGTGCTTGAGCGTTTCCAGCAGTCGTTCATTATCGCGCTGATGTAATCCAATAGAGGGCTCATCCAGTACGTACATGACACCGGTCAGGCCGGAGCCGATCTGGCTGGCCAGGCGGATCCGCTGGGCTTCACCACCCGACAGCGTATCTGCGGAGCGATCGAGGGAAAGGTAATCGAGTCCGACATTATTGAGAAATTGCAGCCGGCTGGAAATTTCCCGGATGATACGCTCGGCGATCGCCTGCTTGTGCCCTGCCAGTTGCATGTCATCAAAAAACTGCCGGGCTTGTCGTAATGGCCAGGCACTGATCTCGAAAATTGTTTTGCCGCTGACGGTGACATGCCGGGCTTCACGACACAGGCGCGTGCCCTCACATTCGGGGCATATACGGGCATTGATGAATTTTGCCAGCTCCTCGCGTACCGTTTGGGATTCAGTTTCCCGATAGCGGCGTTCCATGCCGGGGACGATCCCTTCGAACGCATGCGTCTGCTGATAGGGGTGTCCCTGCTCATTGAGGTAGGCGAAAACAACCTTTTCCTTGCCCGAACCATACAGAACAATTTGCTGAATGGTTTCATCGAGCTGTTCGAAGGGGGTCTCGAGATCGAAATGATAGTGACTGGCCAGCGCTTGCAGCATCTGAAAATAAAACTGATTACGCCGGTCCCAGTTTCGAATGGCGCCGGCGGCCAGCGATAAGTGCGGAAGTGTTACGATCCGCGCCGGGTCAAAGAATGTGATTTGCCCCAGTCCGTCACATTTAGAGCAGGCACCGAGGGGATTATTGAAAGAAAACAGGCGCGGTTCGAGTTCAGACAAGGCATAACTGCAGACGGGGCAACTGAATTTCGCTGAAAACAGATGTTCTTTTCCGGTATCCATTTCCACTGCGAGTGCTCTGCCTTCGGCATGGCGTAACGCGGTCTCGAATGATTCAGCCAGTCTTTGCTTGATGGCCGGCGAGATTTTCAGGCGATCAACGACGACCTCAACAGTATGTTTTTTGTTTTTGTGTAATTTCGGTAATGCATCGATATCAAATACTTCTCCATCCAGCCGGACACGCACGAAGCCCTGCGCGCGCAGTTCATCGAACAATTCCGCCTGCTCACCCTTGCGTCCGGTGACGATCGGCGCCAAGACCATCAGGCGGATATCGGAAGGCAGCTGCAGGACCTGATCGACCATTTGGGAAACACTTTGTGCCGCCAGCCGGATTCCGTGTTCCGGGCAATGCGGCTCACCCGCGCGGGCGAACAGCAGGCGCAGATAGTCGTGGATTTCGGTGACTGTGCCGACTGTGGAGCGCGGATTATGGGAAGCAGCCTTTTGTTCGATTGCGATTGCAGGGGATAACCCTTCGATCAGATCGACATCCGGTTTTTCCATCAATTGCAGAAACTGCCGTGCGTAGGCCGAGAGTGATTCGACGTAGCGTCGCTGTCCTTCTGCATAAAGAGTATCGAACGCCAGGGAGGATTTACCGGAACCGGACAAGCCGGTAACGACGATAAGCCGGTTGCGTGGCAGGTCGAGATCGATGTTCTTGAGATTATGTGTCCGTGCGCCACGGATTCTGATGAGTTCCATCGGCTACCTAAGAATGAGTCAACCTGATAATATACCCAACTTCCCGGTTTTATCACAATTCCGCTTCATGTCTGTAACCTTGACCTCCAAAACAATATCCAGAATTCCTGAAAAAATGTCCCCGGTGGAGCTGCGTGCCTCCATCGGACTGGCCGGCGTTTATGCGCTTCGCATGTTTGGCCTGTTCATTATTTTGCCCGTCTTTGCTTTTTTTGCAGAAGAATTGCCGGGAGGAAATGATTACACCCTGGTGGGGATCGCGCTGGGTGCTTACGGGCTGACCCAGGCGATTCTGCAGATTCCGTTCGGCTGGCTGTCTGATCGTATTGGACGTAAACCCGTCATTTATCTGGGATTGATCCTGTTCGCGCTGGGTAGTTTCGTCGCAGCGACTGCAATCGATATTTACTGGGTCATCCTGGGGCGCGTCATCCAGGGAATGGGAGCGATTTCAGCCGCTGTCATGGCGCTGGCTGCTGATCTGACACGGGAAGAACATCGTACCAAAGCAATGGCAATGATCGGGATGACCATAGGGGTCGTATTCGCCCTGTCACTGATCCTGGCTCCTGTGCTGAATCAGTGGATCGGTGTGCCGGGTATTTTTCTGGTAACCGGCTGCCTGGCGATATTGGCGATGGGGGTTGTGCACAAGGCGGTGCCTGATCCGCTGGTCAGTCGTTTCCATTCGGATACTGAGGTAACCGCCAACCGCTTCGGAAGTGTGCTGCGTAATCCGCAGTTACTGCGACTGAACTACGGCATTTTTGCGCTGCATGCCGTGCTGATGGCCTTGTGGCTTGCTGTGCCGTTGTCATTGCGGGAGGCAGGCCTTGCCGCTGAACATCACTGGCAGGTATATTTCCCGGTGCTGGTGTGCTCCATCATACTGATTGTTCCTGCCATCATTTATGCGGAAAAAAAAGCTCAGCTGAAACCGGTCTTCATTGCTGCCATCGCGTTGCTGCTGGTGGCGCAAATTTTACTGGTAACCTTTGATGCGATACTGTGGGGGCTGGTTTTTGCACTGCTGGTATTTTTTGCAGCGTTCAATTTGCTTGAGGCCAGTCTGCCTTCCCTGATCTCAAAAATTGCCCCGGTCGGTGCCAAAGGAACAGCGATCGGTGTCTACAGCAGCACACAGTTCCTGGGGGCATTCGTTGGTGCCGGCCTGGGCGGGTATCTGTTCGAACATTACGGATTTTATGCCATGGCTGCCATGTGCAGCGGGTTTCTGATCATCTGGCTGATTCTGGCTGTTACCATGCAGGCCCCGGCGGCAGTTCGTTCCAGGATGTACCAGGTCAGGAAAATGGATGCCGAGCAGGCCAGCAGTTTGTCGCGTAAACTGGCGGCCTTACCGGGAGTGTATGAGGCGCTTGTACTGGCTAATGAGCAGGTGGCTTACCTGAAGGTTGATTACAAGGGCTTTGACGAGGAAAAAGTGGTTCAGTTACTAGAAGGGAGTATATAAAGATGGCATCACTGAACAAAGTCATGCTGATCGGGAACCTTGGCCGGGATCCGGAAATACGTTACATGCCCAGCGGCGATGCCATGGCAAATCTGAATCTTGCTACGACCGATACCTGGAAAGACAAAAGTGGCGAGAAACAGGAGCGGACTGAATGGCATCGCATCGTGATGTTCGGTAAACAGGCCGAGATTGCCGGGGAATATCTCAAGAAAGGTTCGCAGGTTTATATCGAAGGCCGCCTGCAGACACGTAAATGGACTGATAAATCCAATGTGGAGCGCTATACTACCGAAATCGTCGCTGACCGCATGCAAATGCTGGGCAGCCGCTCCGGTGGCGGGAGTTACGAGCCCCCCGCTGACAGAGATGACGAATACACCGGAACCAGTACTGCTAAAACCACTAAAGCTGGCAGCAGTTTCGACGACATGGAAGACGATATCCCCTTCTAGAGCATTTTTAGTTTACTTATTTACATATCCACATGAAGCGAAGTAGTTGGCACACTCCTCAGGAGTGAACAGATCCAACACTTTGCCGATCTGCGCCCATAAGGCATCCCTGGTTCGTTTGGCGGCTTTGCGTAATAGGGCTTTGAGTTTGGAGAACATTTTCTCGATTGGATTCAGATCAGGTGAATACGGCGGTAAGTAGAGCAAGGTGGCACCTGCCGCTTCAATGGCTGCGCGGACGCCTTGAACCTTGTGACAAGACAGGTTGTCGGCCACCACAATGTCACCTGGCTGCAGCGTGGGGCACAGACAGGTTTGAATATAGGCGAGAAACATGGCCCCGTTCATTGGGCCGTCGAGCACTAACGGTGCGGTGATCGCATCGTGACGCAGTCCCGCAATGAAGGTGGTGCTCTTCCAGTGGCCGTGGGGCACCGAAGCCACACAGCGCTGGCCGCGCGGCGCGCGACCCCGCTGTCGCGTCATATTGGTGGCCGTTGCCGTCTCATCCAGAAAGACTAGGGCGAATCGACATTTACCGGCTTTCCCACTTTCCTAATTTTTGCTTTACTG
>JBIQJX010000060.1:0-3261 GCA_044507105.1 Nitrosomonas sp.
GGCCGGGAGCGGAATAACCCTCGGGCTGTCATGATGAAGAGGGGAGTGAATAGGCGTCTGACTGATATTTTTAGAGCAGTTTTGGTGCAAATGCAAACAGATCCCTGTCTCTACAAACGAGATGGGGTGTGTTATTGAGAAAACAAAGTGTAAACGCCTGACAAAAAAATACTCTAACGATGTTAATTTTCCAGTTTTCCCATTTTCTTAACAAAATATATGTCAATAGTATAAAGATAAATAATAATTGGTAGCGCAAATATCGCCGGCAGAATAAGTCGCGTGAACAAATTGGTAATAAGCCACATTGGTGCTTTCAATAAATTGAACAGGATATTGATCCATTTGCCAGTTCCTTTAAGAAGGGTATCCGCTGTTTTCGACAGAATGAATATAGCCAGAAACCCGTAAATCGTGGGTGCCAGGTCAGAGATGAAATCCCGAAAACTTTCTGTATCCGTCAGTATCTTCCAGATACTGATATCCAGCGTTGCTTCCAGAGCCTGGTGAATAAGAAAAAAAATGATAAAAAGGCTTAAAATAACTGGCAAACTTATGATCAGTAAACCCAGTGATTGTTTCATTCCGGGGATTCCTTTCAGTAAATGCATGAGAGGCTTGAAAAACTGGTAGTACCCCTGTTCGAGGTGCTTTAGCGTCTTCGGGTCGCCCGCTTTCAGTCTGGGCTGATACTTGCTGAATTGCCAGTTTCCCTGCAGAGGTGAGGACGATACATAGGATTTTAATTTTAAAAGCTCTGGTTTTGACATTTGATAACCGTCTGCCTGCAGGCAACCCGCTTCCACATCGGTAAACGAATCCAGGTCGGTACGGATACCGGATAATGCGCGCTGCATTTTCTCCGCAACATCAAATTGAGAAGTTGAAGAATCCGTTTCAATCTTTACTTTGTCGCCAGGCATCCATTTGATCTCGCTGGCAGATAACCCGCGCCGTAAATGAAAATAGGCAACATGTTTATCCTGAGTTTGTGTCAAATTGTTGAGCACTTCTTCCCGTACCCGCTTCATTAATATTGAGGTGCTTGCAGTCAATATTGATACCAGCTCTGTGCGAGGGTTATCAATTGCATCGATTTGTCTGGAAGCATCGCTGATGATAAAGTCGGTGCACATGCAATCAGGGTCGAACAAGCTTGCAACCCCTTGATTATCATACACACCGCCATCGGTAAGCTGTACGCGTCGATCTTTGTATAATTTGGAGACGGCCATGGGAGGGAATATGCCAGGAACCGCTGCTGACGCGGCCACAGCGTTCCCTAACAGGAAATAGGGCTCTCGGGAAGTAATCTCTTCATAGCGCATACGACGATAGTGATCTCTTTTGTCTATGTCATGAAACGTGGGATTCCGTGAAGGGACTTCACCCATGCTGGTGGCAGTAAAACACCAGCTATGACCAGAGTTAAGGCTGGTGGCGTTAATCATGAGTACAGGCACTTTATGTTTACGCCTGGAATTACCATTGACAGGATCCCGTGGATGGAAAGGCTGTTTCACTCCTTTGGGCGAAATAATCAGATCACTCATCCGTATACGGCGCTTGTCAATATTCATCAGCGGCCGATAAATATGGTGCTCATATAATTCTCCTATAGCGTCTGAGCGGGAATATTTGGGCAGACCCATACGCATATTTTTAATGGGATTTGCAAAAGTACGCATCCGCAAATTTTTTTGCACGGCAAGGAGGAAATGTTTTTCCAGGTGCTGGACCAGCTCGACATAGTCTGAATCCATGATTTCATTGTCAGCCTTGGATTCCAGGAGATTTTTCAACAGGATATAGTAAGCTGCGCCGACGATTGAACCTCCAGATACTGTCGAAATAGACTCAACATGCTTCAGCATGCCTAACTCCGCCATACGTGCAAATACACCGACATGATAGAACGAGGCCCTGAATCCTCCCCCTGACAGAGCAAGTCCCAAGCATTGATTACCCATTTTTTCCTCCCTTTAATTTCTGCTGATTGCGGCAGGGGGTCTATTATTCCGTTAAAAGAACCAGCGTTTCCTTACTTAATCAAATACTTCATCCCCGGTGGGTTCAAAGTGAGTGGTTTCATTCATTTCCTGACGGAATCGGGATAATTCATAATACATTCTGAAACGCGCCCGGTTGAGATTCCCCAGTGGCCGGTGTTCAGGAAGGCAATGCCAGGGATTCATTTTTAGTCGTTTGGCAAACTCGAACTGCGCATCTGAATCAAATTTCTGCTGGGGAATATGAATAGTGGCGGCAGGAATGAACGAGGAAAGCTTTTCCGGCCAGCGCACTGAACTGTCCTCGATAGGCATGAGATGAGGATCAGTCTGTACCTGGATCATGAGATCAAACTCAACATCTTTTTCGTTGAGCGTCTTGATCATGTTCTCTCGTAAATAATTGAAGGGCGGCGTACCAAAAGGCAAGCCGGGAATATGCCTTTCGACATTTTTTGTTTTTGGCACAAATGAATACATCATGGCTTGGCCTTCCCCCAGCAGATAAGGTGTACAGCTCCAGTAGCGCTGCCCCAGCGGATTATATTGAGTGGCTGTCCACAGGCTCTGCATGAAAAAATCGAGCAAATGAGAGTCTTTTGGATTGAGAAAATAATAAAGGGTCATATCCACCAGGCTCCAGTATTGCAATTTGGCATTTTCCCGCGTGTCGGGTGTCACGAATGTCGCCCCACCGCTGGTTGCAATGAAGTCTTGCGTCAATTTTTCCTCACTCATCAATTTCTCGCCCGGAACCCCCATGATTTTCATTGCCATACTCATGAACCCGACATCGTTGATATCAGCAGGCACATTCGGGCCCGGTCCGGAATAACGGATATAAGCTGGATAACTGCGCGGATTGGCAAAAATACCTTTGCGGCAATGTTCCGGCAGATCATCCCGAATGGTGACGGTAGCACGCACGATACCGTGTGTTTTAGTATTGCCCCCTCGTTCATACTCTCCCGGTTTGAAGCGCCCGCGCATCTGATCCATCATAAGATCGATTATTTTATTCAGACTTTCTTCTTCATCCGGATCAAATCTTTCCTCAGCCAGTTTGAGATCGGGATCCCTGTTTTTGCGTCGCCGCCTGATCAGAAACTGGATAAATCTCGAACCCGGTTCACGAAAGACATAATCCCATTGCGGCCGGAACCAGGGTTCCAGTCGACGTTCGATGCGTAGCAGCAGAATCAGGAAATTATGGATCTCTTTGAGTGCCCGGTTTTTGATTGTCATATTCATA
>JBIQJX010000060.1:3361-12460 GCA_044507105.1 Nitrosomonas sp.
AATCAGGAAATTATGGATCTCTTTGAGTGCCCGGTTTTTGATTGTCATATTCATAATGAGCCTCCATTTTTTTTAGGAGGTAACGCAGAAATGTATTTAAGTGCACGCAATCCGGGCATGAAAAAATAGCCGCCACCCAGCACAGTCGTGAACTGCGGCAAATGGCAGATCTTCTGCATTGGTCCCGAAGGAGTGGGACGATGGAAATGATTCGTGCTTTTACCATCTATTAGCGGTTCACGATTTCCCAGGAAAGGATCCTGTTCTTCCTGCAGGCCGCTAAATTTGCTACTCACCATCCAGGCATTCTGAACAAATTCAAACTGTCGCGATATGTTGGCTACCAGACAGATAAACTGTAAACCACGCTTGGCAGCAGGTGCATCCGGTTTGACGGCGTCTTCCGGCGCAAGAACAGGGCCATAGCTGCGACCGCGCCGCAATAAACGGTGAAAACGCGAAGAAGCTACAAGATCTTCCTCCGGTTTTTGCCCAAACCCCAGGATTTTTATCAGCCGGTTGATAAGTCCCCTCACACCGGAATCAGTTATTGCCGCGGGAAAATCACCTGTTCGAGGGTTTGCCCTGCGCACATGCGCGCCAATCGGGCAATGGATTCCCTTTGGATCGAGGTCATAGGTAAAATGGTTGCCATGATCTTTGCGGGAAATTCCCGGAATATGCTCGGCAATCAAAGGTGTACCATTGCGCTCACGACCTGCCATCGATGCGGCGAGCTGCTCCCGTTTTTTCGGAATGACATCCGATATCTTGTCAAAAAATCGCCAGAAACCGGGAACATCCTGCTCCAGCTCACGAAGTACCAGATAGGTTCCATTACGGCCAAAATCTTTTCGTGAAGGCTCGTCTTCGGCATCGGGCAGATTGGTTGCTAACTTGTCTTTTTGGGGATCGAGCAGCGGCCGGGGGGTATATTGTCCATATTCATTAGGATAACCAAGCACCATCTCACCGGCAGCCAGTAAATTAGTATAACGACCGTTTGCATGCAAATCCGTGCTGTGCTGATTCATCCAATCAATCGTGGGTTGACTGATCCCGTCCTCAAATCCGAAAGGCTCAATTCGCCCTATATCTGTGGTAGGTAAGAGTTTCAACAGGCGAAATGCTTTTGAAAAATATTCGCCTTCTATTGTTGTTCTCCAGGTATCGATCTGTCCTTTTCTGGCATAAAGCAGCAACAGGACATCGGGTATTGCTTCATTCCCGCCCCAGTCCCAGCGCACCGGTGCATTGCGTCCGATATCACCCAGCCTGCGAGAGCAGTTATCATTTCTGGCCATGCCATAAATAAACTCATCGGAAAAACCGGCGATGATTGATTCATCAACGCCCAATGTACACAGACCTTGCATGGAAAAAGCGATCTGCAGTGCCGTATCAGGTGGTGGATGGGTTGCAATGGCACTGTTGATCGGTGCGGTACTCAGCCATTGTCTGGCTGCATTGTCATCTGTAATTTTCAGTAACATGAAGCAGGTATCAGCCAGCTTTCCATATCCAAAACGCAGCAAGCCCTGTATATCTCCAAATTCAAAATCACCGGCTTCTTTCATTTATATATACCCCCCTCTCAGATCAGGCTGAGCCATTCACGGATTTCCGCATCATTGGATTGACGAATTTCTACACCCTGCCGAATGCGACTGTTACGCGCCAGATCAACGGCTGTCAGGCCCGGATAAGCCTTGTACCAGACTTCTGTGGGTATTTGATGCCGTCGTTGCGTATATTTGAACGCATGCTCCCGTTGTGCGCCCTCTTTGATGATCCATTTTGTCGTGGGATAACTCACACAGCTAAAAAATACAATATTCAGCCCCCAACCAACCTTGTTGATAAAATCATCCATATAGCTTTCATGACTGCCGTCATAATTACTGGCAAAAAAAATCCGATGGCTGTTATCGATGAGAACCCAATGAGCGAAATGAATCGTCTTTATGCGCGTAAGAAAGCCGCGGTTGTAAATATGCCTGGCAAACCAGTCGGTCAAGAGGAGTATGAATTTGAAGGTCAGTCTGCGGAACAGACCCGGTTTTACGTCACCGAACACACTGTATTGATTAGTGACGTCCCAATCTTCCTGCTTTGAAAGTAAATCGGTGTGTTTCCAAGGCGGCCGAATGAAGAGTTCAGGATCGGAGCGCTCCCGCGCCCTTACCCATAATGCAAAGAAAGGAGCGATAACCAGTAGCAACGGGGAGAGGAATAATAAGATCAGTGGTACTCCAATTTTATGCAGCAGATTACGGGTTTTCCAGTCACTGGGAGTCGGTTCAGGCGGGGAAAGTATAAGCCTGCCTTGATACTTTTCCATTTCAACATGCGACAAAAGCTTTTGTCGCAGTGTGCGAATATTCTCCCATCCGACCTCTGCAACAATTTTCTGTAAACAGGCAGCCAGGCTGTGATGCAGCGCTGTTTCTTCATGTATCTGTCTGACAGTCCGGCCTGTCCAGTTGACGTAATTAGCTGCGGGATTGGCATTACGCTTCTGCATCCACTCCAGCAGATTCAGATCTTCCCCCGAAAAATCATCACAATGGGAGAAGATTTTTGTCAGTCCTGACTCTGTCTGTTCCACAAGCTCTGCCAGGAAAGTATGCATATCCCCGTCAATGTCGCCAAGGAAAGCAAGCATGGGCCGCCATGGTCGTGGTTTTACCCCGAATTCCCTGATTTCCTGAAGCGTTTTTGATTCTATGATGACAAATCGTGCAAAATGCAAACGATCAAATTTACCGAAGGGAACCAGGTTGTTATCGGGATCGGCGTGTCCCGGGATTTTATTCATTGAAGCCAGCAAGGTTCGCAGATTCTGTAATTCCCCAACGCGCACTGTTGCGGTAATCATGAAGGTAGATTGAGGTGTCATGTTTTTATCCTGTAAGCGATTGGGTGACTTTGTTATTGGATATCGCTTCGTGTCAGAGCAAAATCCAGCACACGTGTTTTGCCCCACCATACTTTTCCAAGGTAAACACCCGGCTCAACCTCACGAATCTCATCCCGAATCACTTTGGCAACGAATGAGGTGTTGGAATAATCGATGACGATGGTGTCTTTGCCATCGAGCCAGCTTTTGTCGCGATAAACCTTGGCAACAATAAATGTCAGACCGAACGGTGTAATCTTGTTGACCAGAATCCCTGCCTGACCGCCCGGACAAAACAGATCAAATACTTTACCCTGCCAGGCAAAGAGGCGTGCAAAGGCTGCTACCGTTTTTGAAAAGAGGGACCCGGCCAGAATTGCCGTGCCGCGCGTATCGCCTGCTGGAATAGTTCCCGGCGTGGCCTGGCGATAAATTTCATCCAGTTCTTCACGTGATTTCCCTAACCAGACCCTGACCGTATTATTCATTTCAGTTACTCCTTATGGCTATCCCGAAAGACAAATAAACCGAACGTCTGAAACACGTGTTCTGCAACAGGATGATCTGCGGCAAAGATACTGCTTAACTGGAGTAAGCGCGTCTGTAGAAAAAGACCAACCCATTTAGAATTTAAAAATTCTATTCCGAATAAGCTTATTCCTGGTTTCCCCAATATTCAACTGTTTCATACTTGCCGAATGAAAAAATAAAATAATGCAGAATCACTATTCATAACCCGCTTTTTCTAAAATTAATTACAAATATAGTAATACCCTTAATAAAAAAAGGAATAATATTATTGAATCTGAAAATCGCGGCTGGACGTATTCGAACGTGCGTCTAGCGTATTGTTTGGCAAGATGTAGCGCATGATTATTCTCTGCAATCGGGGAGATGGCAGCTTACCTGTTGTGGCATTAGGGCATAAGTGAAGACAGTGAACGTGCTATTCATTAAGGTTGCCAGAGTCTGATAAGTGATCAACGGTGGTTTTCAGGGTAGAAATAAGCTGCAGTAATAGTATTGAAGCATTGAATTTTAGCCTGTCCTGATCAACGATTTGACTGGAGGTCATCATGAAAATGTTTAGAAATAGCTTTTATTTCACCGGGGTCCTCCTGGTTTTATTTCTTGCGGGATGTTCAGATGACCTGTCCCTGAAAATTGCAGCAGAATGTATCCAGGGTAACCATGTCCAATCCGGATCAGTTCTGGATGAAGCACAGTGTGTGAACAGATCGGCAGAAAGCTTCCCGGCGGCGGATGAAGATTATTTCAAAGATATGGACTACAGCATCAGTCAAGACCCTGATAAGGTCGTTGCTGCCCTTGAGCCTTTCGTGCCCGGCATTTCCCGGCATCCTGATGAAGCTGTTAAATCCATAGTTAAAGGCCGAAATAACTGGATCGTCTGGACAGGCGGCAACGACAAATTCTGGGATTATATGAGCGTGAAGAGCTTTGGCAGTTTTGATCTGCTGAAGGTGCTGTCGAATCACCCCAGACTTGTGGAAAACCCGGGGTACAGTCGCGACAATCGCTGGAACTGGTTTGGTCTGGTCAATGAACCGTGTTTCAGGAAAAATACTGATGTGCAGGGTAAACTGGTTGGGCGAGAGGATCGTTTCGGCTTGTATCTGGATGCACGAGATCCGAATTGTGCGCCTGATCCTTTCGAGAACGAGGAAAAGTATCCGGGTGTCAAGGTTGGCGCACGCGGCAAAACTATCCCGGTCGGATCTTATTACGGTTATGCGACTGGTATTGTAGGCTTGCGCCTGTTTCCCAATCCTGATTTCGATGAAGCTGCCAAAAAACGCTGGGATGCTGAGAAATATTATTCTGATCCCGGTTACTACAATGATCCCAAACTGGTTAAACCGTACAGAGTAGGAATGGCTTGCGGTTTCTGTCATGTAGGGCCTAATCCGACCAATCCGCCAGAAGACCCGGAAAATCCGCAGTGGGCCAATCTTAATTCCAATCCCGGGGCACAATATTTCTGGTTTGATCGAGTGTTTGCGTACGAGGCTGATAAAACCAGTTTCGCCTATCAGCACCTCCATACCAACCGGCCGGGTGCATTGGATACCTCGCTCATTTCTACCGATTACATCAATAATCCGCGCACTATGAATGGGGTTTACCACCTGCCTGCACGTATGGTGAATACATTGCGCTGGGGAGAGGAGGAGCTAACTGGCGGGGAAAGAGATAATAAACAATTCAATCATTTTGAAGAGATCCCTGCTGACAGTTCACTGAGAGCGTTTTTTAAAGAATCAAAAGACGCTGATAAAGTGTTTACACCACGCGTGCTCAAAGATGGTGCAGATTCAGTGGGCGGTCTGGGCGCGTTGAATCGTGTGTTTGTTAATATCGGCCTGTTCAGTGAAGAATGGTTACAGCACATTAATCCGCTGGTAGGCGGAAAACCGTTCACGCCTTTCCCGATTAAAGCGGCAGAACAAAATTCCAGTTACTGGCGGGCAACCGAGCAACAGACACTGGATGGTGCCTTGTTTTTTCTGGCTGCGACGCCTTCAGATCTGTTGAAGAATGCGCCCGGGGGAGAGCGTTACCTGACTGAGGATGAAGAAACGCTCAAGCAGGGTAAAAAAGTGTTTGCCGAAAATTGTGCGGCTTGTCATTCGAGCAAATTGCCGGATGAAGCAAACAAATTTTTTCCGGGGAACGGGTGTGTCGGCCCTGATTATCTGAATTGCTGGAATCAGTATTGGCATTGGACCAACTCATCTGAGTTCAAGGAAAAAATGACAAAACTGGTCATGGAAGAAGATTTTCTCAAAGAGAACTTCCTGTCCACAGAGTTACGCATCCCGGTGACGCTGCTGGAAACCAATATTTGTGCATCGATAGCGACTAACGCCATCAAGGGAGACACCTGGGATAATTTCTCTTCGACTTCCTACAAGAATCTGCCTTCGGTAGGGAAGGCTATCATCCATCATTTGATTACTCGGGAAAAAATAGAGTATGACATGCCCGCTGGCGGGCGCGGATACATCCGGCCACCTTCTCTCTCAAGCATCTGGTCTACGGCCCCATTTTTACTGAACAATACGCTGGGAAAATTTTATCCCTCAGGCTCAGTAGAAGATCGTATGAAATCCTTCGAAATCAGTATCGAGCAGCTTCTGTGGCCTGAAAAACGCTACTGTGATCAAAAAGATCTGTACTACTACAGATGGGATGAAGAAGGAAAAAGCTCCTATGCCTATGATTCAGAAACAGCAAACAGCTGTGAAGGAAAAACCTATCTGACCCGTTCCGGTAAAGAAGTACCCGGTATTATCGACCGAACGACAGAAAGGAGCGAGTTAAAAGTACCGAAAGGTTACCTGCCGTGGTATGTCAGAATTCTTCCCATTGGAGACGGGCTGGAGCTTGGTCCATTTCCTGAAGGCATTCCAGTAAATCTGGTTTCCAATATCAATATGGAAATGAGCTGGGGACAGCGGCTTTCTTTTTCGTGGGATCTTGCAAAAGCCATTGGATGGGACATCTTCGATTTGTGGAAAGCACAGAAAGATCCTGGAAGTATTACAGATGAAGAATTACGTAAAACTCTGAGCGGCATAATTGATCCTTTGTTGAAAGTAAATGCATGCCCTGATTTCGTTATAAATCGCGGCCATTATTTTGGCACGGACTACCTGCCGGCAGAAGAAGGCAGAACCGCGCTCGATGACAACGATAAACGTGCTTTGATCGAGTTTCTCAAAACCATGTAATTCTGCACGGCGGATAATCCGATATGCAGCAGGAATATCCGCTGTGTTTCCCGGTTACCGGCCATGATGCGCTATCTGTTTTCTGCTTCAGGAGATATTTATGATTACGCCGGCCCCTCCAGAAAATAATCAACTTGATAGTAATGGTGACGAGAAATTTGACTATGTCGTCATCGGTTCCGGTGCAGGAGGCGGGCCGGTCGCCTGCAAACTGGCTTTGGAAGGGTTTCGGGTATTGTTACTGGAAGCCGGAGGAGATGATGAACCTTGTGATTACAAGGTGCCAGCCTTTCATGCACGTGCTTCGGAAAATGAAGCGCTTCGCTGGGATTATTTTGTGCAGCATTATAACGATAAAATTCAGCAGGAGCGGGATCATAAGTTCAGCAAAGAAAAAAATGGTGTGCTTTATCCCCGTTCGGGGACATTAGGAGGATGTACCGCACATAATGCCCTGGTTCTGATCTATCCCCACAACAGTGACTGGGATTACATCGCAGAATTAATGGATGATCCAAGCTGGCATCACAGGAATATGCACAAATACTTCCAGCGCCTGGAGCGCTGTGAATATTCTCCCAGATGGAAAATATGGCGGCGTCATGGTTTCGAAGGCTGGTTGCCCACCAACCAGGCTAATCGCTGGATGCTACTGAAGGACAAAATACTAAGAAAGCTGGCGATCGCCGCAGTAAAAGAATCCCGGCGCATGATGCATCCGCTTAAACGATTCTTTTGGGTGCCTCTCAAACTGATTACTCGGTTTGATCCCAATAATTGGCGTTTAATTCGCAGAAACCCTAAGGGTGTATACAAAATCCCGATGACGACTCAACACGGTAAGCGGGCAGGTACCAGAGAGTACATCCTGCGGGTCCGGGAACACTGTCCTGAAAAACTGGTGATAAGAACGCATTCACTGGTCCGGCGGATTTTGCTCGACGAACATAATAAAGCGTATGGTGTGGAGTATGGTACGGGGGCTCATCAGTATCGTGCTGATCCTCAGTACAAAGAGGCTGCTGCCTCCGAAGTAAAAACAGTTTTTGCAAAACGTGAAATCATCATTGCTGCCGGTGCTTTCAATACTCCCCAACTCCTCATGCTATCCGGGATTGGTCCGCGGGAAGAACTGGAAAAGCATGGAATTGAGGTAAAAATAGAATTGCCCGGGGTCGGAAAAAATCTACAGGATCGGTATGAAGTAGGGGTGGTAACGAAACTTAAAGAAGCTATTCCCCTGATCAAAGGAATGAAGTTACGCCCGCCTGAGCCTGGAGAAGAACCCGATCCGCAATATGCCTTGTGGCTTCAGGGGAAAGGACCTTATACAACAAACGGGGCAACGATTGCTCTCATCACCCGCGCGTCTTCCCAACGTTCAGGCGAGGATCCGGATCTGCTGATTTTTGGATTGCTCGGTAATTTTAGCGGGTACTATCCAGGATACGCGAATGATATTAGCAGGGGAAACAGCCGCTATCCGAATACATTATCTGATCATCGTAATGATCGTTCTGATGCTGGTGAAGAAAATATCTTTACCTGGGCTGTTCTCAAGGCGCACACTCATAGCACAGGATATGTCGCCTTACGGTCAGACGACCCCTGCGATATTCCTGACATTAACTTCAATTACTTTCCTGAAGAGGGGGACAGCCTTAGCGAGAAAGACCTGGATGCAGTAGCAGAAGGAGTGGCAACCGTTCGTAATATCATTAAACATTGTAAAGATTTAATTGACGAGGAAATCCTTCCCGGAACAAAAGTCAAAACTCACGAAGAAATCCGTCAATTTATCAAGGATCAGGCGTGGGGGCATCATGCTTCCTGTACCTGTAAAATGGGGCCGCGAAGTGATGAAATGGCAGTTGTTGATAACCGGTTCCGTGTGTATGGAACGAGCGGTCTGCGCGTTGTGGATGCTTCAGTTTTCCCCAAAATACCCGGTTTTTTTATTGTATCTGCCATCTACATGATCAGTGAAAAAGCCGCTGAAGTTATTATTGAAGATGCCAGAGCAAATCCGGAAACCGCACCTGATCGCTCATCAGCTTCCGGGAGTTGGGCGGGGTAACATTAGGCTTAAGACCCGGGTAAAGTGTGCTACACCTGCGCTTGCATGCCTGGCGTGCTTTGACCGCGTTGTGCTTCTCGTTTAGTCCATGGTGATGTCAGTTTTTTCCGGTACGTAGATCATACTGCCGTCTTCCAACCGATAGGCGACCCCGGCTCGTATTCCTTCACCCTCGCCGATCTCTCCGGTGCTTTTGTAATGTTTCATTTCTTCCCCTTGACGTACGATCATTTCCATCTGTGGCGTGTCGGGATTACGGATGACCACCATATCCTGGGTAGCGAAGGGATTGAGTGGATTTTCCAGAATTGCGATCAGCAAAACAGCGATGATCACCAGGAACACGTCAATGATATTGACGACCGACA
>JBIQJX010000061.1:0-12223 GCA_044507105.1 Nitrosomonas sp.
GGAGAATAAAAAACGCCCTGCAAAAGCGGGCGTTTAAGGGTAGAGAAGAAGTTTTAGTTTCTGACCGTGACTGTTTTGCTGACGGTATCCCTATCTGCATTCGCGGCTTCCACGGTGACGGTAAGGGTGCTGCCGCGCGGCGCACTGTCCCAGGTATTCCAGCGATAATTCAGTGAATTGCCGTTGCTGGCCGCGATGGCGTGACCATTGACTTTCAGGTCGATCCGTCGGGTATCCGGGCTCGCAGTAACTTTGACATTTTCGTTGCGTCTGACTTTCTGTCCGTTACTGAGATTGAACTCAATAATTTCCGGCGAATTCTCTCCCGATGTATTCTTGTCGGCGTTTTTTACAGTGACCGTGACCGAGGAGGATGTACTCTGGTTGCCGGCAGCGTCAAAGGCATACGCTGTCAGGGTATAGCTACCATCAGCCAGGGGCACGGTATCCCATGCGAAAGCAAAGGGCGGCTGCGTGTCTTCGATTGCTTTCTTGCCATTGACATGCAGTTCCACACGCACGACTGCCTGGTTATCGGAATAATTGACATCCACGGGTACACTTCCCGAGACTTCTCCGCCTATCGGCGAAGTAATGCTGACCACGGGCGGCATATTATCCACGCTGATTCTTGCATAGGCGGCCTCCACCGCACCCGCGGCATTGATACGGCCATGCCCGTAGTAATTATCATGCCCCGGGCTGCCGAGATCGAGTGCAGTAGCTGTCAGGATGTGGTCAATATCGACCGGCGTCAGATCCGGGTTGGCGGAAAATATCAGCGCAGCGGTAGCGGCAACAATCGGGCTGGAGAAGGAAGTGCCCGAGGCATAACCGTAGCCGCCGCCTCGTGAGGTGGTGTAAATGCTGACACCGGGTGCAGCCACATCGACGTAAGGTCCATAGCTGGACCAGCCTGCGCGCTTATCGTTGCTGTCCGTCGCAGCGACAACGATGATGGCATTACTGGGCGGATAGTTGTTGAGGCCGCCGGTGTTGCCTGCAGACATGACGACTACACTGCCTTTGCTGCGCGCGTAATTGGCAGCCGACTGGACAGTGGCGCTTTCTGCTCCGCCATAGCTGATGTTTACCACCCGGGCACCGTTATCGGCTGCCCAGCGGATGGCCTGCGCCATGGTGCTGAGGTAGGCGAGGCCATCCGGTCTGGCAATACGTACCGGCATGATCTGAGCATCCCAGGCCACGCCGGCACTGCCGATTCCATTGTTGGCAGCGGCCGCAGCCGAGCCGGCTACTCTGGTCCCGTGGCCATGTATGTCACGAGTATCGGTATTGTTGTCATAAGCGTTCCAGCCGGGGATGATATTCGCGGCGAGATCAGGATGGTTGCTGTCCACACCGGTATCGAGTATGGCGATGGTGACACCGTTACCGGTGGCGATATTCCAGGCGGAAGGCGCCTGGATTTTTGGCAGTGCCCAACTATTCTTAAATGCCGGATCGGTTACTGTTTGTGCCGGCTCGACCAATCTATCGAGCTCAACTGCCTTGAAACGGCGGTCTTTTCTGAATCTCTCCAGCACCTTGAGTTCATCCACGCCCTCGGGCAATTCATAAAGATGGGCATTCAGCCCTTTCAGCCTGCGCTTTGATTTGATGCCATAAGGCTTGGCGGCTTTATTGAATTCTGTTGTGGACAAGCCGGCGCGCGGGATCACCAGCAAACGGCCTTTTACCCACCGGGCCGGGGCCGCGGCAGCAGGCTCGGAAAATCCGAGTTCGGCAAGTCTGGAATCAAGGGTGGCTTTGATTGCCTGGGCAGGACTGGCATAACCGGCAGCCGGAAATGCGATCAGCAGGATCAGTAAAATCAGAAAACCCGGGAAAAAATGGAAAACACCGAAAACATTGTCATGAAAATTTCGAAAAAATGATGCGTGATTCAATCTGGCATACGACATGCGCAGCTCCTTTGAAGAGTAGTTATAAAAAGCCGACCCGGCAGCACGCACGCCTGAATGGAAAAATACCGGATGCGAACTTTGGCAATCCCGCTCTCCTGCTGGCACCAGGACCGGAGACTTTGCGCCCCTGCCTCACGACAGGTTAGCCTTTGTCGGTTATCGCATGATGCAATCCCAAATTACGGCAGAGGTGAGCTGAATCTTTATGTTTGCAAACCCTTTTCAGCAGTTTTCCGGGTGCCCCGGCAACCATTCCCGGCGGTATTTTTTCCCCCGCCTGATTTCGTCTTGCCATCCCGGTGTGCAAAGCAATCCGGCGCGGGAAAAAATGAATCCTCATTCTTATAAAGCCATCCGGGACAATGCTGGCGCAGGCATGGGCTCGCCGCGTTGCGTTGCAACTTGCGACAGTGGGGTGAACACCAAACGGATGCAAAAACAAGCCGAGGGGCGCGGTTCACACGACCAGGCACTGTCATACTTACGGTTACGATGTTTTTCGGACGCCACATCACCCATGTGACCCGAAATAACCCGGATAACCAAGCCCGCACTCATGAGAACAAAGGTTATTGCCGCAAAGCGATTACACCGAAATAATCCTCAGACTCCGGCTAGCAGTCAGCAAGCCAGCAAATTTCATGCCACAAACAAAATAATTTATATATCAAATATTTATATTTACTCACCAAAAGGAACTGGCAGTCGCAACGTTGTTTTTTTACGACAAAAATATCACCTTCATCCTTAACTGTATGTTTATATTTAATTTTATTCTGTCTTTCAAAATCGACAGTGTTTTTCTGCCCGAAGACCTGACTGATATCCGCTGATTCGTTCATCTTTTTGTCGACTCGCTTGCTGTAACCGGGAAAATAGTGTGGAATATGCTTCATGGAAAACGAGCAGAAATACGAGATCAACGTGCAGGTGCGCACCGTCTACCTGCCCGATCAGTCGGATCCGGGGGCGGAGCGTTATGTGTTTGCCTATACCATTACGATCAACAATACGGGCAATGTGGCTTCACAACTCGTCAGCCGTCACTGGATCATTACCAGCGGGGATGGCAGCACTCATGAAGTACGGGGACTGGGTGTCGTCGGGGAGCAGCCTCTTCTTAAGCCCGGGGAAAGTTTCGAATATACCAGCGGAACCGCTATTTCCTCTCCTGCAGGTTCCATGAAGGGAACCTATCAGATGGTGGCGGAAGATGGTTTTCATTTTGTGGTGGAAATCCCGGAATTCATATTGAGTGTGCCGCGCGTGCTGCACTGATCAGTCAAGCTCATGCCTTATGGCACACTCTATCTGATCCCGGCACCGCTGGGCGAGGGAGATCTTTCCTGGATACTGCCTGCCGGTGTCCGGCAATGTCTTGCTTCACTCGAACGGTTCATCGTCGAACACCCTAAAACCGCCCGGCATTTTCTGAAACAGGCCGATCATCTGCGGCCCCTGCAGACCGTGAAGTTGACCGTCTTGGATGAACATACTCCTGTCAGTGAGCTGGAAGAGTTGCTCCTTCCGCTGCTTGCCGGCGAAGATATTGGTCTGCTGTCCGAAGCAGGCTGTCCGGCAATTGCCGATCCCGGTGCAGGCCTGGTCCGGCTGGCTCATCGGAAGCAGATCAGAGTTGTCCCGCTTGTCGGCCCGTCTTCGATCGTGCTGGCGCTGATGGCATCCGGGTTGAACGGGCAACGTTTCCGTTTCCACGGATATCTGCCAGTCGCACCGGAGCTGCGTAACAGAAAAATCATTCAATTGGAAAAGACATCTCTCGCGGCAGATGAAACCCAGATTTTCATCGAGACTCCCTACCGGAATCACAAACTGCTGGAGGCACTGGTTCAGCAGTGTCGCGAAGAAACGGATTTATGTGTGGCCTGTAATCTGACGCTTACGGGCGAATATATTTCGACCCGCACCGTCCGGGAGTGGCGTTCAGGTGGCTGGCCTGATCTGCATAAAAAGCCGGCAGTCTTTCTGGTGCATGGATGAACTGCAATTTCCAGGCTCATCCCCACCGCATCGACACGGCTGCACCACGGGAATGCAGTGCAATCCGAAATTATGGAGCATTTCCCTGCTAAAATAAGCGGGAAATTCAATATAGTGGAACGGTATGAGTTGTCTATTTGTAATCAGCGCACCTTCCGGCGCCGGCAAAACCAGTGTAGTCCGCGCCTTGATACAGACAGATATCGATGTCACACTCTCGGTATCCTATACGACCCGCCCTCCCCGACGGGATGAAGTGAATGGCCGTGATTATTTTTTCGTCGATCACGCTGATTTTAAAGCGATGCAGACGCGCAACGAATTTCTGGAAAGCGCCGAGGTATATGGTAATTTCTATGGGACTTCGCGGCAGTGGATAGAAGAAACCATGGCGGCGGAACGGGATGTACTGCTGGAAATAGATTGCCAGGGCGCACAGCAGGTGCATGCCCTGTATCCGCAGGCAGTCTCCATTTTCATCCTGCCCCCCTCCCTGGAAACGTTGAAGCATCGTCTGGAACAGCGCGGGCTGGATGAAGGCAAGGTCATTGAACGCCGTTTGTCTGCTGCACGCGACGAAATCAGCCATCTGAACAGATTCGATTATGCGGTCGTCAATCATGAGCTGGAAACAGCAGTGCAGGAAATTGCCTGTATCATCCGGTCCGAACGACTGAAAACGATGCGTCAGCTCGTCAGGCAGCGCACCCTGATCGCGCAGTTCGCCTGATTTTCTGTTTTTTTTCCTATTTCTGTAAATTCTCAATCTTGGAGGATCCATCATGGCACGTATTACAGTAGACGATTGTCTGCAGGTGATCCCGAATCGCTTTAATATGACACTGGCAGCTACTGCCCGGGCAAGACAGATATCGGTCGGTTCCACACCGATGATCGATGTGGACCGCGATAAACCGACGGTCATTGCCTTGCGCGAACTGGCGCAGGAAAAATATGGTATAGAAATACTCAATACCATACGCTAACCGGGATTTTTCCGGTCTGCGCCGGACAGGGCTGCAGGCGGTTCATCACTCCTGGTTTTCAGCTCAAACCCCGGAGTCACACGCAAACTGCAGACGAACAGATCTGTCCGTCTCTGACGATTCTGCAATCATTTTTTCAGCTGAACCGGGCATGATCCCCATTCAGGCCCGGCATCATCTATACCTGTCAGCTTATTCCGGCCGGGAAACAGCGCTATAATCATAGTTTTTGTCACGAATACAAAAACTATGACCACAATAGTATCAGTCCGGCGCGGCCGGCAGGTAGCCTTGGGCGGAGACGGCCAGGTTACACTTGGCGCGGTGGTGGCCAAAGCCAGTGCACGCAAGGTACGCAGGCTGTATCACGACAGGATTTTGGCGGGATTTGCGGGAGGTACGGCAGATGCATTCACGCTGTTCGAACGTTTCGAAGGCAAACTGGAAAAACATCAGGGCCATCTCATGCGGTCCGCAGTCGAGCTTGCCAAAGACTGGCGCACTGACCGCATCCTGCGCCGGCTGGAGGCGATGCTGGTGGTAGCCGATCATGAAGCAACCCTGATCATTACCGGAGCAGGGGATGTCATTGAACCGGAGCAGGGACTGGCCGCCATCGGCAGCGGCGGGGCTTATGCCCAGGCGGCTGCACGTGCGCTGCTGGAAAATACTGAGCTGGGCCCGAAGGAAATCGTTTCCAAAGCGCTGACCATTGCCGGGGATATCTGCATCTATACCAATCAGGCGCACGTGATCGAGCAGATCGACTGAAAACAATATTTATGCCAAGGCAGGAAAATCCATCATGTCACAAATGACTCCGCAGGAAATCGTCCATGAACTGGACAAGCATATCATCGGCCAGGAAACTGCCAAGCGAGCCGTCGCCATTGCGCTGAGGAACCGCTGGCGCAGACAGCAGGTAGATGAACCGCTGCGCCAGGAAATCACTCCCAAAAATATTCTGATGATCGGACCGACGGGTGTAGGCAAGACGGAAATTGCCAGAAGACTGGCCCGGCTTGCGGATGCTCCCTTTATCAAGATCGAAGCGACCAAGTTTACCGAGGTGGGCTATGTCGGGCGCGATGTCGACTCCATCATTCGTGACCTGGTGGAATCTGCCATCAAACAGGGACGCGAACGTGAAATTCGGAAAAACCGACCACTGGCGGAAGACCGGGCGGAAGAGCGCATTCTGGATACCTTACTCCCGCCTGTTCGCGATCAGAGTTTCTCATCCGGGCAAAGTGAGGAAAGCAGTGCGACCCGCCAGAAATTCCGCAAGAAATTACGGGAGGGCGCGTTGGATGACAAGGAGATCGATATCGAGGTCACCATGGGACAAACCAGTATGGAAATTTTTGCCCCGCCAGGAATGGAAGAGCTGACCTCGCAGATCCAGAATATGTTCCAGAATATGGGTGCCAGCAAAAAAAAGACGCGCAGGTTGCCTATCCGCGAAGCCAAAAAACTGCTGACCGAAGAAGAGGCGGCCCGCCTCATCAATGACGAGGAGCTGAAACTGCGTGCGGTTCAGACCGTCGAACAAAACGGTATCGTGTTTCTTGATGAAATCGACAAGATTACCAGCCGAGCGGATATCTCCGGTTCAGATATTTCGCGTCAGGGAGTACAGCGGGATCTGCTGCCTCTGGTGGAAGGAACGACCGTTTCTACGAAATACGGGATGATCCGCACCGATCACATTCTGTTCATTGCAAGCGGCGCGTTTCATCTGGCCAAGCCATCCGATCTGATTCCGGAACTGCAGGGGCGTTTTCCGATCCGGGTGGAACTGGGCAGCCTCAGCGCCGACGATTTTGAACAGATTCTCACTAATACCGATGCCTGTCTGATCCGTCAATATCAGGCATTACTGAAAACGGAAGGAGTAGAGCTGAATTTTGCGGGAGACGCTATCAAACGTCTGGCTGAAATCGCTTTTTCGGTCAATGAAAGGACTGAAAATATCGGGGCCAGGAGATTGCATACTGTCATGGAAAAGCTGCTGGAAGACATTTCATTCAATGCAACCCGCCACAGCGGAACTACCTGGACCGTTGATGCGGCTTACGTCGATGAACGTCTCGAAAAACTTTCGCAAAGCGAGGATCTGGCCCGTTATGTACTGTAACCCTGCGTGAATGCGTAATGTCGTCATTCTGAGTGGTGTGAGAACCGCTATTGGTGATTACGGTGGCACACTGAAAAACCTGGCGCCGGCCACACTGGCAGCCGGGGTGATCCGGGAAGCAGTCACTCGTGCCGGCGTCGACCCGGGAAAAATCGGCCATCTGGTGGCCGGCCATGTTATCCCCACTGAGGCACGGGATATGTATCTGGGGCGCGTGGTGGCACTTGAAGCGGGTTTGCCGCAGAATGTGGCGGCACTGACCCTGAACCGTGTTTGCGGCAGCGGTCTGCAGGCTATCATTTCCGCCTCCCAGGCTGTTATGCTGGGTGATACCGAGGCAGCTGTTGCGGCCGGTGCCGAGTCGATGAGCCGGGGCGGATATCTCCTCCCCGCGCTGCGCTGGGGGCAGCGCATGCAGGACAGTGCAGCAATCGATATGATGACCGGCGCACTGACTGATCCGTTCGATCAGGTGCATATGGGGGTAACCGCGGAAAACATTGCCGAAAAATGGGGGATTAGCCGTGAACAACAGGACCGGTTTGCATTGGAAAGCCACCGGCGTGCCATTTATGCCATCCGGAACGGCTATTTTCGTGAGCAGATCGGCCCGGTCAAAATCGCTACCCGGGAAGGCGAGACCCTGTTTGACACTGATCAGCATCCGCGGGAGAACATCAGCATGGAGGCACTGGCAAAGCTGCGCCCCGTTTTTCAGGACAACGGCACCGTCACAGCCGGGAATGCCTCCGGTCTCAACGACGGGGCTGCAGCCGTAGTGCTGATGGAAGAACGCTGCGCTGAACGGGAGGGTTATCAGCCCGTGGCACGCCTGGTTGCTTATGGTCATGCCGGCGTAGACCCGCGTTACATGGGAATTGGCCCGGTGCCCGCTGTCAGACAGGCACTGGATCGTGCCGGTCTCAGACTGGCTAACATCGATGTGATCGAGTCCAACGAAGCGTTTGCCGTTCAGGCGTGCGCCGTCGCCCGAGAACTGGATTTCGATCCGGAAAAAACCAATCCGAACGGCGGCGCAGTAGCGCTGGGGCACCCGATCGGTGCATCCGGCTGTATTCTGGCAATCAAAGCAATTTTTGAGTTGAAACGTCGTAACGGCCGTTATGCACTGGTGACGTTATGTATTGGCGGCGGACAAGGAATTGCCGCAATATTCGAACGGCTCTGATTTTTTTCATTTTCTGAAAAATAAATATGTCCACACTGACACGATCCTCTGCCTGGCTGGCACTGAATGCCCATCAGTCCGACATGGCCACTCATCATCTGCGCACTCTGTTTGCCGAAGATCCGCAACGGTTCGATAAATTCTCGCTGCGGTTCGGTGATATTCTGCTCGACTACAGCAAACAGCCCGTTGACGAAACGACGATCCGTCTTTTACTGGCGCTGGCGAAGCAACAGCATCTGGAAAACTGGATAACCCGCATGGCAAACGGCGAGAAAATCAATTCTACCGAGAACCGGGCAGCATTACACATCGCCTTACGCGCCACCTCCCCTGTATTCACAGACGATACGGATGTCACACCCGACGTTTGTCGGGTGTTGCAGCAAATGGAGCGATTTGTCGGGAAGATTCACAGCAGGGAACACAAAGGGTATTCTGATCTGCCGATCACCGATGTGGTCAATATTGGTATAGGCGGTTCCGATCTGGGACCGGTAATGGCGACTGAAGCACTCAAACCTTACCATTTGCCGCATCTCCGTACGCATTTCGTTTCCAATCTCGATGGCGCGCACCTGGCTGGTACGTTGCAGCACCTTAATCCGGCCACGACCCTGTTTATTATCGCCTCCAAAACCTTTACTACCCGAGAAACCCTCACTAATGCTCATTCCGCCCGGCAGTGGTTTCTGACAAACGGGGGGAATGAACAGGCTATTACCCGCCATTTTGCCGCAGTTTCCACCAACCGCACTGCGGTCGGACATTTCGGGATCGATCCGGACAACAACATGTTCGAATTCTGGGATTGGGTCGGCGGACGATATTCGTTATGGTCAGCCATCGGATTACCGATTGCACTGGCAGTCGGTATGGAAAATTTCCGCGCGCTGCTGGCCGGGGCGCAGGCAATGGATAACCATTTTCTGACCACGCCTTTCGAGCATAATCTGCCTGTCATGCTGGGGCTGATCGGGATCTGGCAGATCAATTTCTTTCATGCCACCAGCCAGGCAATTCTGCCTTATGATCAATCGCTGCACCGTTTTCCTGCGTATCTGCAGCAACTGGAAATGGAAAGCTGTGGCAAGCGGGTCACCCGCAGCGGAGAACCAGTGGATTACAGCACTGGCGTTGTAATATGGGGGGAACCGGGCACCAACGGTCAGCATGCCTTTTATCAATTGCTGCATCAGGGTACGCAAACCTTCACCGCCGATTTTCTGGCACCGTGCCAGTGTCATCATTCCCTGCCTGAACATCATCCCATGCTACTGGCAAACTTTTTTGCGCAAACTGAAGCGCTTATGCGCGGGAAAAACGAGCAGGAAGTCAGAGCCGAACTGGCAGCACAGGATATACCGCCCGATTTGCTGGAGCGACTGCTCCCGCATCGGGTTTTCCCGGGGAATCGGGCCACGACCTCGATCCTGTTCAGAAAACTCGATCCGGCAACACTGGGCATGCTGATCGCTCTTTATGAACACAAAGTATTTGTACAAAGTGTCATTTGGGATATCAACCCCTTCGATCAATGGGGTGTAGAGCTGGGCAAACAACTGGCCGACAGGATTCAGACTGAGCTGGCCGCAGATGAACCGGTTACTGCTCATGACTCGTCGACCAATGGTCTGATTGATTTCTTCAGAAAGCAACAATAGACTTCGATAATAATGTAAATACGTTATATTTATCATGATTTAATACCACTTTCCGGACTCCTGCTCATGGCTTCTTCCCGTAAAAACCCTCGTGTTCTGTTTGTTACTCCGGAAGTATTTCCGTTATGCAAAACCGGTGGACTGGGAGATATCAGCGCCGCTTTACCCTTGGCATTGCAGGAATTGAAAGTGGATGTCCGGCTGCTGCTGCCCGGTTATTCCACCGTATTGTCAGCACTAAAATATAAGCGCAAGCTGGTGGAAATCGACCTTTCGCCGCATTTTCCCCCTGCAACTCTGTTTGCCTCACGGGTAGAGGTTCATGAATCCGGCAGTGTACCTGTCTATGTGATCGGTTGTCCTGCTCTCTATCAGCGTGCAGGTGGCCCCTATCTGGATGATAACGGACATGACTGGCCGGATAATGCCCTTCGCTTCGGTCTGCTTTCGAAAATCGGTGCTCTCTTGGGCAGCGATGCAAGTCCGCTTTCGTGGATACCTGATGTCGTCCACTGTAATGACTGGCAAAGCGGCCTCACCCCGGCATATCTCCATTTCCACTCCGGCAAAAAAGCAGCCAGCCTGATGACGCTCCATAATCTGGCCTTTCAGGGATGCTTTCCGCCTGATCAGGTAACAAAGCTGGGATTACCGGCAGAAAGCTTCAATGTGCACGGCCTCGAATACTATGGCAGCATGTCGTTCCTCAAAGGCGGGATTTATTATGCCAGCAAGATTTCCACGGTCAGCCCCGGTTACGCCCGGGAGATCCAGACTGAACCGCTGGGATTCGGTCTGCAAGGACTGCTGGCTGATCGCAGCAGGGATATCACCGGAATCCTCAACGGGATCGATACCACCGTCTGGAATCCGGCCACCGATCCCCATATCACAAAAAAATACACGAGCCGCAATCTGACCGCAAAAACTGTCAATAAACTTGCGTTGCAGCAAGCGGCAGGGCTGGAAACAAACGGAACGATTCCATTATTTGCTTCTGTCAGCCGCATCAGCCACCAGAAAGGCCATGATCTCATACTGCAGGTGGCACCCATGCTGGTCGATCTCCCTGCCCAACTGGTATTGCTGGGAAGTGGCAGCACTTCTCTGGAAGAACAACTGATTACTCTGGCACAGACTTTCCCCGCACAAATAGCTGTCCGCATCGACTATGATGAAGTTTTGTCGCACCTGATTCTGGCCGGAGCAGATTGCTTTCTGATGCCTTCCCGCTTTGAGCCGTGCGGACTGAACCAGATGTACAGCCAGCACTACGGTACTCCTCCTGTAGTTCATGCCACTGGGGGGTTGATCGATACGGTAACAGATCTGACACCCAGAACGCTGGCCAATGAACGCGCCAGCGGCTTCCATTTCCATGAGATGACCGTGGAGTCATTTCTGGACGCGATCAAACGGGCAGCCGATGCTTATCACAGCCGCAGGATGTGGAGAAGCCTGCAACGTAACGGTATGCGTAAAGATTTTAGCTGGAACGCAAGCGCCCGGGCTTACCGCTCCATCTATTCATCATTGATACAGCGATGATTATCATATCCCGGTCAGCAGATACTTGCAGGCTGCTTGCAGAATTGATCAGGAAGATCGGTAGATACCGGATCAGTCCACGAGATATATGCGCTGGGGGAATATTGCTAACTGGTTACGCAGGCATCTGGCCGCATCAAGCAGAATAGTTTCATTCACCAGAAAATCACAGTAAAAGCTTCGTTCATTCGTATATTCCGGTGGTATCCATGGTGGGAGAGCTACTGTATCCAAGTAAACTCGTAATACATGATGGTATCCGGGCGTATTTACCGGTACAACCAAATGCCCGGACATTCCCGGGCCACCATAAATCTGTGGTACATCACGGCGGCTGATCAGTAAAAAGCAAATAGCAGGGTCAAGAAAAGTCTGAATCGTATCTGATACCGTATTATGAGCACATCCCTCCAGCCAGTCGATCAGTTCCTTCATCTCAAATGTCAACAGGCCGGAATGACGGAAAACCCAGGTACCCGTGGCATGGGTGGCCTGTCCCTCAATCATCAGCCAGTTGGAATCGTAGCGATTGCCCCGAATTTCGGGGAATTTATAACCCGTGATACGCAATTCAAAAGCTGTGCCCGGCCCGGTCAATTTCATGCTGAATCCGAATAATGATCGATTACATGACAAAATCCTATAAAATCTCTTTTAAGATGTTGTCAGATGGATGGGCTCCCTATATCTGCCCACCTGATCTGATCAATACGGCATAAAGTGCGCTACCTTGACGGCTGATAGCAAGTTGCGGGTTTTGACTTTAGCCT
>JBIQJX010000005.1:0-64688 GCA_044507105.1 Nitrosomonas sp.
TCTGAGAGTCCCTTATTCTTCCAGGAGACGGAGTTGAGCAACTTATTCGGATTGGTTACAGGGCTGTATAGGGAATGAAGCGCAAATGATTTGAAGGTATATCAGCGCTACCGGTCATGAGGATGTTGTTGTGACGTGCACAGCTTATTCATGGCCAGATGAGGATCGTCCGGGCTGTGAATGTAGTTGTTGGTGCTTCGTGCAACAAAAATGTTGATTGTGTTCAGTAATGCTCTCACTTTCGGGAAGATGCACGCCGCAATATGCACAGCGAACCATGTCCTCGACTCTGCTGGGGGGCGCAACTTCAGAATCGGATCTTTGTTCTGACCGGAATCGGTTGAGTAGCCACAGAACCAGAAAAATTAGAGTAATTAAAACTATCCACTTGATTATCATGATGCTATGTTTTTACTGCGTCTGATCGGAGGAAATATCAGGATACACTGTATCGTAACAGCAGGTATTTCTATTTATTTTCATATTCCACTACATGAAAAAACAATTCATTCTTGCGAATCATTCCTAATTCGCTTCTGGCAAGTTCTTCAATTGCATCCAGCCCTTTTTTCAGATTATTGACTTCTGCTTCCAGTACTGTATTTCTGTTCTGCAGAAGCTGGTTGGTTTCCTGCAATGCGGTAATCTGTTCATGCATTTTCATTACTCCCAGCCAGCCGCCTTTGCCGAACCATAACGGATATTGTGCCAGTACAATAATAAAGGTGAGCAGTGCGGCTGTAGTTTTCATGATTTACTTTAGCTGGTAAAACGCTGACCTTCCAGCATATTGTGCGCTATCACCCAGATCTTCTTCGATGCGTAACAGTTGATTGTACTTAGCCAACCGGTCCGAGCGGGAAAGTGAGCCTGTTTTGATCTGCAAAGCGTTGGTGGCAACTGCTATATCAGCAATCGTGGTATCTTCAGTTTCGCCGGAACGGTGAGAGACTACTGCAGTATAGCCGGCGCACTTTGCGGTTTCGATGGCATTTAATGTTTCAGTGAGTGTGCCAATTTGGTTGACTTTAACCAAAATAGAGTTGGCGATGTTCCGCTCAATTCCTTCTTTCAAGATTTTCGTATTGGTGACGAATACATCATCACCTACCAGCTGAACGGTCCGCCCTAATCTATCAGTCAACAGTTTCCATCCCTCCCAGTCCTGTTCACTCATGCCATCTTCGATACTGATGATCGGGTATTTATCTACCCAGGTTGCCAGGTAATCTACAAACTGCGCGGAGGTGAGGGTGAGCCCATCTACCGCAAGGCAGTATTTTCCATCCCGGAAAAATTCGGAGCTGGCGCAGTCCACCCCAATCGCCACCTCAGAACCGGGCAGATAACCTGCTTCATCTATTGCCTGCACGATCAGGCTCAGTGCTTCTTCATTGTGTGCGAAGCCGGGAGCAAATCCACCTTCATCTCCGACTGTTGTTGGTATATTTTGCTTGTGAAGCAATGATCTGAGTGTGGCGAATATTTCTGCTCCACAGCGCACAGCTTCCCGCAGGCTTTGCATGCCCAGTGGTATGATCATGAATTCCTGCATATCCAAACGATTGTTGGCATGTGCCCCGCCATTGATCAGATTCATCATTGGTACCGGCAGCCATTTGGCATTGACTCCTCCAAGATAACGATAGAGAGGAAGGCTGGATTCTTCCGCTGCAGCTTTTGCTACAGCAAGGGAAACAGCAAGTATCGCATTGGCGCCAAGCCTGGACTTGTTTTCACTGCCGTCGAGTTCTATCAGAGTCTTGTCGATGAAGCACTGTTCCATGGCGTCCAATCCCATGATCGTTTCAGAAATTTCGGTATTGACACTTTCAACTGCCTTCAATACCCCTTTTCCCTGATAACGTTGTGTATCTCCGTCACGCAGCTCGACCGCCTCCCGGGTCCCTACAGACGCTCCGGATGGTACTGAAGCACGTCCCAAGACACCCGATTCGAGCAGTACATCAGCTTCTATGGTCGGATTGCCGCGGGAATCGATAATTTCACGGGCGATTACATCTACGATTGCACTCATGCTGCTTTCCTTGTGTTGTTCGTTGGTAGATTTGATGGAGTTAATGAATAAATCTGTGGGTGGTGTGGCTTCCTGCTGATCCGGCCGGTATATTGTTGTTTATGACGCATGTTTTGCTGGAAATTTCACTGATATTGAAGGGATGATCGTTTTTGGGTTTCGTTTCTTGTATAGGTTTTATTTTTTACTGGTAACCTTTAATCCCGTGTGGTATAGGGACTCATCCGTGTGTTTATATAATTTTTATTGTTTATCTGTTAAACGGCAGGGGCGCCTCTCAATGAAGCTCTACCTGCGGTTTAATTCTATACATATTTTGTGTGATCTTCGTTTTCTTTGATAAATCAATCTGTGCTGCTTGTAGTGACGCTTTCCAGTATATTGCTGTCAGGGAGTTCCGCGCGATTGGATTTGGCGGCAAAGTTGATGGCAGCTCTGATATAGCTTTTAAACAGAGGATGCCCATTCCGGGGTGTAGAGGTGAATTCCGGATGGAATTGACAGGCGACAAACCAGGGATGTTCAGATTGAGGCAGTTCGATCACCTCGCATAAACTGCCTTCAGCAGACAAACCGCTTATCTGCAAACCGGCCTGTTCCAACAGGGGAATGAAGTCGGCGTTGACTTCATAACGGTGCCGATGACGTTCAATGATTTTATCTGTGCCATAGATTTTATATGCGAGGGAATGGAGTTGCAGCAGGCATTCCTGTCCTCCCAAACGCATGGTTCCTCCCAAGTCGGTTTTGGCAGAACGTTTTTCGATGCGGCCGCAACGATTACGCCATTCTGTAATCAATCCCAGAACCGGATGAGGTGTATCCGGATCGAATTCAGTGCTATGAGCATTCTCCAGCTGCAGCCGGTTACGGGCAAATTCAATGACAGCCAGTTGCATGCCAAGACAGATACCCAGATAAGGTATGCGGTGAGTGCGGGCATAATTGATCGCCATGATTTTTCCTTCCACCCCTCGCTTGCCAAATCCGCCGGGTACCAGGATAGCATCCATGTTCGCCAGGCAATCAGTGCCCTGCTGTTCTATATTCTCCGAATCCACATAATGAATATTTATTTTACTGCGCGTGTGGATGCCGGCATGGATGAGTGCTTCTGACAGAGACTTGTAGGATTCGGTCAGGTCCACATATTTTCCCACCAGTGCAACGGAAACTTCATGTTCCGGGTGTTCCAGTGCGTGGACCAGTTTTTTCCAGGTCGAAAGCTTGGCGGGTCTTGCCAGGATATTCAGCTTGTGGCATACGATTTCATCCAGCATCTGCTCATGCAACAGCGCCGGAATCTTGTAGATATTGTCCACGTCGACGGCAGAAATGACAGCCTCTTCGCGTACGTTGGTAAATAAAGCAATTTTTCGCCGCTCATCTAGGGGGAGTGAACGATCAGAGCGACACAGTAGCACATCCGGCTGGATACCGATTTCCCGAAGCTCTTTGACTGAATGTTGAGTGGGTTTGGTTTTCAGTTCTCCTGCTGAACTGATATAAGGGAGCAGAGTCAGGTGAATAAAACAAGTATCCTCAGGCGGAAGCTGGACTGACATTTGCCGAATTGCTTCCAGAAAAGGAAGGGATTCAATATCGCCGACAGTTCCCCCGATCTCAACAATGGCGATCTGCGCGTCGAAAATCCCGTTGCGAATGAACAGTTTGATTTCATCCGTGATATGCGGGATCACCTGCACGGTTCCACCAAGATAATCTCCGCGCCGTTCCTTCCGGATTACACTTTCATAAATCTGTCCGGTTGTAAAGTTATTATGCCGGGTCATTCTGGTGCTGATGAAACGTTCGTAATGGCCGAGGTCCAGGTCAGTTTCAGCACCGTCGTCCGTAACGAACACCTCTCCGTGCTGAAACGGATTCATGGTCCCAGGATCAACATTGATGTAGGGGTCCAGCTTGAGTATGGTTACCCGGAGGCCGCGTGTTTCGAGCAATGCTGCTAAAGAAGCGGCAGCAATGCCCTTGCCCAGAGAAGATACAACACCGCCAGTCACAAAGACAAATTTAGTCATGGGAGGCTATATTAACGTAATTGATATATCGAAACAATGAAGCATATCGAAAGCAAGGAGGAGGGCCGTTTCCCGCGAGAAAGTTGTCTGGCGGCGTGGAACGGATTACACTAGAGAGCAGTAAGGCTAATCAAGATTTTTTACTCACCGATAAACTTATCCGGTTCTATTGATTTTATGGAAGTCCAGTTTCCGGCGAGACGACGCCCCAAATATTTGAACTTGCTGCAAATCCGGCAGCCGCTGCCTGCTATCGTCTCCATTTTGCACCGTATCAGCGGAGTGCTGCTGTTTTTTCCGGGAATTCCGTTATTGCTTTACGGATTGCAAATGATGCTACAGTCACCGGAAACCTTCGCCCATCTGCAAACAAACCTGGCTCATCCGCTGGCCAAGTTGTTTTTAATATTGGCAGCATGGTTTTTTCTGCACCATTTGTTTGCCGGTCTCCGTCATCTGGCACTTGATCTGCATTACGGCCTGCAACTGAGGCATGCGCGTCTGAGCAGCAAACTGGTACTGATAGCAGGCGCCATTCTAACAGTATTGATAGGGGTATGGTTATGGTAAAACCGGCGAACCGAATTGTGACTGGTGCGCATTACGGTTTACGAGACTGGTTTGTGCAGCGTATCACTGCTGTATTGATGGTGGCTTATACCGGATTGCTGATCGTGCTTGCAGTCGTTTATCAGCCGTCGGGTTATGAAGAATTCAGAGTATTATTCAGCAGCCAGTGGATGCGGATCGCTTCTTTCCTGTGTTTTGCCAGTTTATGCTGGCATGCCTGGGTGGGAGTACGGAATGTTCTGATGGATTATGCTCATGTCATGGCAGTCCGCCTAACGTTACAAGTAGGATGTATCGTGGCGTTATTAGCTTATCTGGTATGGTTGGTAGACATTTTATGGGGCTGACGTGAAGATTTCACAACGGAAATTTGA
This sequence comes from Nitrosomonas sp., assembly GCA_044507105.1. Lineage (GTDB taxonomy): Bacteria > Pseudomonadota > Gammaproteobacteria > Burkholderiales > Nitrosomonadaceae > Nitrosomonas. The sequence goes on from JBIQJX010000005.1 coordinate 5,022, forward strand.
CGTCGTCATCGTCGGTGCAGGCGGAGCGGGTATGCGCGCCGCATTGCAGTTGTCCGAAGCAGGCCTCAAAGTTGCTGTTCTATCCAAAGTGTTTCCGACCCGGTCGCACACTGTGGCGGCCCAGGGTGGAATTGCAGCCTCACTGGGAAATGTGACTGAGGATGATTGGCACTGGCACATGTATGATACCGTCAAGGGTTCTGATTACCTCGGGGATCAGGATGCGATCGAATTCATGTGTCGCCAGGCTCCCGAAGTGGTATATGAGTTGGAGCATTTCGGGATGCCATTTGACAGACTGGAGAATGGAAAAATCTATCAGCGTCCGTTTGGCGGACAATCCCGAAATTTTGGTGGTGAACAGGCCAGTCGCTCCTGTGCAGTTGCGGACCGTACCGGTCACGCCATGCTGCATACACTGTACCAGCGAAACGTCAGAGCTAATACCCAGTTTTTTGTAGAATGGTTGGGGCTGGACCTGATCCGTAATCATGAAGGTGAAGTGCTGGGAATTACCGCGCTGGAAATGGAAACGGGCGAAATCATGATCCTGCGGGCTCGTGCGACGCTACTGGCAACGGGTGGCGCGGGCCGTATTTTCGAAGCCAGTACTAACGCCTTCATTAATACTGGCGATGGTCTGGGAATGGTCGCCCGCTCCGGAATTCCGCTGGAAGATATGGAATTCTGGCAATTCCATCCGACCGGTGTATATGGCGCCGGTGTGCTGATCAGCGAAGCGGTACGAGGGGAGGGGGGATATCTGCTGAATGCTGAAGGGGAGCGTTTCATGGAGCGTTATGCCCCCCAGGCTAAAGATCTGGCCAGCCGCGACGTGGTAGCACGTGCCCTGACCACCGAGATCAGACAAGGGCGCGGCTGTGGAGCAGATGGCGATTACTTGCTGCTGAAACTGGATCATCTGGGTGCGGAGATTATCAAATCGAAACTTCCCGGAATCCGTGAAATTTCTCTCACGTTTGCTCATGTTGATCCGATCACCACCCCTATCCCGGTCGTTCCGACTGCACATTATATGATGGGGGGTATCCCTACTAACTATCATGGGCAGGTGGTTGCTCCTTATAAGACCAGTCCCGAGGAAGTGGTGCCCGGGCTCTATGCAGTCGGCGAATGTGCCTGTGTATCGGTGCATGGAGCAAATCGTCTGGGGACTAATTCACTGTTGGATATTGTTGTGTTTGGGCGTGCTGCCGGTAACCGGATCATCGAAGATCTGGCCCGGAACAATCACCATAAGCCGTTGCCGGAGGATGCGGCAGAGCAGACGCTTGTGCGGCTGTCGCGCCTGGAGACCCAGAAAGACGGGGAAAATGTTGCCGCGACTGGTGAGGCGCTGCGTAAGACTATGCAGACCTATTGCGGTGTATTCCGTTTCCCTGATGTATTGAAACAGGGTGTAGAAAAAATCGATGAAGTTGCCGCGCGGGTCAGGCATACTGAAATCCGGGATAAAAGCAAGGTATTCAATACTGCCCGAGTCGAAGCACTGGAACTCGACAATCTCATTGAAGTGGCCCTGGCAACTATGATTTCAGCGGAGGCACGCCTCGAAAGCCGGGGCGCTCATGCTCGTGATGATTTTCCTGAAAGAGACGATCAAAAGTGGCTCAGGCATTCTTTGTTTTTTAGTCAGGATCGGCGCTTGGATTACAAGCCCGTACGCTTAAAACCGCTAACTGTGGAGTCGTTTCCACCCAAAGCGAGGACTTATTGAGCAAAAGAATATTTGAATTTAAGCCGCTGATAAATTTCCAATCCAATTCTTGGAGAACATGTTGTTTTCTGTCAGATTGAAACAGTTTTGCCTGGTAAATGTTGTCTTTCTTTTCCTCCTTCTGCAAATTCCACTGGTATTTGCCGACAATGAGGCGGATTTTATTAAGGCTGCATTGACGGGGGATGTGGCGAGTGTGAAAAAACTGCTGAACGAAGACGTTAAAATCGATCTGCAAACCCCGGATGGCTTTACCGCTTTGTCGGTTGCAGCACAGAATGGCCATACAGATGTCGTCAAACTGCTACTGGACCGGAATGCTGCTGTCGATCTGACCAATATTCAGGGAGGAACCCCTTTATTGCTGGCGAGTAAGAACGACCATCAGGCGATCGTTGACATGTTGCTGGCAAAGGGCGCCAATCCTGATCTGCAGGATAAAAGCGGCTTGACTCCGCTGATGCTGGCTGCAGTCAAAGGATATACCGGTATCGTCCAATCTCTGTTCAGTCATCAGGCCAAACCTGATCTGCGGGATGAAAATCAGGTTACAGCACTGCATCTGGCGGCACAGAACGGGTATGCTGATATTGTCGGAATTTTACTGGAGAAAGAGGCAAAACCTGATCTGCAGGATGCCAATGGGGCTTCCGCTCTGATTCTGGCATCGCTTTCCGGTCACTTACCCGTTGTCGAGAGATTATTGGCTCATGGTGCTCAACCCGATCTGAAAGCAACCAACGATTTTACTGCGCTGATCCTGTCGGCTCAGAACGGTCATAATGATGTCATTGAGGCGCTGCTGGCAAAAGGAGCGCGCATTGATCTCCAAAACCGGGATGGTGTCACAGCGCTAATGTGGGCGGCATTACATGAGCATGTCGGCACAGTCCGGCTGTTGCTGGAACGGGGGGCCAATACCGCACTCAAGAGTGCCAGCGGTAAAACCGCACTGGATATGGCTCGAGATCCCACTATCATTGAATTGCTCAAAGCTGAAGAAAACTGATATTTCCGGCCCGGCAGATTGCAGGAGGCAGGAGATACAGATACAGAAAAATGACAGTTAGAAGAATGGTGAATATACCGTCCTGGTATCACAGTCGGATCATCCAGGGGATCATTTTTACGGCTATGTGATTTTCCGTGGCCGGAAATCGAAACCGGTAGCATCGTTTGAGCCGGCTCTGATTTTTCAACCTGATGATTTGTACATGAGTTTTTCTGATAAACCAATGGCGAAAAAAACTGCCAATCCTCTGCCACCCCGAATCAGCCGATTGTTGCGTGAAGCAGTTTCGCTAGTTCTCGGCGGGATCGCACTTTACCTCTCTCTGATATTGATCAGTTTCGATCGTACTGATCCGGGCTGGTCGCACAGTGGCACATTCCGGCAGGTCAGTAATGCGGGAGGCAGTGCCGGTGCATGGCTGGCAGATTTGTTGCTTTATCTTTTTGGTATGTCAGCCTGGTGGTGGGTGGTATTTTTCCTTGCAGCGGTATGGTGGGGTTACCGCCGCATCGATATCACCAACGTGTTCGATCCGCGTGTGCTCGTACTGTCTTTCACAGGATTCATTACGTTGCTGGTGGCCAGCAGCGGAATTGAAGCACTTCGCTTCCACACTCTCCAGGCATCACTTCCACTGGCCCCGGGTGGTCTGCTGGGGGGGGGGCTCAGCAAACAATTATCACTACTGCTGGGTTTTACCGGTGCCACGCTTGGTTTGATGATCATTTTTGCAATCGGACTCAGCTTGTTTTCCGGATTGTCCTGGGTACGTTTATCGGAAAAAATTGGCGGCGCTGTCGAGGCTGCGTGCTGTTTCATCAGGGATGCATGGATGCTGTGGCTGGACCGGCGTGCGGGGAAGGTTTCATTGCATGAACGGGAAACTCATGTCGAGGAAATCAGAAAGCAGCTGCCTCCTCCTGTGCCATTGCATATCGAGATGCCTGAAGCCCCCATTCAGAAATCTCAGCGGGTCAGCAGGGAAAAGCAGGCTCCTCTGTTTTCTGATCTGCCTGATTCAATTTTGCCTCCTCTTTACTTGCTGGATGAACCGGAAAAAAATATCGAAACACTCTCCAGTGAGACGCTTGAATTTACTTCCCGCCTGATTGAACGCAAATTATTAGAGTTCGGTGTAGAAGTAAAAGTAGTGGCCGCCTATCCCGGACCGGTCATTACGCGCTATGAAATCGAACCTGCTGTTGGGGTTAAGGGAAATCAGATCATCAATCTGGTCAGAGATCTCGCACGTGCCCTGACAGTTGCCAGTATTCGAGTGGTCGAAACGATTCCAGGTAAAACCGTAATGGGTCTGGAAATTCCCAATCCGAAACGGCAGGTGGTCCGCCTGCATGAAATTCTGGCCTCGGGGGTTTATGCTGATAATGCTTCTCCTTTGACCATTGCGCTGGGCAAAGATATCAGTGGGCGTCCTGTGATATCAGATCTTGCTAAAATGCCGCACGCTCTGGTAGCCGGTACGACCGGTTCCGGCAAGTCAGTAGCGATCAACGCTATCATTCTGAGTCTGGTCTATAAGGCGTCTCCGGACGCTGTCCGCCTGATTTTGATTGACCCGAAAATGCTGGAATTATCTGTTTATGAAGGTATTCCGCATTTACTTACCCCGGTGGTTACTGATATGCGTGATGCCGCCAGTGCGCTCAACTGGTGTGTGGCTGAGATGGAACGCCGCTATAAGCTGATGTCAGCGCTGGGTGTGCGTAATCTGGGCGGGTACAATCAAAAAGTGCGAGATGCCGCAAAGAATGAAGAAAAATTGACCAATCCTCTGAATACGATGCCTGATTCTCCGGAATTACTGGAGGAAATGCCATTGATCGTAGTGGTCATCGACGAACTTGCCGACCTGATGATGATTGTCGGCAAGAAAGTCGAGAAACTGATTGCACGGCTTGCGCAAAAAGCCCGGGCTGCCGGTATCCATCTGTTGCTCGCCACCCAGCGCCCGTCAGTGGATGTCATTACCGGGCTGATCAAAGCCAATATTCCGACTCGTATTGCCTTTCAGGTTTCCAGCAAGATTGATTCCCGCACCATTCTTGATCAGATGGGTGCGGAGGCTTTGCTGGGTCAGGGCGATATGCTTTATCTCCCGCCGGGTAGCGGTTATCCCCAGCGTGTCCATGGTGCGTTCGTGGCAGATCACGAGGTGCACAAAGTAGTGGAATATCTCAAACAACATGGTGAAGCACGTTACGTGGAAGAAGTTCTTCAGACTGGTGAAGAGGAGGGGCTGCCCGGGGAGAATGGGGGTGAAAACAGCAAATCTGCCGGCGGAGAATCAGATCCGCTGTATGATGAAGCAGTCAGTATTGTGACCAAATCGCGCCGCGCTTCTATCTCGCTGGTGCAGCGGCAGTTGCGCATCGGTTATAACCGTGCTGCCAGACTGATCGAGGAAATGGAACGCGCCGGCCTGGTTTCCAGTATGCAGGGCAACGGCAACCGGGAAGTACTGGTTCCCGAAAGGAGTGAGTGAATGCAGTTCGGCCCGTGTACGCTGCTTCGCTCCTGATCAATCATTTACCAGGACAATTTCATCCTGTTATGTTCCGTCTTCTGCTCATTTCTGCTCTGTTTGGCTGCCTTTTTCCGATACTGGTACAGGCGGCTGCTGGTGAAAGTCTCAAAACCTTTGTCAGCAAGACGCAAACTTTCCGTGCTGATTTTTCTCAGACGCTGCTTGATAAAAACTTCCAGGTGGTTCAGAAGGCCAGCGGCAATATGATGTTTGAGCGTCCTGGCAAATTCCGCTGGGTATACGAGCAACCTTACGAGCAATTGATCGTGGGAGATGGTGAACAGGTATGGTTCTATGATCAGGATCTCGCCCAAGTCACGGTACGCCGGCTTGATCTGGCGCTGGGCAGTACTCCGGCAGCGCTTCTTGCAGGTGGCAATACCATTGAACACGATTTTGACTTGCAGGAGATCAATACACAAGGACAACTTGAATGGGTGGAGGCGCATCCAAAAAACCAAGAAGGCACATTTGAACTGATCCGGCTGGGATTTTCGCAAACAGGTATATTGCGCGAGATGGTTCTGCGCGACAGTTTCGGGCAGGTAACCTGGCTGATTTTCTCCCGTATTGAGCAGAATCCGGAACTAGTCCCGGATTTATTCCAGTTTACTCCGCCGGCAGGTGTGGATGTAATCCGTGACTGATTCTCATCCCACTCTGAATCCGGCCGCTCCATTGGCTGAACGTCTGCGGCCCCGGACATTGGATGAGATGATCGGTCAGCCTCATTTGCTGGGTCAGGGTAAGCCGCTGCGGCTTGCATTCGAATCCGGTAAACCTCATTCGATGATTCTCTGGGGGCCGCCCGGTAGTGGCAAAACTACGCTGGCACGACTGATGGCCCGGGCATTCGACGCTGAATTTATTGCCCTTTTTGCAGTGCTGTCAGGGGTAAAGGATATCCGGGAAGCAATCGAATGTGCTCGAGTTACGCTGCAGCAAACGGGCCGGCCGACATTGTTGTTCGTGGATGAAGTGCATCGTTTCAATAAGGCGCAACAGGATGCTTTTCTGCCTCATGTCGAGCAGGGCTTGATTACTTTCATCGGTGCTACCACAGAAAATCCTTCGTTTGAAGTAAACAGGGCTTTGCTGTCACGCGCACAGATTTATGCGCTGACGGCATTGTCTGGCGAGGAACTTGGCCGGTTATTCAAACGAGCAGTCGGTGTTGCTCTGCCAGATCTGCGGTTTACCGGTGATGCTATTGAGTCGCTGGTCGCATTTGCTGATGGGGATGCACGTCGTCTGCTGAATCTGCTGGAGCAAGTGAAAAATGCTGCAGAAACAGAAAAAATTGTGGAAATAGACGCGGATTATCTACACAGGATACTGTCGCGCAGTGCTCGCGGGTTTGATAAGGGTGGCGAAGCCTTTTACGAACAGATTTCAGCATTGCATAAATCGATTCGCGGTTCTTCTCCTGATGCGGCGCTTTACTGGCTGTGCCGCATGCTCGATGGAGGAGCGGATCCTCGCTATATCGGCAGGAGGCTGGTTCGTACTGCCACAGAGGATATCGGCCTGGCTGATCCGCGTGCATTGACACTTGCGTTGAATGCTTGTGAGGTTTTTGAACGACTCGGCAGCCCGGAAGGGGAGCTGGCGCTTGCTCAGGCTACGCTTTATCTCGCCTGTGCTCCGAAAAGCAATGCCGCTTATCGCGCCTATAACAAAGCACGCGCCTTTATTGAACAGGATGGTTCCCGTCCTGTTCCGATTCATCTGCGCAACGCCCCTGCCGGACTTATGCAGGAGATGGGCTATGGGAAAGCCTATCGCTATGCTCATGATGAACCGGAAGCTTACGCTGCCGGGGAGAATTATTTGCCGGAAGGGATATCCGAAATTCGCTTTTATCAGCCTACGACTCGCGGCCTGGAGGCCAGAATCATGGAGAAACTTGCCTATTTGCGGATGCTGGATGAACAGGCAAAAAAATAGGTCGGTAAGAGCCCCCGGTTCTGATTTTTTTTCCCTGGAGACTGCACGGAGCACGTAATCGGGCGCGTAGCAGCTTTACCCCTCGGGTTAATGGGGCAGGCAACAGGCTCATGATCCGTCAGGATTCCCCAAGATCAATAAGTGATCAACTGCAGTTTCAGGTTTTACTTCAGTCTGCCGTCGACCAGTTGTAATACCCGGTTTGCGCGGCTGGCGAGTTGCGTGTCGTGAGTGACAATGATCAGTGCTGCATTGGCTTGGTGATTGAGTTCCAGCATCAGCTCGAATACGCTTTCAGCGGTATGTCGATCAAGATTACCAGTTGGTTCATCTGCCAGCACGCAAGCCGGCCGGGTAACTAGCGCACGCGCGACAGCCGCACGCTGGCGCTCCCCACCAGACAGCTCGCCCGGAGTATGCGTGAGCCGGTGACCCAGACCCACCCGTTTCAGTATTTCTGCTGCCTGTTCCATGGCTGTTTGCTTATTCATTCGCCGGATGAACAATGGCATTGCAACATTTTCCTGGGCACTGAATTCTAGTAATAAATGGTGAAACTGATAAACAAAACCAAGCGCTTGATTGCGCAGAAAGCCCTGATCAGCTTCGCTGATGCCGGTAAATTCCCTGCCCAGCAGCAGCACTTCTCCACGGGTGGGTTTATCCAGTCCTCCCAGTAAATGCAGCAAAGTGCTCTTGCCTGAACCCGAAGCGCCGACAATTGCGACCATTTCCCCTGCACTCAGTTGCAGATCAATGCCGTGCAATACAGGCACTTCGAGATCGCCCTGAAAATAACTTTTATGCAGATGTCGGCAGGCGATGATGGCTTCACTCATAGCGTAATGCCTCGGCTGGATTAACTTTTGATGCGCGGTAGCTGGGATAGAGTGTCGCCAGCAAGGTTAGAACAAAGGAAGCGACCGCCACCGTCATAATATCGGTCAATTGCGGATCAGAAGGAATTTTGCTGATATAGTAAACTTCCTGCGATAAAAACTGGACATTGAATAGATATTCAATAAATACAATGACTTCACCTACGTTGTAGGCTAGCAATATGCCACCTAACAGCCCTAGCAGCGTTCCCAGAATGCCGATCAGGGCTCCCTGAATGATAAATATTTTCATGATGCTACCCGGGCTCGCTCCCAGTGTGCGCAATATAGCGATATCCGATTGCTTGTCGGTCACAGCCATGACCAGCGTGGAAACGATATTGAAGGCTGCGACAGCAATGATTAGTGCAAGGATCAGCGACAGCATACGTTTTTCGATCTGGATCGCCCGGAAATAGTTGGCGTGCTGTTGGGTCCAGTCAGTGTAATAGAGGTCGGCAGACAGCGTTTCGGCCAGATCCCGGATGACGTGGGGTGCCTCGAACATATCGTGCAGTTTGAGCCTGACGCCGGAAACCTGGTTAGGCGCCATGCGGTAAAGTTTCTGGGCATCAGACAGATGGATCAGGGCCAGGCCGGAGTCATATTCGAAATGCCCGATTTCAAATATACCAGTGACCGTGAATCGTTTCAGACGCGGGAGTATACCGGCAGGCGTGACCTGGCCTTGCGGGGAGATTAGCACGATTTTGTCACCCGGAAAAACACCCAGGCTGCGTGCCAGCTCAAGGCCAATCACAATACCGAATTCGCCTGCTGTCAATTGATCCAGTTTTCCCATGACCATTCGGTTGGTAAAATCGGCTACCTTGTTTTCTTCATCCGGCAGTATCCCGCGTACGATCACCCCGCGCACTGTTTCATTATGTGAAAGCATCCCCTGTACATCGATATAGGGTGCTGCTGCAATGACTTGCGGATGGCGAGTGACACTTTCTGTGATATTTTCCCAATCGTACAGGCTGCCCTGAAAACTGCTGATCTGGGCGTGTGAGGCCACTCCGAGAATCCGGGCGCGCACTTCTTTGTGAAAGCCGTTCATGACAGACATGACCGTTATCAGTGCCGTCATGCCGAGTGTGATACCCAGCAGTGAAATGAGGGAGATGAAGGAGATGAAATGATTGCGGCGCTTGGCACGTGTGTAGCGCAATCCGATCAGGAATTCATAGCTGGCCACGAAAATTTTCCCAGAGCAAACTAAAGGGTGGAGTATGCCATATCTGCTACATACTTATTTGGCTCATCAGGCTGTTTGCACGGACCAACCAAATTGGCTGTCCGCCAGTCAAAATATACCTGACGTGACTAAAGGGAGGATGTGCAGTAAGAAAACGAAGTGAATATCAACAATCTGATTTCACGGGAGAGCTGTCCCGTCAGAAGGATTGCTGCGACAGTGTCTGCATAATCCGTGCAGTTCGAGTTGCTGACTGGACAGAGTAAACCCGGTATGTTCGATGCTATATTCAAGCTCCGCCACGATATGTTTTTTGATTCCGACTTCTTTAACAGTATGGCAGCTGTCACAAATCAGGAATTGCGGAATTTCATGCGGATGGTCACATGTGATATGAGCACAGGCGACAAAGCGATTGGCTGTTTCCAGTTTATGAACCAGTTTTTCCCGAGTCAGGAGATTCATGATCCGGTATACAGACATTACAGGAAGTGTTTCGTTGAATTTTATTTTGTACTGTTCAGCAATTTCATAAGCAGATAGCGGTACCGAGGCTGTGAGCACTACCAGAAGTACCTGTTTGCGTTTTGGTGTCAGTCTGACTCCGGTTGATGAGCAGATTTCCTGGGTTTTCCTGATTATCCGGTCGATATCCACAGGCATTGTATTTGATCTCCATTCGATTGAAATCGCAGGCTGAATGATACGGATAGATGGTATGGATGATATTTGACCAGATCTTTCTCAGACTGGTGTACTACTTTTTGTATCATTTTATGAATTACGCTTTAATTATCTGTTATCCGCTTGAGCCAGTCTTGCCATTTTGACAGTCTCCCAGTTTATGAGGCTGTTTTTACTTCTCAGATAAAAGCCCGCTATTTATGAGTAGTGATTCCATTTATTTTTGGATTACCAAGGGGGCAAATATCTTTTACATCAGTCTGGCAGGATCATGACAATTATGACAGATAGCTGAATATGTTATAACATAACAAATAAGAGTGAGCAAGTGCGATAAAATCTGGAGCTGTCTGATAGATCCGGGCCAAATAATTCCAGATTACAATATCAGGATTGAGCATCAAAATGGGATATCAGTAAATTTCACGACATTAATTTTCCTTTATTACTCCCTCTTCAGAAAAGAATCCATCTTCAGTTATTTACAGCGATATGGTGTAATTATCCTTATGACTGTCAAAATGGTCCACAATGAAATCATATATGGTAATAATATGGAAAAAGATTCTCGTTTGCTGTATAGGATGTATCGTGATGATTCCTCCTTGTGGGGCACATCCCCATAACTGGGTAACAGTGCGTAGTGAATTTGAACTGAATGATAAAGGTGAACTTGTATCGATTACCCAGATATGGCGTTTCGATTTCTTCTTTTCCGCTATGCTGATTGCGGAAACTGCAAATGAATGGCAGCAGCCACTACCTCGGGCGCTTGAGCTTGAGGCTCGTCGTATGGTTGGGAATCTGGAGCCATATCAGTATTTTTCTGCACTTTCGGTAAATGAACATGATTTCCGGTTACCTGTGCCGGATCATTACGCATTGCAAGTGGTCAGATCGGGAGAACAGGATTTTCTGGAACTGACCATGCACTTCCGGCCGGAGCAGCGCCCCATGTTTGCAGGTAAGGATGTCAGATGGTCGGTTTACGATCCTACTTATTATATTGCTTACAGTCATGAGCATGCAGGCAACGTGACGATTCGCCATTCACCTGCATTGCGTTGCAACACACAGCTCAAGCTGCCGAAGCTGACGGAGGAGTTGATCGCTTATGCATTTTCACTTGATCAGAATCAGCGAGATACGGATGGTTTGGGACTGGCCTTTGCTGAAAAAATATTGATGAGATGTGAAATACCGAAAAAACAACCATGAATATCACAGATCGTGTTCGCTGGAGCAGGTACGGGCTCTGGTTCCTTTTGTTAGGGGGTCTCACATTGGTCACTATATGGATCCCATGGGCGAATATTCCTGCTGTTGTTGCCGGATTACAGAAACAGCTCCATGTATTGTTGACCGAACATATTTCCCGCGTAGGAGGATCTCCCTGGAAATATGGAACAGGACTTATTCTGATCAGTTTTCTTTATGGGGTACTGCATGCAGCCGGTCCGGGTCACGGTAAAGTGGTTGTTGCGGGTTATCTGGGTACTCAGAATAATGAGCAGATTACGCATGGAATTAAAATCTCGTTTCTGGCTTCATTGCTGCAAGCAATCGTGGCAATTGTGCTGGTAACGGGCATCGCGCAGCTGCTGTATTTATCACCGGCGCTCGTAAAGCGTTATGAAACCGGTATGGAAATGGCAGGCTACATTCTGGTAGTGCTGCTGGGAGGTGTAATTATTCTTCGTGCCCTGGTACGTTTGTACAGGCAGCGTACTCTGAATATGCACCGGTCTCTTCGTCATCAGGTAAAAAACGAACCTGCCTGCAAGTGTCAGCATCATTATGTGGCGAATTCAAAGCAGGATACCCGACAACGTGTCCTGGTCATTCTGTCTATGGGCCTGAGACCCTGTACCGGGGCCTTGGTTGTGCTGATGTATGCCTATATGGTCAATGTATATATTTTTGGTGTTGCTGCTGTACTTGCCATGGGAATCGGGACGGGCCTGACTGTTGCTCTGATCGCCAGCCTGACCATCCTGTTTCGGGACAGGCTGACAGGATGGATAAAACGGGGAGGCGGAAATCGACACAACTTGCTTTCATACCTTGATCCTGGCTTGATGTTGCTGGGTGGACTGGTGCTTGTGACATTAGGGTTATCGTTGCTGTCCATTAACAGTACGATTCCAGTTAGTCATCCGTTACTGTAGAACGAACCCGGATAACGTGGCAAATAGAGAAATAATGGACGTTAATTATTCTTTCTGTCGCTTCTGATACAGTACAATTTGACTTTCTGCCAATAATAAAGGAGTAAATCCATGTATAAGCTCAAAGCTGTGACGGCCCTCCTGGCTGGATTTATCGTTACTGGCTGTGCCGATATGACAACCACCCAGCGAGGCACCGGTACAGGGGCAGCGCTCGGAGCGGGTACGGGTGCAGCAATCGGGGCACTGGCCGGAGGCGGGAAAGGGGCTGCGATCGGTGCCGGTGCAGGTGCGGCTCTGGGTGCTGGCGCGGGTTATCTGTGGTCCAGAAGAATGGAAGAGCAGAGAATGCAAATGGAGACTGCCACGGCAGGTACCGGCGTGGAGGTATCACAGACTCCGGATAATCGTTTGATGTTGAATATACCCAGCGATATTTCGTTTGATACGGGAAGTGCCCGGATCAAACCGGATTTCCAGCCGATTTTGGACAGTTTTGCAATCAGTTTACTGGATAATCCCGGGACTCAGGTAACGATCGTTGGCCATACTGACGCTACCGGTAGCGATACCATTAATAATCCGTTATCTGTCAACCGTGCGGCCAGTACACGTGATTACCTGGCAAGTCGCGGTGTGCCTTATCAGCGAATTCAGATCGATGGTCGCGGTTCATATCAGCCGGTCGCTTCGAATGATACTGCCACAGGTCGTGCAAAGAACCGCAGAGTAGAGATTTATGTTTCCGAGACACGCAGCGAGTTGAATCAGTAAATTAACAGGATGTGGGTGGCAGATATTTATGGCTGATACAGATAATTCCGATAAGGAAAAATGGGAAAGGGAAACACTGCGGGAATTGGTGCTTACCTCCCTGAAAGAGCAAAGAAAAGCACGCAATTGGGGTATTTTTTTTCGCGTACTGACTTTTTCTTATTTGTTCATCCTGCTTTTCTGGGGGTTGGGCTGGCTGGACGCCGATACAGTGGGAACTTCCGATAAACATACTGCGCTGGTCGATTTGCGTGGTGAAATCACTCCTGATGGTTTGAATAGCGCAGAAAATATCAATACCGGTCTGAAAAAAGCCTTCAGAGACCGAAATACAGCAGGAGTCATATTGCGAATCAACAGCCCTGGCGGCAGTCCGGTTCAGGCAGGTTCTATCAATGATGAAATTCTCCGCTTGCGGGCCCAGTATCCAGATATCCCGTTATATGCAGTAGTTGAGGATATTTGTGCATCCGGTGGTTACTATGTGGCTGTTGCGGCGGATAAGATTTTTGTCGATAAAGCCAGCATCGTCGGTTCAATTGGGGTGATTCTGGATGGATTTGGGTTTACCGGTACCCTCGAGAAACTAGGTATAGAGCGTCGCCTTTTGGCGGCGGGAGAAAATAAAGGGTTTCTCGATCCGTTCCTGCCATCTGATCCGGGGCAGAGAGAACACGCCAGAAAAATGCTGGCAGAGATTCATCAGCAGTTTATTCAGGTTGTACAAAACGGCAGAGGTGATCGTTTGAAAGACCATCCTGATATTTTCAGCGGTACTGTATGGACAGGCGTACAAGGGATTGAACTGGGTCTGGTTGATGCACTGGGAAATGCGGATTACGTTGCTCGTGAGATCATTCAGGCTGAACGTATAGTTGACTTTACGGCACAGGAGGGAATTACAGGACGCCTCGCCAAGCGGTTCAGCCGGGTGGTGTCAGATTTTCTGGCTGGAATCAGGACCGAGGAGTTTGTGTTGCGGTAGCAATCGGTTTTGTCATAAATGAAGGATTTCAGTAAGTGCACGAGCCACCCCCGTTTCCCAGGGGGGAAGATCCAAGTTGAATGTAGTGCGGAATTTTTCTGTGTTCAGGCGTGAGTTCAAAGGACGTCTGGCAGCTGTAACAAAAGCTTCGGTGGAAACAGGGATGATTGCATCTGGCCGGACTTTGACGGGAATATGATGCTGCCAGGCGAAATTCAGCAGGAACCGGGCATAGGCGTACCAAGATGTCTCTCCCCTCGCTGTGACATGATAGATACCTGATTTTTCAGGATCTTCAAGTAATTTGTAAATGGCGTGAGCGGTTATATCAGCCAACAGCTCTGCCCCGGTTGGTGCGCCAATCTGGTCGTCAATGATGGTTAGCTGTTCTTTTTTCTGAGCGAGTCGTAAAATGGTTTTCAGGAAATTGTGCCCGCGAGCAGCATATACCCAGCTGGTGCGCAGGATCATATATCTACAGCCTGAATTCAGGATGTATTCTTCTCCCTGACGTTTGCTTAAGCCATAGACATTGACGGGCGAGACTGGATCAGATTCTGACCAGCGGCAATCGCCCTGGCCATTGAATACATAATCTGTTGAATAATGAATCAGCCAGGCCCCGGTACGTTCAGCTTGCTCCGCCAGCAGTCGGGGAGCTTCGGCATTAATATAGAAGGCTGATTCCGGTTCATTCTCAGCCTGATCGACTGCTGTGTAGGCGGCTGCATTTACGATGATATCCGGCCGGGTCGTTTGCAGTGTATGAGTAATCCCCGCTGGATCCGTCAGATCACCGCAATAGTAGGAATCTTGTTTATCTGGCGCGATTAAAGTTCCCAGAGAAGCCAGGCTGCGTTGCAGTTCCCAGCCGACCTGGCCGTTCTTTCCGAAGAGCAGAATTTTCATTGCGACCGTCCGCTATAATTGATTTCAACCCATTTTCGATATTCACCCGATTGTACGTTTGTGATCCAATCGCCATTTTCCAGATACCACTGGATAGTTTTATGAATACCGGTTTCAAATGTTTCCACCGGTTTCCAGCCGAGTTCCCGTTCGATTTTATGCGCATCAATAGCATAGCGGCGGTCATGTCCCGGGCGATCGGCCACATGAGTAATGAGTGAGCGGTAATTACCCGGTCGGAATTGCTGAAGAGCATCACAGATGGTATGTATGATCTCAAGGTTGGTTTTTTCATTCCATCCACCGATGTTATAGGTTTCTCCGGGTTGCCCTTTTTCCAGAACGTGACATATAGCCTGGCAATGATCATTCACATGAAGCCAATCCCGTATCTGCTGTCCATCCCCGTAAACAGGCAGGGGTTTACCTGCCAGAGCATTCACGATCATCAGCGGAATCAGTTTTTCAGGAAACTGGAACGCTCCATAGTTGTTGGAGCAGTGTGTGGTGAGCACCGGCAGGCCGTAAGTATGATGATATGCACGTACCAGGCAGTCACTGGCAGCCTTACTTGCGGAATAAGGGCTATTGGGCTGATAACGGTGATCTTCGGCAAACGCGGGAGCCTCCCGGGTCAATGTGCCGAATACCTCATCCGTTGAAACATGCAGAAACCGGAAATTTCCTTTGCGGGAAGACGGCAGGCTTTGCCAGTAATGCCGAGTTGATTCCAGCAGCCGGAATGTACCTGTAATATTAGTCTGGATAAAATCCTCGGGGCCATGGATGGAGCGATCCACATGGCTTTCTGCCGCCATATGAATAATGGCGCGAGGTTGGTAGCGAGCCAGCAATGCGGTTATTTTCTCACAGTCACAGATATCTCCCTGTACGAAAATATGTTGAGGATTGCCGATCAGTGAGACAAGATTCTGCAGATTGCCTGCATAGGTCAGTTTATCAACGTTGATGATGCCCTCGTCTGACTGCCTGATCCAGTCCAGTATGAAATTTGCGCCGATGAAACCGGCACCACCCGTTATCAGAATCATAAGATATATCAGTGGATTGAGAGTTGATTAGTTTGGTTGGGGCGCCATGTTACCACTAATCCGGTATCACCCGTCTGTACCTGAAAGTTACAGTCGATCCCGATCTCTGCCACCCAGACAAGCCGCTCTCCGCAAAAAAGTAAGGGCAATGCATTCCGTTTCCACGGAGGAAATGCTGCCTCCTGCAGGATTTTCTTCAGGCTGCGTCGGGGACGTTTGCAATCGGGCTGGAACCGTTCTCCCCCTACTCTCGAACGGATCGTAACAACCTGTTGCGATAATTTGTTCAGATCGATTCCCGCATTTATCTGCCGGGTAAATTCCAGTGTACTTTTTGGTGATCCAATGATCAGATGTTGTTCGCCTTGCCAGATAATAGGCGATATGGATTCCGATTTATGATCAACAGGCAGGAATTCGATTACCCCTCGATAACAGTGAATTGCCAGTGTATCTATGACACACTGGAAGCGGGTATCAGGCTGTATGTGGTACAACTGGTACAGGATTTCTTCGAGCTTCGCGGTATTTGGTAATCTGACCATTCGCTGGGCCAGCAGGTGGCGCAGTAAATTTTTAGCACGCAGTGGATCGAGCGTGCGCAATCCTTGCAGGCTGATTCTATCAGCAATCATGATATTTCCTGCGTCGATCTGTGCCAGTTCATCCAGCAAATGAGCAGCTTCTCCAAGATGTCGACCAGATCTGGTGAGCGTCTTACGATAAGCGGGATAGCGCTGCTCCAGCAAAGGCAGAATCCGGTGTCTTAGAAAGTTACGGTCAAAGGAGGTATCCAGGTTGCTTTCATCAGTGATCCATGACAAATCATGTCGCCTAGCATAATCTAGAATAGCGGTACGGGGGATGTCGAGTAAAGGTCTAAACAGTTTGACGGATTCGCTTGGTTCAAGCAGTCTGACAACTGGCATGGCACTGAGTCCTTTGACTCCTGCACCGCGCAATAGCTGCAACATCAGTGTCTCGACTTGATCATCCTGATGGTGTGCCAGTACGACGTAATCCGCCTGAATTTTCTCAAATATTTGATAACGAGCCTGTCTTGCAACAGCTTCCAGGCTCTGCCGTGGCTGTTTACGTATTCTCAGCCGATAGATGGATAAAGGTATGGCGAGTCTGTCGCACAGTGTCTGGCAGAAGGCACTCCATTGACCTGCACGAGGGCTGATGCCATGTTCAACATGCACCGCCGATAATTTCAGTTGCATCGGCTTTGAGAATCTCCAGAGCAGATCCAGCAACACCACTGAATCTGCTCCGCCACTTAAAGCGATTGCAAGATGGTCTCTCGGCCGGATTTGTGCACGCAGATTGCGCTGGAAGCAGTCAGTTATGTCGATCGGGCTGATTGATCTTGAATCTGCCATATCCCATTAGCCGCTCGAGGCGTTTTTGCAGTAACGTTTCCGGGGGGATATCCTGGAGTTTACGCAAGGATTCCTGCAATGCTTGTTTGACGGATTGCATCACGCCAGGGTAATCGCGATGCGCCCCCCCCACAGGTTCGGGGATGATGGCATCAATCAAGCCCATTTCCTTGAGGCGATCAGCAGTAATCCCCAATATTTCAGCGGCATCGGATGCCTTGTCTGCATTTTTCCATAAAATAGAAGCGCATCCTTCGGGAGAAATTACCGAATAGGTCGAGTATTGCAGCATCAGCCCGGTATCACCCACGGCTATTGCCAACGCACCCCCTGATCCCCCTTCGCCAATGATGATATAAATAATTGGAATTTTCAGCCCCGCCATGACATAAAGATTTCTGCCAATAGCTTCGGATTGACCGCGTTCTTCAGCGTCTATACCGGGGTAAGCACCCGGGGTGTCGATAAAAGTAATTAGCGGGATGGAAAATTTTTCTGCCAGCCGCATGAGCCGTAATGCTTTACGATAACCCTCAGGTTTAGGCATACCGAAATTCCGGTAAATTTTTTCTTTGGTATCACGGCCTTTCTGATGTCCAATAAGCATGACCGTTTGGCCATTGAAATGTGCCAGTCCTCCCACGATAGCCCGATCATCGGCGAAATTCCGATCACCGTGCAATTCTTCAAAATCTGTAAACAGATGCTGTATATAGTCGAAAGTATAGGGTCGTTGCGGGTGGCGAGCTACTTGTGCAATTTGCCAAGGTGTAAGTTTTGCATAGACATTTTTGGTCAACCCCTGGCTTTTTGCCTGCAGACGGGTAATTTCAGCAGAAATGTCCAATGCGGAATTATCCTGTGCATGGCGTAATTGCTCTATTTTTGCCTCGAATTCCTCGATGCCTTTTTCAAAATCCAGAAAAACGGTTTTCATACAAGCAGATTCAGTTCAAAAACGCGATAATACAGGATTAAACCTTTTTATCGCTTATCGGATTAAGGTTGCAGAGGGAGATACGGGCAGAATTTCCCGATAGAAACGTTGTATATAATAGAGCAAAGAATGAAGTGAAATTGTGTTTCCCGGCAATTCCGGTATGTTACCTGATTACTTCGAATCCGGCATTTTCTATTGCCTGATTGAAGGTCTCTTTATCTGGAGAAGATGCGTCATGCTGAATGACAGCTTGGGCATTCTCGAGAGATACTTCCACACTGTTTACGCCGGGAATTTCTTCCAGCACAGTTTTGATACTGTTTACACAACCTGTGCAGGACATTCCCTTGATATGAATAATAGTTGTTGACATCAAAAACTCCTTTTCTGAAGAGGCGAGGCTGATCAGGCTTTTGCCTGCCAGCGTTTCAACAATAATGAATTGCCTATTACTGATACTGAGCTCATCGCCATGGCTGCTCCGGCAATTACAGGGCTCAACATACCAATTGCTGCCAAGGGGATTCCCAGTGTATTGTAAAAGAAAGCAAAAAACAGGTTTTGTCGAATCTTGCGCAAAGTATTGCGGGACAGAGAAATAGCATCTGCGACACTCCTCAGATCGTTACGCATCAGCGTGATATCAGCAGCTTCTATCGCTATATCAGAGCCGGCGCCCACTGCAAAGCTCACATCTGCGACGGCCAGTCCCGGAGCGTCATTAATTCCATCACCGACCATACCAACAACCTGGCCTCCTGCCTTGATTCTTTCGATTTCAATTGCTTTGTCCTGAGGAGAGACTTCAGCATAAAAGGTATCTATCCCGACCTGGCTCGCAATTGCAGCAGCCGTGATTGGATTGTCACCGGTTAGCATTACGGTTTTGATGCCCATTTGCTGTATACGTTTAATTGCTTTAATGGAAGTATCACGCAGAGGATCTGCAATGGCGAGGTAGCCTATTATTTGTATTGAACTTTCAGTATTAACAGCTGCAACTGTTACAGTTTTGCCTTCTGCCTGAAGCGTGGTAATACAGGATTGATCAAGAACAGCACCTTTCGCAGATAAAAATTTTGGGGAGCCGATTATATAAGATATACCATCAATATCAGCTGTGATTCCGCTGCCAGTTACAGATGCGAAATTACTTATTGGCCGCAGTTTTATTTTCAGGTCAGAAGTATATTGCAGTACCGCCTTCGCAAGAGGATGTTCCGACCCCTGTTCCAAAGATGCAGCAATTTGCAGCAGCTCATGTTCACTTGACGGATTGACCGGGATAACATCAGTGACTGTTGGCCTGCCTTCAGTTAGAGTTCCCGTTTTGTCTACGACGAGGACTTGGATTTTTTCTGCAAGCTCCAGAGCGGCAGCATTTTTTACCAGGATCCCTTCCTGGGCTCCACGTCCGGTGCCGACCATGATGGCAGTAGGAGTGGCCAAACCCAAGGCGCAGGGACAGGCAATAACCAATACCGCGACTGCGTTGATGAGTGCCATAACGAAATGGCCGGTCAGCCACCATACGAGTCCCAGCGTCAAAACGCTGATGCCGATTACAACAGGTACAAAAATACCCGAAACGGTATCAGCCATGCGTTGGATGGGAGCTTTGGAACCTTGTGCTGTCTTGACCAGATGAATGATAGCGGCGAGTTGAGTATTGGCACCAACGCCAGTAGCGCGGCATTTCAGCAGGCCATGCTGGTTTTGAGTTGCAGCATAAACCCGAGCGCCAGTCTGCTTGGTAACAGGCAGACTTTCACCCGTAAGCATTGCTTCATTTATACTGGAAATACCATCAATAACAAGACCATCTGCAGGCAGGTTTTCACCTGGCCGGACGAGAAAGATATCTCCGGATCGGAGCATATCAATATCAATTTCAACGATTTCTCCATTCTGTTCGATTCTGGCCGTTTTGGGTTGCAGTTTGATAAGCGCTTCAATAGCTGCTGAAGTTTTCCTCTTGGCACGGGCTTCCATCAATTTTCCCAAAAGAACTAGCGTAATGATCATTGCGCTGGCTTCAAAGTAGACATGCTGATCAAGCTGCAGTACTGTTACGGTGGCACTGAAAAAATAAGCCATGCTCGTACCCAGGGCGATAAGTACGTCCATATTGGCGCCGCCGCCGCGCAGTGCACGCCAGGCACTTATATAGAAACGTCGCCCTGCCCAGAATTGTATTGGCGTTGCCAGCAACCACTGCAGCCAGCGCGGAAGCAGGCCGTAGTGGTTGCCTGTTAACATCATGGCCATTTCCAGTACAAATGGTAAAGTCAATACGACTGAAATCCAGAATATGCGGAATTCTTTCTGATAGGCGGCCAGTTTGCGGGCCTGCTCTTCACTCTGATTGCTGCCGCTGATCCGACTGGCTCCATAACCTGCTTGCGTTACGGTAGAAATTAACTTCTCTACTGTAACAAGGGCGGGATTAAAATTTACATGGGCTACTTCAGTGGCCGGATTCAGCATTGCGCTGACCCCGGGCAGTTTATTCAAAAGTGTTTCGATACGGTTACTGCATGCTGCACAGGTCATGCCACTAATTTGCAGTTGTACCGTTTGCGTTGCTATTCGGAAGCCTGTTTTTTCAATTGACCGAACAAGATCTTCAGGATGTATGGTCTCGTGATTAAATTCAACGAACGCTTTTTCACTGGCAAAGTTGACGGCTGCATGCACTCCGACAAGTTTATTGAGATTTTTCTCGATTCGGGCAGCACATGCAGCACACGTCATTCCCTCAATGGGCAGTTCGAGTTTTGTAAGTAAAGGGGTGCTCAATTTTCCTGTGGTTTTTAAGGGATAGGTATTTAATCTCTTTCACCAGCGAAAGCAAGCAGCAGGTGCAAGAGGCTGATGAACAGATTGTATAAACTGAGATAAATCCCCAAGGTTGCCATGACATAGTTAGTTTCACCGCCATTGACAATACGGCTAACATCAAACAGGATAAAGCCGGAAAAAATCAGTACGGCAGCAGCAGAAATGGCTAAGGAGACAGCTGGAATGGTGAAAAATAAATTGGCTAAGGCAGCCAGAATTATTAACACAAGTCCGACCATTAAAAAATTTCTCAGGAAACCGAAATCTTTGCGTGTAATGGTTGCTATTCCTGCCAATGTGAAAAAGATAACTCCGGTTCCCGCAGCGGCAAAGCCGATCAATTGTGAGCCATTGCTGAAATTCAGTGCATACTGCAGCATGGGACCCAGCCACCAGCCTGCAACGAAAGTAAACAGAAAAAGCAGAATAACTCCCCAAATACTGTTACGAGTAGCGCTAACCCCGAACATAAGGCCAATCATTAGCGCCAACATTACCAGCGATCCTACAATTGGAGATTGAGCAAGAAAGGAAAAATTTGTGCTGGTTCCGACAGCCGCCCCAATGATGGTGGGGATCATTGTTAGACTGAGCATCAGATAAGTATTCCTCAGCACCTTGTTACGGGTGCCCAGATCAAGTACTTGTGATGTAGTCGTATATTTCGAGTCAAGTTGCATAGCGTTCTCTCTTTATATATATGAGTTCAAAATATCCAACTAGACTACCGTGGCCACATGAAAGTTGCAATTCAATTTTCAGGCTGATCTTTATTGAGAGACGATGGGAAGATTCTCTTTCTTTGCTCTTTTTCGCATGTTGCGAAGATTAAAATAACCAGCAACTTAATAACCATATAATTATAATGGTTTTAAATTTCTCAATAATTTATAAACGGTGGGTTGAGTATAAGCGCTCTACGTAAAGATCGAAGGATGGAATGCCGTGAGAGTGGCGCATTGGGCGCGATTGGTTGCGGCAATAAAAAAGAGAAATTACCATGGTAGAAGCATGGTAATTTTCCTATAAGAATCATGATTTTCCCTTGTGTTGGTGATATTCGGATGCTAGAATCGGCCGCAGAGAATAATTGTCCGCCCGGGCAGGTGGAAGGTATTGCTCGAGAAGTGGGATATGTATAAATTCGAGAGCCGGATACACATAGAGAAAGAAAGCATTTGCTTGAAATTTTAGTGGATTGTTGATTCAGTGATTAGTAATTAATGTGGGGGGAATAAAGTATGAATGGTAAGTGTAAGTTGATAGCAGTCCTGTCGGGCTTTGTGACACTCGTTTTTTATTCGGGTGTGGCAGTTTCGAGCAAATACAATTTGCCAGCACCACAGTCCACAATCGCGCAGCAGATATACGACCAGCATATGCTGGCGCTGTGGATTTGCCTGATAATCTTCATTGGGGTTTTTGGAGTAATGGGTTATTCCATTATCAAGCACCGCAAATCAGTCGGGTATAAAGCGGCAAATTTTCATCACAGTACCACTGTAGAGTTTATATGGACCACTATTCCTATATTGATCTTGGTGGGAATGTCGTGGCCAGCCACCAAGACCGTTATTGCAATGAAGGATACGAGTGAGGCGGATATCACTATCAAAGCTACCGGATATCAGTGGATGTGGGGCTATGATTACATTCAGGGAGAGGGGGAAGGGATCAGCTTCTATAGTCAACTGACTACTCCCCAGGATCAAATACGTAATCAGGCGCCAAAGGGTGAAAATTATCTGCTGGAAGTAGATAATCGTGTGGTAGTGCCTGTGGGCAAAAAAATCAGAGTGCTTATGACGGCAAATGATGTCATTCATGCGTGGTGGGTGCCTGCGCTGGGTGTCAAACAGGATGCAATCCCTGGTTTTATCCGGGACGCTTGGTTTACTGCAGATTCGCCAGGTATCTATCGCGGTCAATGTGCGGAGTTGTGTGGTAAAGAGCATGGATTCATGCCAATAGTTGTTGAGGTGCTGGAACAGGAGAAATATGCACAGTGGGTTGCTGAAAAACAGAACAATGCTTCTGCAGCAGTTGTGAATACAGCGCTTGTCGAAGAGGGAGCGGACAAGAATTAATTAAGCATTTTTGATATATCTGGGATTTAAGCAAAGTTAGTTTAAAGGAGAAGATAATGGCTGTAATACAAGATGCTCATGGTC
Organism: Nitrosomonas sp.; assembly: GCA_044507105.1. GTDB lineage: Bacteria > Pseudomonadota > Gammaproteobacteria > Burkholderiales > Nitrosomonadaceae > Nitrosomonas. The sequence goes on from JBIQJX010000005.1 coordinate 28,252, forward strand.
ATGGGCATGATCATCCGACCGGCATAATGCGGTGGTTGACCACAACAAATCATAAGGATATTGGTACGCTGTATCTGTGTTTCAGTCTTACCATGTTTTTTGTGGGTGGGTTTTTGGCGATGGGTATACGTGCCGAGTTGTTTATGCCCGGTATTCAGATACTTGAGCCCGAGTTATTCAACTCGTTTACTACGCTGCATGGTCTGATTATGGTTTTTGGCGCGATTATGCCGGCGTTTGTCGGATTTGCAAACTGGCAGGTGCCGCTGATGATAGGTGCGCCGGATATGGCTTTTGCGCGGATGAATAACTGGAGTTTCTGGTTGTTGCCAGTTGCAGCGCTATTGCTGATTTCTTCATTTTTTGTGCCGGGCGGTGCAGCGGCAGGGGGATGGACTTTCTACCCGCCATTGTCCACACAAGGCGGAATGGGTACAGATATGATGCTGTTTGCAATCCATATCCTTGGATTTTCCTCGATTATGGGTGCCATTAATATCATCACTACCATTCTGAACATGCGGGCACCAGGCATGACGTTGATGAAAATGCCAATGTTCGTATGGACTTGGTTGATTACTGCCTATCTGCTGGTTCTGGTGATGCCTGTGCTGGCCGGTGCTGTCACAATGGTTCTGACCGATCGTAATTTCGGAACGACCTTCTTCAACGCGGCAGGAGGGGGAGATCCGGTTATGTTCCAGCATATCTTCTGGTTCTTCGGTCACCCTGAAGTGTATATCATGATTCTGCCGGCTTTCGGAATCGTTTCTGAAATCATTCCGACATTTTCTCGTAAGCCTCTGTTTGGTTATTCCTCAATGGTTTATGCAACCGCATCCATTGCTATCCTGTCATGTTTTGTCTGGGCACACCATATGTTTACAGTCGGTATGCCAGTTGCAGGGCAGTTGTTCTTTATGTATGCAACCATGTTGATTGCTGTGCCTACGGGAGTTAAGGTTTTCAACTGGACTGCTACCATGTGGCGCGGCTCTATGACTTTTGAAGTGCCGATGTTGTTTTCGATCGGGTTCATACTGTTGTTTGTTATAGGTGGTTTTAGCGGTGTGGTATGTGCAATTGTTCCGATTGATATACAAGTGCAGGATACCTACTATGTCATTGCACATTTCCATTACGTACTGGTTTCCGGTGCATTGTTTGGATTGTTTGCAGGCGCCTATTACTGGCTGCCAAAATGGACCGGCCACATGTATGACGAAAAACTGGGTAAATGGCACTTCTGGTTATCGATGATTTTCTTTAATGTGGCATTTTTCGTGCAGCATTTCCTGGGTTTGGCAGGCATGCCTCGCCGGATTCCCGACTACGCACTGCAGTTTGCTGATTTCAATATGATTTCAAGTATAGGTGCGTTTGGGTTCGGTATTTCACAGCTGCTCTTTGTTTATATCGTCATAAAATGTGTTCGCAGCAAAGAGAAAGCACCAGATAATCCCTGGGAAGGTGCTACCACACTGGAATGGACTCATTTGCCTTCTCCAGCGCCCTACCACAGTTTCGAAACACCCCCTGTAATTAAATAAGCGGGATGTTTTCGATGTCTCAGGACAAAGACGCAGAATTGAAGCGCCGGAAGTTACGGACGGCTTTAATTCTGCTGATCATGGTGGTGGCGGTTTTTATTACAACTGTTATATTCAAACAACAATGATGAAGCAAGATGTAACCAAGACTAACGTAGATATACTGAAAAAATTATTGATGTTTAGTGTGATTATGTTTGGTTTTGGTTACGCACTTGTGCCGCTTTACGAGAAATTTTGTGAAGTGACTGGCATATATGAGCTGGAGCGTCCGGATGCACGCGCTAAAGTTACCGAAGTGGATGAAACCAGAATGATCAACATCCAGCTGGATGCAAACGTTAATGGACTTCCGTGGAAATTCAGGCCGGTACAATCCAGTGTTCGTTTACATCCCGGTAAGCTTACGGAGGTAATGTATGAAATCAGTAATGAATCAAATGAGGCTCAGACCGGTCAGGCTATTCCTAGCTACAGCCCGAGGAATCTCGAGAGATATCTGAGAAAATTTGAATGTTTTTGTTTTTCCAAACAAGAGCTTCAAGGAGGGGAGGTCAGGCAGATGCCAGTGAGATTCATGATTGACCCGGAAATTCCTGAAGATATTCATACGGTTACAGTGTCTTACACTTTTTTTATGCTGAAATCTGATTAATCGAATTAAAAATGCGAGAACTGGATAAAGATAAGTCAAGTGATGAAGATGATTCGAAGAAAAAGGCTTCTGTTTTTCAGGTGGCGCAGGCAGTTTTATTTTCGTTTATCGGTATCAGGAAAAAGAGTGATCTGGAATATGATGCTGCCCGGATAAAGCCTCTTCAAGTAGTCATTGGGGGGCTGGTAGGCGGTACTTTGTTTGTTTTGAGTATATTGTTGATAGTCAGATTTGTAACAAGTTAGGTTTGATAAATTGAGGAGGAGAAGTATATGAGTCAAGGAGCGGGTTATTATGTACCGTCCCCATCCAAGTGGCCGATTATAGGATCGACTGCCTTATTTTTCATGGGATTTGGTGCAGCGTTTACCATGAATAAACTGCCATTTGGATATGGCATGTTAATAGTGGGGCTGATGATACTTGCATATTTGCTGTATGGTTGGTTTAGTGAGGTAGCCCGGGAGAGTGAAGCAGGAAAATACAAGGAACAGGAAGATAAATCCTTCAGATGGAGTATGGGCTGGTTTATTTTTTCTGAGGTTATGTTCTTTGCATCTTTTTTTGGAGCACTGTTTTATATGAGAGTGCATTCAATACCATGGTTGGCGGATGCTGAACATGAACTGCTCTGGCCGGGCTATACCGGTGAGTGGCCAACTGCAGGACCAGGCATAGATGAAAAATTTACTCCGATGGGGGCATGGGGAATTCCTGCAATTAATACGCTTTTACTGTTGACTTCAGGTGTGACTCTTACCTTGGCGCACTGGGCACTGAAAAAGAATGATCGTGGGGCGTTAAAGGTATGGTTATTTGTAACTATTGCGTTGGGTATCACGTTCCTGGGCTTTCAGATTTATGAGTATGGGCATGCTTACGCAGATTTAAACCTTAAAATGTCCAGTGGGGCCTATGGATCTACTTTCTTCATGTTGACTGGTTTTCACGGATTTCATGTGACTGTTGGTACCATCATGTTGATCGTGATTTTCTGCAGATGTCTGGCAGGTCACTTTACACCGGAACAACATTTCGGGTTTGAAGGGGTGGCTTGGTACTGGCATTTTGTGGACGTTGTATGGCTTGGGTTGTTTATTTTTGTCTACTTGCTGTGATAACCAGTAGATAAATTGGTGAGAACTGTCTCACACTAAATTGATGCTAACCCTGAAGGCTCAGTCCTGTTATACCGATGGACTGGGCCTTTATCAGGAAATATAAGAGAAGCGCCAGGTTTAATGCTTGATTTACGATATCAGTTCAAGCCGGCATTATGGTCGACGATAGTTGTACTATTAATGACTGCTCTCTTTTTAAGGCTGGGATTTTGGCAGTTATCCAGAGCTGAGGAAAAAGATATTCAATTCACACTCTTGGAACATTATGCTCAGCAACCACCGGTAACCGTGCCTGCGTCATTCGTCGAGCTGGACGATTATTTGTATCGACAGGTTGAAGTACGCGGATATTTCGATTCGGAATATACTATATTTCTGGATAACAAGCTTTATCAGGGAATTGCCGGTTATCATGTGCTTACCCCTATGAGACTGGCAAACAGCAAGATGTATGTGCTGGTTAACCGGGGATGGGTTCCCGGGGGGCATGATCGTTCTCAGCTGCCTGATATCCGGACTCCAGTTGATCAGATTATCCTGACAGGTATTGTGATTTCTCCCTCAGTAAAAGCATTGATGCTTTCGGATGAACAGGTTGCTGGCAAAGTCTGGCAAAATTTTGATCTGGATAGCTATCAGCGCATGACCGGTTTGACTTTTCAACCCTTACTGTTACTGCAGCAGGATAACGCTGTGGATGATGGATTGGTACGTCAGTGGGAGAAGCCTGATTCGGGGGCTTCAAAAAATATTGGCTATGCTTTTCAGTGGTTTTCTCTCGCTGTTGTGACCTTAATTATCTATCTGGTATTAAATGTCAAACGAAAAGGTGTCGAATAGCAGACTGAAGCTGGTTTTGCTGATATTGATAATTCTGTCTCCAATAGTAATTTCTTCTTTCCTGCACAGGTGGAATATTCATCCAGATAAGACGGTGAATTACGGGGAATTGATCGAAGTTACGCCTTTAAAAGGGTCGGCGACAGATCTTGAGAATAATACAATTTTCAGGAGCCGTCAGTTTAAAGGTAAGTGGACTTTGCTGATGATAGATTCGGGCCAGTGTGGAGAAGATTGTCAGGACAAACTTTACAAAATGCGGCAGGTCCGCCTGGTGCAGCATGTTGATAAGGATAAAGTTCAGCGTATCTGGTTGATTAATGATGATCTGCGGCCTGATTCCGCAATCATTGATGAATATCAGGGAACCAGGTTAGTGCTTGCAAAAGGAAGGGATTTGCTGGAGGAGTTTCCTTATGTCAACACTCAGGCAGATCATATCTACGTGGTCGATCCGATGGGTAATTTGATGATGAGATATGCGGCAAATGTAGACCCTAAGGAAATGGTGGCCGATATAAAGAGATTACTGAAACTTTCTCATATAGAACATTGAGAAATGGCAGTTTAAGAAAAAAACGACAAATTTTACTATCCTGTTTGTAGCAAATGATTATTGCAAGGAGTGGGTAATGACAACAAATTCATTAGCATGGCAGCAAGCGTCGGCACGTATCCAGCAGTTCTATCGACTTACCAAACCTCGCGTTGTTTCTCTAATAGTTTTTACTGCAGTGATCGGGATGTTTTTATCGGTTCCCGGAGCAGTGCCACTCGATATATTGATATTAGGTACAGTTGGTATCTCGCTCGTTGCCGGAGCTGCTGCAGCGCTCAATTGTCTGGTTGAATATAAATTTGATGCGGTCATGGCTCGTACAAGAGGCAGGCCTTTGCCTCAGGGAAAAGTAAGTGTACCGGAGACGCTGTTTTTCCTGGTGCTGGTTGGCGGGTTGGGCTTATTCATTCTTCACCAGTGGGTCAATCCTTTGACTATGTGGCTGACTTTCGGGACATTTGTGGGGTATGCGATCATATATACGATCATCCTCAAACCACTTACGCCGCAGAATATTGTTATCGGAGGAGCTTCCGGCGCAATGCCTCCAGTGCTGGGATGGGCCGCTGTTACAGGAGAAATATCAGCTGATGCACTGCTGTTATTTCTTATCATTTTTGCCTGGACTCCACCGCATTTCTGGGCTTTGGCACTGTATCGCAAAGCAGAATATGCAAAAATAGGAATGCCTATGCTTCCGGTTACACATGGCGATGCCTTTACACGTCTGCATGTGTTACTGTATACGATCATTCTGTGTATCGTAACGGTTTTACCTTATCTTACCCAAATGAGTGGGCTAATTTATCTGGCCAGTGTAGTGGTCCTTGATGCGATATTCCTCTTCTATGCAATCAGAATTTATCTGAATTACAGTGACCAGCTTGCAAGAGAAACCTTTCGGTATTCTATAGTTTATCTGGCATTATTATTTACAGCCCTACTAGTGGACCACTATCTTTACATCTAAGTATTAAATTAAAAGAAGTTTTATTTTGACATAGCGGTTCCAGAAGGGCTATTCCTCCTGGAGCCGCTATTTCAGTCTGAAGATAATAAGTTATGGAAACAACTTCCCTGGATTGAGGATGTTACCAGGATCAAATGTCCGCTTAATTTGCTTCATCAATGCCAACGTGGCTTCATTGAGTTCTTTTCCAATATACGCACGTTTTTCTGAACCTATGCCATGTTCGCCTGAAAGCGTGCCATTGAGACTGATTACCAAATCAAATATCTGATCCAGGCATTTTTCGGCTCGCTGGCTTTCATGGGAATCGTCCGGGTCAATAAGCAGATTGACATGTATATTTCCATTGCCTGCATGACCAAAATTCACATTGGAAATCTGATATTGCTGACATAATCTGGTTAGTCCGGTCAGCAGTAGCGGGATTTTATCGACAGGTACAGCGATATCTTCATTGATTTTTTTCGGTGCAATATCACGTAATAGTGGGGACAGTGTTTTTCTGGCCTTCCATAAATCTGCCGGGTGTGCGACAGGTAATGCCTGCAGTAACCCTGAATTTCGGCAGACGATCGTTAGCCGGGATGTCATCTCGGAAATTTCATGCTCTGTACCATCTACTTCAATCATGAGCATGGCACGGGAATCGGCAGGAACGGGATATTTGGTGCGAATGAGATTGAGTGATCCCGCATCCAGAAATTCAAGGGCACTGGGTCCCTGTGGTTCTTTCATGATACTGACAATTGCCAGCGCGCAGCTGGCTGCATCCCGATAGTGAGCGACAAGCCCGCCTTTCGCAACCGGTAAAGGGGTCAGCTTGAGCGTCATTTCTGTAATGACAGCGAGTGTGCCTTCTGAACCAATCAACAACCTGGTAAGGTCGTATCCTACGACACCTTTGGTGGTGTAGCAGCCAGTTTTGATTATGTCACCTTTACCTGTTACAGCAGTTAATCCCAATACGTGATCTCGGGTTGTCCCATATTTAACTGCATGCGGCCCCCCTGCACAGGTGGCAAGATTTCCCCCAATACTTGAATAGCCCGCGCTGGAGGGATCAGGTGGCCAAAAAAAACCGTGAGGTCTGACGGCGCTCTGAACAGATTCATTCAGAACACCTGGCTCTGCGATGAGTGCCCGATTAGCCGGGTCGACCGATATGATCTGTGTCATGCGTTCAAGTGAGAGAGTGACACCTCCCTGTTCTGCCAGACTGCCGCCGGCAGTACCAGTACCCCGTCCGCGAGGTGTAACGGGAATTTTGAATTGATTGCATAACTGGATTACTTTTACGACTTCTTCTGTGGTTAAGGGAAAAATAACGCAGTCAGGTGGAAAAAATTTTCTGCTGTTATCGTAAGCGTAAGCGTAGCAATCTACCGGATCGGTATAGAGACGGTCAGGTGGAATCTGATTCTGAAGTGATATGATAAATCCGGCAGGCAGCATGTGTCAGAATCCGTGATGGCTCCGGCAGGAATGCAACACTATACTTAACTGTTTAATCCAGATACTCAAATACTTTGACGACTTTGGTGACACTGGGTGTTGTACTGGCAATTCGGGTGGCGGTGTCTCCCTCTTTCCGTGTAACCAGTCCCAGCAGATACACTACACCGTTTTCTGTAATCACCTTAATATGATTGATCTGGAATACGCCATTGTTGAGGAAGCGTGTTTTAACCTTAGAAGTAATCAATGTGTCATTGCTGCGAGAGGCCAGTGAGCTCTTTTTAGTAACTTCGATTTCATTGAAAACATTTTGTACGTTTTCAATACTCATTGCCAGCTTTGCTGCTTCTTTTTTGGTGGATTCATCAGGTGCTTCTCCAGTCAGAAGAACGCTACGATTGAAGCTGGTGACATTGACATGCACTTTATCTCCCAGACTTTCACTTATTCGCCGGCTGGTTTTGAGTTCGATTCGCTCATCTTCTATGAAAATGCCACTGCTGCGTCGATCTTCAACCATTAATGCACCGGTACCGGCGCCAGCTCCGACTCCCGTTAAAACCATAGGTACACAGCCCCCCAGCAGAGATACCAGTATCCAAGGCAGCAAACTGATGAAAATATTTCGCATAATAATTTAGACACAGAAGAGAGTTTATTTATTGAGATGCAACCTGAAGTACATGAACCAAACGGATCCGTAATATTATTTAAATAAACCAAGAAAATATAAAGTATGTAGTCTAACACCGGTTTGGCCTATACTGCCGTTCAATCGTCGCTCTTTATTGTTTGCAGACAAAACCTTAAAATGCAAATCTGATTTTGCTTTATGCGGTTCATATTGTTCAATGTATGGTTATTTTCATGGATAAGTATGAAGTTCTCGACTGAATATCATATATGACGATCAGGACGATATTGGTAGTTGATGATTCCCCTACAGACCGCCATATCCTTTTCAGTATTCTGACTAAGAACGGATATCAGGTAGGTATGGCTGAAAGTGGTGAAGAAGGTGTCATCAAGGCCAGAGAAACCTGGCCAGATCTGGTTCTGATGGATGTGGTGATGCCGGGGATCAATGGGTTCCAGGCGACACGCATGCTCGCACGGGATGAGGCCACGCGGCATATCCCTGTTATTCTTTGCACGACCAAAAATCAGCAAACCGATAAAATTTGGGGATTGCGGCAAGGCGCGCAGGACTATATTACTAAACCGGTGGTGGCTGAAGAGTTACTGAAAAAAATTACCGGGCTGGATTAAGGTCGAATGCTGATCAAGCCAGGTATTGTGTTGGAGTAGATTATCAATTGCCACTGACTAAGCAAATTAGCAGAAAAATCCAAAAAGCTTCAGCTACCATTCCAGTATTAGGGGTCATGATTGGTGAAGAACGATGGCTGGTTCCGATGAATGATATCGGTCAAATATTACCCGTACCTAAAATCATAACTCCGGTTTTTTTGACACATTCCTGGTTTCTGGGGGTTATCAATGCACATGGCAATCTTTATGGTGTATGTGATCTGGCTCGCTATCTGCATCAGATACCGACCCCGATCGAAGCAAAGAGTCGTCTCTTTTTGGCCGCCCCTCGCCTGGATATGAACTGTGCCATGCTCGCCGGGAGCGTACTGGGTATCAGAAATCTGCTGGAATTTACCTGTCAACCATACCCTGAAGACACTCGACCTGTCGTAACCGAAATTTATAATGACCGGCAGGGCAGAATATGGCGTGTTCTGAATCTGCCCGTCCTGGTACGACTTAAATCCTTTCTGCAGGTCGCCCGGTGAGTTATACCAGGCATTTTTCGGATTTTACGATACAAACAAAATTCAACAGGTATTTGTTTAATTTTCCCCAGTTTTTCGAACATGCCTTCCTCCACTGCCGCCAACGAAAAAGTCAGAATTCTTGCTGAAGCACTACCGTACATCCGACGTTTCCATGATAAGACGATCGTGATCAAATATGGTGGTAATGCCATGATAGAAGAAACTCTTAAACAGGGTTTTGCCAGTGACGTGGTATTACTGAAGCTGGTGGGAATGAATCCAGTTATTATCCACGGTGGAGGTCCGCAAATCGATCATATGTTGAAACGGGTCGGTAAGGAAGGTGTATTCATCCAGGGTATGCGTGTTACCGATGCCGAAACAATGGATGTGGTCGAAATGGTGCTTGGCGGGCTGGTTAATAAGGAAATCGTTAATCTTATCAATCGTCATGGTGGACAAGCAGTCGGTCTGACCGGAAAAGACGGGATGTTTATCCGCGCCAGAAGGATGCTGATGCAGGATAAGGAAAAGGCAGGGGAGTGGATCAATATCGGTCAGGTTGGTGAAATCGAGCATATCGATCCGTCCTTGATCACACTGCTCGACGGCCGTGATTTCATTCCTGTAATCGCACCGATTGGTGTAGGGGAGGATGGCCAGTCCTATAACATCAATGCCGATATCGTTGCGGGTCGGCTGGCAGAAACACTTAAGGCAGAAAAATTAATATTGCTGACTAACACACCTGGTGTGTTGGACAAAGATGGTAATCTGCTAACCGGCCTGACTGCTAATCGGGTGGACGAATTATTTGCAGATGGTACGATTTCTGGGGGAATGCTGCCTAAAATACAATCCGCCTTGGATGCAGTCAAGAATGGTGTCAAATCCTGTCATATCATCGACGGGCGAGTGCAGCATGCGCTCCTGCTGGAAATATTGACTGATGAGGGAGTAGGGACTTTGATTAAAGAGAATGAGTAACAATTATCTCAGAGGTTTAGAGCATTTTTTTGTCAGGTGTTTACACTTTATTTTCTCAATAGCACACCCCATCTCGTTTATAGAGACAGAAATCTGTTTGCATTTGCACCAAAACTGCTCTAGCCCCGCTTTATGATGGTATGGATTGATGATAAAGCGTTCTGGTTCGTTTTGCCGGCATTTGATGATGTATTCATAAGGAGTGGGTCCTCGCAGGGTTTTGAGCCTGCCTGGCGAAGTTACCGGCATTCAGAAAGTGTAGAGATGTTCTCGCAACTGCTGATGATTGTCGTAATGATAGCGTTTGACGGTTGCTTCTTTGAGAGTACGGTTCATGCGCTCGACTTGGCCATTGGTCCAGGGATGATTGGGCCTGATCAGGCGATGTTCCATACCATTTTCCAGATAGACGCGATCGAAGCTATGTAAGGAGGCATACTTGTCTGTTTTGCGATGAGTGAACTGGATGCCGTTGTCTGTCAGGATGGTATGGATTTTGTAGGGTACGGTAGCGATAAGATTGCGCAGAAACTAGCGCGGCTTCTATTTTGCCGTCTCTGGGCAATAATTCAGCATAAGCGAACTTGCCGGTTCGGTCGATAGCAACGAACAGATACAATTTGCCTTCTTCTATCCGCACTCTCAAATATTGCTTCATTGTTTCTCCGCGACATTAACAGTTCATCCATGGCAGTACCTCTCGTCATTAGTAAATCACCTCTGGCAGCGTGAGTGAGGTTTAAAAATTAATAGGTTATGAGCTGTGTTGATACAGACTATATCCTCACATTTTATCTGCGACCGTAGTGCTAAGGATTATCTTTGCAATAATCGCATTTGCTTGTGCATTCCAGTGCGCGTCATAAGGACCGACACGCATTTCCAAACCCGTTAAATCTGAATATTGTTTTAGACCTCGAAACGGGTGAATTACCGTAATGTCTGCTGCGATCGCCTGCCGGTACATTGATTCAAGTGCGGGGTCGATGAATTCTTCGTTGCGATCCAGATGGCTCACCCGGGGATCGATTACAATGCCCACTTTTATCGAATTGAAATTTGAAAGCTCCTGGAAGAACCGTTCTATGACGTTGGCCTCAGCTGGCGAGGGAGATGTGCTGGAAGATTTATCAGCTACTACTGTAGTTGCATTTATGTTTGGCACAATGGGTCGACCGATGCTTTCGATCAATGCTCTGGGTGAGAGGCGAAGTATCCCGACAAAATATTGCAGGAAAGCAGAGTGTGCAAGAAGATCGCGCAGCGGATCACGAGGGGGTTTCTTTTTGCGAAGAAGTTCACCGTTGGCATCCAGACAAACATCCATATAGGCAGCATGCTTGCAGAGGCTTTGGTGAACATCTGCACGTTCGACAATAATCCAGAATTTTCTGACACCAAGTTTGTCGTAAGCAAACCTGACCCGCTCGAGATAGTCAAAAAGGCTGCTGCCAGGAATCCCCATTGAAAAAACAGGAGCACCATTACGCCCATTTTCGAGCTGCATTGCCAGACGATCGGATGGGGCGAGCATCGATTGTTCTACTAAGCTGTCCCCGATCAGTGCGACAGTATCGGGTGAGGGCAAGAAAGGGCGATCAGGGATGAACCCGAACTCGTTTGAACGTTGCTGTTGAGGATTGAGGAAAGACCATCCGGTGGCGCTCTGGAATTCGAAATTTGGAGGGTAAGTGCTTATAAGCGGATCGATGTATTGACCTAGGCGAGTGGCAGTTGGAGTTGGCAGAATACGTAATATTAATTCCAGGATAATTAGTGAAGTTAGGCCGCCAAGTATCAGAAACAGAATTTTACGCAACATCAGAAGTTGAAATAAATGAATGGGCTCGTACTGGTGCGTAATTCGCTTATCGCTATCAGCGCCGTAATCATGACAATAGCTGAGCCAGTGCTGAACCAGGCAATCGGCTGGAATTGCATGCAGATCCTGAGATGTCGATCAAACAAAATATTCGAATTTATCGGCAATATTGCAATCAGGCTCCATGCCAGGGTTAACCATATACCTCGAGATGTATCGAGCCCGGCATTAAACAGAATTTTCGGGAAAGAGCCAGTATCTGAAATCGAAAACATAGCCGACAGTATGATGCTGGCTGTCGAGAAATCAACAGCACGAAAAAATACCCATGCCACAATGGTGGCAAGCATCGTAATTAGCCACGTTACTAGTGTGATTGCAGTATGGGGTAGGAAACAGGCAAGATATCGGGTGAATATGTTGCCACAGCTGTGATGCGCCACCAGATAAAGTCCGTGCAAACCACCCCAGGCTACAAATGTCCAGCTGGCACCATGCCAGAGCCCGCCCAGCAACATGGTTACCATGAGGTTGATGATGCGTCGTAAGTTTCCACGACGGTTGCCGCCGAGTGGGATGTACAGATAGTCGCGAAGAAAAGCTGACAAGGTCATATGCCAGCGACGCCAAAATTCGGAAATGTTAATGGCGCGATAAGGGGAAGCGAAATTGAAAGGTAGACGGACTCCGAAAATCATTGATAAACCTACAGCCATATCGGAGTAACCTGAGAAGTCAAAATAAAGTTGCAGTGTATAAGCAATTGCTCCTGTCCAAGCTTCGAAAGTGGTTGGCGAATGACCGGCTGCCGTGGCATCAAATACTGCATCAGCATAAGGAGCAATGCTATCTGCCAATATAATTTTCTTAATCAGACCCAATGTGAATAATCCGAGTCCTGGGGCGATTTTTGCTATTTGAGGGCGGTAGATTTCGGAATCGGCAAACTGAGGCATCATTTGTGCATGATGCAGAACCGGTCCTGCGATTAGGTGTGGAAAATAAGTAACGAATAACAGATAGTGGATGAACCGGTATTCTCGTGTTCCTTTTGTGAAGGTATCAACCAGAAATGCGATCTGCGTGAAGGTGAAGAATGAAATTCCGATAGGCAGGATTATCTCGACTCCTGATAAGTTTAGGGAAGTAACCGTTTGTAGCGTATCAAGCAAAAAATTTGCGTATTTGAACCAAGATAACAGGCCGAGGTTAAAGATCAGGCCTAAAGTCAGTGCGATGCGCGCTGATATTTCACTGTAGTCATTGGTCCGGTCACGCAACTTGCCAATGATAATCCCGAATCCATAGTTGACAACGATGGAAGTAAGCAGCAGTACAATATATTCCGGCACCCAATAACCGTAGAAGTATACCGAAGCCAACCCAAGCCAGGCTGCTGCGGCGCGAGGGGTGCGGCCAAGTAAAAAGAAACCCGCTGCGACGATTGGTAGATATAGTAAAGAAAAGAGAGCGGATGTAAAAAGCACGGGAAGAAATATAAAGAGACAGAAGCCAAATTGTTTTAACTGGTTTTAGTTCGGAAGGCTGTAAAAGTCACAATTTAATCTGACAGTTACGAGTTATCGGACAGCTGGCGCTTGTTGAGTCGCACAGTTCGATAACTCCTGCACAGTATCGATCATTTTTAATTGTGTAAGTTCTTTGACACCGCGGAAAGTCTGCATCGGGGTTTTACCGTAGTAGTATTTTCCGGAATGGGGTCGCGTTTCGTTGTATTTCCGCAACCATTTCGGCAGACATTTATCGATTAATGCGCCGATGACATTGACACGGCCTCTGGTGCGCCAGTCACACACCGTGACATCGCTCGCCAATGGGCGCATACCCGTGTGTTCGTGGGGCCTCTCGCTTCGACAAACTCAAACGCAATTATGAGAGTGTAGTAGCAATGGCCTCCATGGCTCTCTGGGGCACCTATGTGAAACGTTAACACAACCCTAAACATCTCACAAACCAGTACCGATGCGTTAGAGGCCTCAATACCAGATTCGTACTCCAACCACATAGCGTACACTATGCTGATGTGCCTTAAGAGATTCCTCTTCTACGTAATCGATGCCTATATAAGGTGCAAATTCTCGCTTTATTTCATACCGCAGCCTTATACCCCCCTCAAATTCGGTGATGCCTGCTTTGATACCACGATTTTCGATGTCCCAGCCGGCTGCGTTGACTTTGATACGGGGTTGCAGGATCAGGCGCTGAGTGATCAGGACATCATGGCTCAGACTCAGACGGCCTGCAAGATTGCCGTGCTGGGTGATAAAGAGAGCGCTGTCCCATTCGATGAAATAGGGTGCCAGGCCCTGAAAACCTATGACCGCATCAAAGGTGCGCTCCGGTGCGAAAGCCCGTCTTACGCCGATCTGAAAATCCCAGAATGTACTGATATTATGGCTATAAAGTAGCTGTAGATCAGCGCGGCCGAAAATACCCTGATCTCCCGCATAATCTCCCTCAGTTTTGATCCACAGTTTGTGTTTGTCGGTACCGATCCAGTTCTGAATGTCCCATTTAGCAAGATGCAATTTACCATTGCTTTCATACTCCAGACGTTCAGCTTTGAAATGATTAAACACAGTATCAAATTCATTGGCCAGCGTGCTGTTTACTTGCAGCAACCCCAAGATTAGCACTGAAATAGCAATAGTTTTACAGGCAGCTGTAACGGAAATGACATTCATGGCCACGACGGCTTTACATCTCCTGCGTTTCTCACTCTCAGCAGACGAAACATGCCATTCTCCATGTGATAGAGTAGATGACAGTGAAACGCCCAGTCACCTGTTGCATCAATCGGTACATCCACGCTAACTGTTTCACCGGGCCTGACATTGATCACATGCTTCTTCGGATTATAGGCACCATTGCCGTTATCCAGATATTGCCACAGGCCGTGCAGATGGATTGGATGATTCATCATTGTTTCGTTGATATAACGGAAACGGATACGTTCGCCAAAACGGACGGTGATTGGTTCTGCTTCCGAATATTTTCGGTCGTTGAAGGACCAGATATAGCGGAACATATTGCCGGTCAGACGTAGTGTGATTTCACGATCCGGCGGCCCCCAGTCTGAATTTGCATGGGCAGCTCGCAGGTCCTGGTAGCTCAGTTTCGAGATAACATCAACTTGTGGCGTCGTATCAGGAGCGGAGTGATGATGTGTCCCATGAGCAGATGATTCAGGTGTAAGAGAGTGATGATGGTTGTGTTCTTCCGGGTGAGCAGTTTTCGTTTCCGGTCGTTGCACTTTGCCATGCATTGCATGACTGCTGTGCATCGATCCCATATCTGCCAGTGTTAACAGTTTCAGTGGTCTTAATGTCGGGATCGGTGCTTGCAATCCAACCTCCGGTGTCAGGGTTGCGCTGGCGTAACCGCTGCGATCCATTGCCTCGGCAAAAATAGTGTAGGCCCGATTAGATTCAGGTGTTACCAGCACATCATAGGTCTCGGCAACGGCAATATGAAATTCTTCGGTATCGACTGGCTGAACAGCCTGCCCGTCAGCTTCAATCACCCGCATAGTGAGTCCGGGAATCCTGACATCGAAATGGGTCATTGCCGATGCATTGATAAAACGCAGCCGGATCTTTTCGCCTGGTCTGAACAATGCAGTCCAGTTTTTCTCAGGTGGTTGTCCGTTGATCAGAAAATGATATGTTGCTCCGGTTACGTCAGCAAGGTCAGTCGGATCCATGCGCATCTTCCCCCACGCCAAGCGATCAGCCAGTGTTTCTAAAAACCCGTGACGGCCAATGTCGCTGAAGAAATCCGAAATAGTACGCTTCTGAAAATTATAATAATCGCTTTGCTTTTTTAAACGCGCCAAGGTGCGGTGCGGATCAGCCTCCGGCCAGTCGGACAGCAGAATTACGATATCGTGATCCTCCAAGTGCATTGTTTCGGCCGGATCGATGATCAAAGCGCCATACAGGCCTTGTTGCTCTTGTAATCCAGAATGGCCGTGGTACCAGTAGGTGCCGCTTTGTCTTACCTGAAATTGATAAGTGAAAGTGGTATCTGGTGCAATGCCGGGGAAGCTGATGCCGGGGACACCATCCATTTCATATGGCAGGATAATACCGTGCCAGTGCAACGAAGTCGTTGTGTGCAAACGATTGGTGACCTTCAGCGTGACAATTTCCCCTTCGCGCCAGCGCAAGGTGGGGGCGGGTAAGGTGGCATCTGTCAGAATGGCGGTTTGTTTATTATCTGTAAGAGCAATCGATTGTTCGGATATCGTCAGATGATAGGTTTTGGCGTAAGATAACCCATCTGACATACACGGGAGAGCTGCAATCAGTATTATCTTTTTCAGCACATGGAGGATTTTCTGCTTCGAAATCCGGAAGGCATGATATCGGGGGTAGCTCTGAAGCCTATTCAATTATCCGCTCCTGTGTCGAAAAATTTGACCATACTCCTGGAATATAAAGCGAGGTATGTAGATAGAGAACATCAGAAAACTCCCAATAATTCTCGGTCTCCTGCAGGCGGTATTACGCAGACGGCCATTGAAAATATCTTGTACCCCGTTGAATTTCTATATTGCATCAGGAGCTGTTCAAAAGCCAATAGGGCAAAGCCGAATTATTTTCAGAGAGTATGTGGCAATTTTTCGTGGGTGAGAGGGTCGATTCGGAAGTAATAAAGTAATATCTGGAGCGAAGAGTACTTTACTGATGAGGGTTATACAGTTATGACTATTATCGTCAGATCAACCCTGTTTTCGGTGTTTCTGTCTGCGGATATGCGGTTTCATTGCTTCTGAACTGGTGGGTACTTGCCATTGGGAGTCAGGTTTCGGCCAGGGTATCTCGGCTAATATTTATGCCGCCAATACCGGTCCTTATTATTGAGGCTGATTTCAATCCTATTCCATGCTGCCTATCTATGTAGCTGCGCTGAGGTTTCTACAATCATCTTATACAGCGACTGCCGTAGCGCTCGATGGGGTAGGTGCAATCAATCTGAGGAGAGAAGAAATCATTTTCCAGCTCGGGTGGATTTTTTTTCTCGTCGTGTGGATTTGGATCTGGACCCGTATTTTTTTGTTGTGGTCGGGGATATTCCCTCATCGTTTTTTTCATCCGGCTCAGGCCGGTATATAATCAGGATCTTACCGATCTGTCTGATAGGGGCTGCATTTAATGACTGACAGATCTGCTCCAGCAGAGAGGTTCTTTTGGCCCGGTCATCGTCGAGTACCTTTACCTTGATAAGTTCGTGCTTTGAAAGACTCCTGTCGAGCTCATTGATAATGTTTGCCGTTAAGCCCCCTTTGCCGATCATTACTATCGGGTTCAGATGATGTGCGCTGACTGCAAGCAGTCGACGCTGTGCCATATCGAGCTCAAGCATAAGATTTTCTCAAAAGGAGCGGATTTTACCTGATGAAGCCTGCCAAAACCAGCAAAGCATGGATGAAGGCCCATATCAATGATGGCTTTGTCCGGAAAGCCCGTCAGGAAGGTTATCGCTCACGTGCTGCCTATAAACTTCGTGAAATCGCTGAGCGGGATAATCTTTTTAGGCCGGGGATGACAGTTGTCGAGTTGGGTGCGGCGCCCGGAAGCTGGTCCCAGGTGGCGCTCGAGCATGTCGGGCAAACGGGCAGTGTTTTTGCCCTCGATATACTCGATATGCTGCCCTTGCCCGGCGTAACCTTCATTCAGGGAGATTTCCGCGAAAATGAAATATTGATGAAGCTGGAAAAAATATTGAACGGAAGAGGAGTAGATCTTGTAATTTCTGATATGTCACCCAATCTTACTGGAATCCCCGTCAGTGATCAGGTACAGGGGATGCATTTGGCAGAACTTGCTTTGATGTTTTGCCATGAGCATTTGAACCCCGGGAAAAACTTTCTTGTCAAAGTCTTTCAAGGTAATGACTTTGAGGCATTTCGGCGAACGATGGAGGCTGATTTTACGAAAGTTGTCGTCAGAAAGCCGAAAGCTTCACGTGATCGCAGCAAAGAGCTATATTTGCTGGGAGTAGAAAAAATAATCTGTTAGACTGCAGGAACAATCTTTTAATGGGTGAAACGCAATGTTCCGAGACACCCGGTTTCGTCAAGAAACGATATTGAGGAGCTAATATGAATAATCTGGTTAAAAACATGGCTATCTGGCTGGTGATTGCATTGGTACTGATGACAGTATTCAATCAGTTCACTACCCGGCAGTCAACACAGCCACCCATGGAATATTCACAGTTCATCAGTGAAATGAACCAGGGAAGAATTGCCAAAGTGGTAATTGATGGCCGTACACTGAGAGGCACAAAAACAGACGGGCGCCAGTTCATTGCTTATTCACCGTCCGATCCGTGGCTGGTGAGTGATCTGTTACGGGCGGGCGTGATTGTGGAAGCCAAACCGGAAGAAGAACCTTCCATGCTGATGAGTGTGCTCGTCTCATGGTTCCCAATGTTGCTGCTGATCGCTGTCTGGATTTTCTTCATGCGTCAGATGCAGGGAGGCGGGCGCAGTGGCGGTGCTTTCTCATTTGGAAAAAGTAAAGCCAGAATGCTCGACCATAAAAATAACAACGTTACTTTTGCGGATGTGGCCGGCTGTGAAGAGGCTAAAGAAGAAGTCGCCGAACTGGTGGAATTTTTGAGAGATCCTTCCAGGTTCCAGAAACTGGGTGGACGTATCCCCCGAGGAGTATTGATGTGCGGTAACCCGGGAACGGGTAAAACGTTGCTGGCCCGTGCCATCGCCGGGGAGGCAAAAGTACCGTTCTTCAGTATTTCCGGTTCAGATTTTGTTGAAATGTTCGTTGGGGTCGGTGCTTCCAGAGTCAGGGACATGTTCGAACAGGCGAAAAAACACGCACCCTGCATTATCTTCATCGATGAGATTGATGCGGTTGGTCGCCAGCGGGGTGCGGGTCTTGGAGGCGGAAACGATGAGCGTGAACAGACTCTGAACCAGTTGCTGGTCGAAATGGATGGATTTGAAGGTAATGTAGGAGTAATCGTTATTGCGGCCACCAACCGTCCGGATGTGCTGGATCCTGCTTTGCTGCGTCCCGGCCGATTCGACCGGCAAGTGACTGTCCCCCTGCCCGATATCCGTGGCCGTGAGCAGATACTGCAGGTACATATGCGTAAGGTTCCAGTTTCGCCTGATGTGAAAGCAAGCATTATTGCCAGAGGTACGCCTGGTATGTCGGGAGCTGATTTAGCCAATCTGGTTAACGAAGCTGCCCTGTTTGCTGCACGAGCCAGTAAACGTCTCGTAGATATGGATGATTTTGAACGAGCCAAGGACAAGATCCTTATGGGTGCAGAGCGCCGTTCTGTCGTCATGCCTGAGAATGAGCGGCGTAACACCGCTTACCATGAATCAGGCCATGCAGTAGTAGCATATTTATTGCCAAAGACCGATCCGGTTCATAAGGTTTCGATTATCCCCCGTGGGCGCGCGTTGGGCGTCACGATGCAGCTGCCTGCTGAAGATCGTTACAGTATGGATCGCGATCAGATCCTGCAGACGATAGCCGTTATGTTTGGTGGCCGTATTGCGGAAGAAGTATTCATGGATCAAATGACTACTGGTGCTTCCAATGACTTCGAACGGGCTACTGATACTGCCCGCAGGATGGTAACCCAGTGGGGAATGTCGGACGCATTAGGACCTATGGTATACGGGGAAAATGAAGGTGAAGTGTTCTTGGGTCGTTCAGTTACCACACATAAAAATGTGAGTGAAGCAACCATGCAAAAGGTTGATGCCGAAATCCGACGTATCGTCGATGAGCAATATGCGCTTGCGCGCAAGCTGATTGAGGAGAATAAGGATAAAATTGAGGCAATGACCCAGGCATTACTTGAATGGGAAACGATAGACAGCGAGCAGATCAAGGACATTATGGAAGGTCGCCCGCCTCGTCCGCCGCAAGCATCACAGTCTTCCACGCGAGAAGATAAAGGTACACCGGCCAAAGAGGTGAATCAGCCTCCTGCTAGTGAACCGGCCGCAACAGAAGCGCCTGCTCGCAAAGTGGAAATTTGAAAAGAGTAGTCTAAGCTCGTTATTCCCCTTTAATGGCCTGTACGTTTTCTTACTGCGTACAGGCCGTTTTCTTATCTGAATGAACAATCTGCAACAGATTCTTCAGACGAATCGCCCGCTAATCATGGGGGTGATTAATGTTACGCCTGATTCTTTTTCTGATGGCGGGCATTATGCCACTACCGAAAAAGCAATAAAGTTAGCACATCACCTGATTCAGGAGGGGGCGGATATCCTGGATATTGGGGGGGAATCCACTCGCCCCGGCAGCCGGCCTGTCGGATCCGATGAAGAATTATTACGTATTATTCCCGTCATAGAATTTGCTGTGAGTATGAATATCCCAGTGTCAGTCGATACTTCCAAGCCAGAAGTCATGCGTGTCGCCATACAGGCGGGAGTGGATATCGTCAATGATATCAATGCACTGCGAACCCCTGGGGCATTGGAGGCTGTTGCAGACAGTTCCGTCATGGTATGCTTGATGCATATGAGGGGAAAGCCGGAAACGATGCAGCGCGACCCCCAATATTCAGATGTGGTTACTGAAGTCGGGTCATTTCTGGAGGGACGTATTGCAGCAGCAATTTCAGCTGGAATTACACATGAGCGTCTCATCATTGACCCTGGCTTTGGCTTTGGTAAAACATTCGAGCATAATTTGCTTTTGTTGCGTCAGCTTGACCGGTTCTCGACTATGAATCTCCCCATTCTCGCAGGTCTCTCGCGTAAATCGATGTTAGGTACTATTACAGGTAATGTTGTCAATAATCGTGTTCATGCTAGTGTGGCAGCAGCCTTGCTGGCAGTGGGTCAAGGTGCCAAAATTGTGCGGGTGCATGATGTCAAAGCTACATATGATGCATTCTCGGTGTTTGCAGCAATAGATCGCCTCTATCCGGGTTTTCTGATTGATGGTCTTAAATTACAGTATTGATTTCGCTGTATTTGTCGATTCTCAACAAAAATGTCGTTATATTATTTCTGATCTGGATCAGTCAATCAAAGAGGTGCAATTTATGGTTTGCAACTCTAAAACGAACTGTAAAATAGGAGACTGATAACTATTCTAGGTGCACCCTACGGGGCATATAGAAGATTCTTCCGGTCTGAAATGGTGAGGCTGAGTAAGTGACCTTCTTGCCAGTGGTATTTCAGGGCATACATCATGATTTTGCAGCTGAATTGAGCGTCTCGCTTCAATCAATCAAGGAATCCGCGTTGAAATGAAGAAAAATTATTTTGGTACTGATGGTATCCGGGGAAAAGTAGGCGATTTTCCTGTTACTCCGGATTTTTTTCTGCGTCTGGGTTATGCTGCCGGTAAAGTGTTACTGGCATTCGACTGGCAACTGGCGCCCGACAAGCGCCCTACTGTGCTGATAGGGAAAGATACCCGGATATCCGGATATATGCTGGGATCTGCTCTGGAAGCGGGTTTTTCAGCAGCGGGAGTAGACGTGTTGCTGTCAGGGCCTCTTCCCACTCCTGCAGTGGCTTATCTGGTTCGTGCTTTACGTATCCAGGCCGGTGCAGTTATTTCCGCCTCCCATAACCCATTTGATGATAACGGTGTCAAATTTTTTTCTTCCAGCGGTTCCAAGCTGCCTGACAGTATGGAGCTTCAGATTGAAGCTGAACTGGAGAGGCCGATGGAGACAGCCCCTTCTGACAGATTAGGTAAAGTTCAGCGACTCACGGATGCTGCTGGCAGATATATTGAATTCTGTAAGAGCACTTTTCCCAACCAGCTGGATCTACGGGGTCTGCGAATCGTGGTTGATTGTGCCCATGGTGCAACTTATCACATAGCCGGTCATGTTTTGCATGAACTGGGTGCAGACGTAGTGACTGTTTTTGCCAATCCTGACGGCCTTAACATCAATTATGAATGCGGCGCTACACATATTATGGCGCTGCAGGATGCAGTCCTGCATCATCAGGCGGATCTGGGTATCGCTCTGGATGGCGATGGAGATCGCGTGCTGATGGTTAGTGGTGAAGGAGTGGTATACGATGGTGACAGCATGATTTATATTATCGCCCGGCATCGGCAGCAATCGGGTACGCTGCGAGGCGGAATAGCCGGCACATTGATGACCAACCTTGCCGTTGAACAGGCTTTTGAGCGATGCGATATTCCATTCTCCCGCGCAAACGTTGGAGATCGTTACGTTTCTGAGTTATTACAACAAAACAACTGGTATCTGGGTGGCGAAAATTCGGGGCATATTATTTGCCGTGACAAGCACACAACAGGTGACGGTATTATTTCTGCCCTCCAAGTATTATACGCACTGCGGGATACAGGTATGACCCTTGCTGACTTCATGCGAGACGTTACCTTCTTTCCTCAGCGTCTGATTAATGTAAGGGTGCCCAAACATTTCGATTTCCAGAATGATCAGGTGATTCAGGCGTGCAAAGATGAAGCTGAACAGGTACTGGGAAATGATGGACGTATCCTACTGCGCGCCTCCGGTACCGAACCACTGATCAGAGTCATGGTAGAAGGGAAAATACCCCGGCAGATTGAATACTGGGCCGAGAAAATTGCTGATACGATTCGGCAGCAGGCTGTCGTTCCAGTTGTTGAGCCCAGTAATGGTCATCCCATACCTGTAACATAGTGCGGTTACGCTTATTACCCGACGGCGCCTGGAGAATAGAGGACGCAGTTTTTTTCACATTTTTAAGAAGCAGGATGACCATCATGCAACAGTCACCATTGAGATTCAATAAGAAAACCAGTTTTCTGTTCGCGATCCTCGGCTTCATGCTTGCCATTGGGGTCAGCAGTTATATTCATGCCAGACCTATTGTCAAAATAGACGGGTCGAGTACGGTTTTTCCTATTACAGAAGCAGCTGCGGAAGATTTCCAGATCGCCAAAAAGGGTGCGATTATGGTGACAGCGGGTATTTCGGGAACAGGTGGCGGGTTCAAGAAATTTTGCCGGAATGAAATTGATATTGTGAATGCCTCCCGTCCTATCCTGCCCTCGGAAATGAAACAATGCCAGGAGCATGGTGTGGAGTATATCGAAATGCCAATTGCCTTTGATGCATTGACAGTAGTGGTTAACCCCAGAAATAACTGGGTCCAATCTATAACGATTGCTGAATTGAAAAAAATCTGGAAGCCTGAAGCGCAAGGGAAAATACTTAACTGGAACCAGATCAACCCTGCCTGGCCCAATGCCAGAATCAAGCTCTTTGGGGCGGGAGCAGATTCAGGTACATTTGATTATTTTACCGAAGCGGTGGTGGGTAAAGCAAAATCCAGTCGTGGAGATTTTACCGCTTCCGAAGATGATAATGTGCTGGTACAGGGAGTAGCTAGCGACTTGCATGCGCTGGGATTCTTCGGCTTTGCTTATTATATCGAGAACCAGCACAAGCTAAAAGCCGTTGCTATCGATAATGGTAATGGTGGTGTTCTCCCTTCCATGACTACAGTGCAAAACGGAAGTTATGAGCCATTGTCCCGGCCCATCTTCATTTATATCAATGCCAAATCAGCAGATAAACCGGAAGTCCGGGAATTTGTGACTTTTTATATGCAGCACGCATTGCAACTGGTTGAGGAAGTGAAATATTTTCCCCTAAGAAAAGAATTTTATAACCTCAATATCCAACATCTTCACGATAAAACCCTGGGTACGGTATTTGGTGGTGAAGCTGGTATGGGTATAGCAATAGATGAACTGTACAAACGCGAAAGGCTGATCCGATAAATTATCGTGGGGTTTAAAGCGTAAGACTTGAGAAATATGCCCAGGGTAATAAATCAACATAAGAAATATCGTAGCAGATTGTTTTAGCCTCTGCATGTAACTTGTCCCCTACAAAGAAACAAAGAAGGACGAGCAACAGGTTGTCCATTCACAGTGGCCTATAAAGAAGAACAATAGCCTGGCTCTTCAGAAACCAAACGATATAAGCAGCAGATTATATATAACCTGTACAGGTTATCTGATCCAAGTTGTATAATCCCTGTATAGTTTCTTATAGTATCGGTCGTTCTTGTACAAGTAACCTGGCCGGTTTTCTGCTGGTTCTCTTTTAGGGTCCAATTGCTCGATGGACTACTTGCCTGTTTTTCTGGATATCAAACAACGTAATTGCCTGATTATTGGCGGGGGCAGTGTTGCTGCGCGCAAAGCCGCATTATTGCTTAAGGCAGGTGCATGTATCCGTATTGTATCTCCCGCGATTAGCAGCGAGCTGAATAGTTTGCTGCAATCTACCGCAGTTACTCATGTCGCTGAAAATTTTCATCCTGATCATTTGCACGATATAGTGTTGGTAATTGCCGCTACCAGTGACTCGGTAACCAACCAGGCAGTTTCTGCGGCTGCTATGCGAGCGAATATTCCGGTGAATGTTGTAGATAATCCGGATTTATGTACCTTCATCATGCCTTCCATTCTGGACCGCTCTCCAGTCATTGTTGCAGTTTCCAGTGGGGGTACTTCGCCGGTACTGGCCAGAATACTGCGAGCACGTCTGCAGGTATTAATACCTGCAGCTTATGGCCGACTGGCTGATTATGCTGCCCGATTCCGGGAACGGGTCAAGCAGCATTTTTCCCATTCAGAAAATCGTCGTCTGTTCTGGGAAAAAATGCTGCAAGGACCGTTTGCAGAGATGGTTTTTGCAGGTAAAGACCGGGCAGCGCAACGCTACCTGCTCGATACCCTGGAAAACAGTGCTGATCAATTGCCCGTTGGAGAAGTTTATCTGGTGGGAGCGGGCCCGGGAGATCCTGATCTGCTGACTTTTCGCGCGATGCGCCTGATGCAGCAGGCCGATGTAGTCGTCTATGACCGTCTGGTGTCACCCGCCATTCTGGATATGGTTAGACGAGATGCAACCCGTATCTATGCCGGTAAGGCGCGTAATCAGCATACCATGCCGCAGACTTCGATTAATGATCTGCTGGTAAAGCTGGCGCAAGAGGGCAAACGTGTCCTGCGTTTGAAAGGAGGTGATCCGTTCATTTTCGGGCGAGGAGGTGAAGAAATCGAAACACTTTCCCAGTACCATATTCCTTTCCAGGTGGTTCCCGGCATTACGGCTGCATCAGGAATTGCTTCCTATGCGGGTATCCCCCTGACACACCGTGATTATGCGCAATCCTGTATGTTTGTAACAGGCCATCTCAAAAACAACAGTATTCAACTTGACTGGCCGGCTCTGGCACGTCCGAACCAGACGATTGTGGTCTATATGGGGTTGCTGGGGCTTACGGAATTGTGTCGGCAGCTGATTGCCCATGGTTTACCTGCTATCACGCCGGCAGCTATCATTCAGCAAGGCACGACACCCAATCAGCGTATTCTGACCGGTACTCTCGAAACCCTGCCGGCAGATGTCCTCGCTGATCCTCCCAAGCCTCCCACGTTGATTATTGTAGGAGAAGTAGTCAAATTGCATCAGAAGCTTGCCTGGTTTGATCCGGTTTCTGAGAGCAAGGCGCGGGAAACAGTTACCAATCCGGTAAATTGACCTTTAACCATTAGCAGTATCCATTCCGGAATGTTAGAATATCGGTTTGTCATGTATTGTAGGCTCGTGCTCAGACATCCCATACTACCCTGCACCTTTGCAGAGGGATTCAGTTGCTGAGTGTAATGAAGTATAGGATTCTGTCTGATCGAAGAAATCACACAAGCATGATGTGAGTTGTATTATTATTCTGGCTTGAATTTCTGCGTAGCTGGCGCTCGAAGGCCTGCCTTATAAACCCAATCTCCTCATTGTTTACGTTTGTCGCGTTCGATCAATGCATAGGCAGAATGGTTGTGTATGGATTCAAAATTTTCTGATTCAACGATATAGGCATCAATCCGGGCATCACGATTCAATATCTCAGCCACATCACGCACCAGATCTTCGACAAATTTTGGATTGTCGTAGGCTTTTTCCGTAACATATTTTTCGTCAGGCCGCTTCAGCAGACCGTACAGTTCACATGAGGCTTGTTCTTCAGCAATTCTGATAATATCTTCAATCCAGACGAAACTGTTGGTACGTACAGCAATCGTTACATGGGAGCGCTGGTTGTGCGCACCATAGTCAGAAATTTTTTTGGAACAGGGGCATAAGCTGGTAACGGGAACGATTACTTTCATAGTGAATTCATACTGATCACCCTGTTTGATCTCACCGATAAAAGTCACTTCATAATCTAATAGACTTTTTACTCCCGAAATAGGAGCTGATTTATTGACGAAATAAGGGAAAGTCATCTCGATATGCCCCGAATCCGATTCCAGTTTTTTAACCATAGAACGCAGAATGTCTTCAAACGACTCCACCGAAATCTCACGTTCGTGGCTATTCAGTATTTCCACAAAACGGGACATATGGGTTCCCTTGAAATTATGCGGCAGATTGACGTACATATTGAATTGCGCCACGGTATATTGGATACCATCATCTTTATCGGCGACCCGTACCGGATGACGGATCGCTTTGATTCCTACCCGATCAATAGCGATGCGCCTCGTGTCCAGCGAGCTTTGTACATCCGCAATGGGTAAATCTGTCTGTTTATTCATAAAAACTCCTTCTTGTGAAGTGAATAGCTCCCGGATTAATAACTCCGGCTGCAGTATCCATACCATACCCCCATATTGCCAGTCTGAGAAGCCGTAAGATGTAATGCCTGATTCAGGAGAAGGACCGCTATACTTATGGCAGGGATATATAGAAAACCCCAAATATTCATCAGAATCAGTTTGTTATCTGTTCTTCTGATCGTTTCCAAATTGCCCGACTTCGGGATACAGTAAGCTTCTTCACAGTAAACTAAAGCTACACCGCTCAGCTGGCTTGTTGGCAACTATGCAGAACATGGTACTATGAAGCGAGTTTTTCTCGTACCGATTTGATAATACCCGTTTTATCCAGTCCGCAATCAGCCAGCATCTGAACAGGATCTCCCTGGTCAAGAAAAGCGTCTGGCAGACCAAGCTGCAGTAAGCGGACGTTTTTCCCGAGTCTAATAAGATATTCCAATACTGCGCTGCCGGCTCCGCCCATGATAGTATTTTCCTCAATGGTGACCAGTAATTCATGTTCTGCAGCCAGCGTTGCGATCAGATCCTGGTCAAGAGGTTTCACAAAACGCATATTCACGACAGTAGCGTCCAGTTCTTCTGCTGCTTCGAGACAAGGTGCAAGCATGCTGCCGAATGCCAGCAGGGCGATTTGTGTGCCACGGCGCCGGATTTCACCCCGGCCTACCGGGATGCTCTGCATTTCCCGCTCAATTTCCACGCCCGGTCCGGTGCCTCGCGGATAGCGGACTGCTGTAGGAGTATTCAGCTGAAAAGCAGTGTAGAGCATCTGCCGACATTCATTTTCATCGGCGGGTACCATGACCGTGATATTAGGTATACAGCGTAGATAAGTCAGATCGAAGCTCCCCGCATGAGTCGGTCCATCCGCCCCAACAAGTCCTGCACGATCGATGGCAAAAACCACCGGCAGATTCTGGATCGCAACGTCATGGACTAACTGATCGTAAGCACGCTGCAAAAAAGTTGAATAGATTGCCACAACCGGCTTCAGCCCTTCGCATGAGGCACCGGCAGCAAACGTTACCGCATGCTGTTCCGCAATCCCTACGTCGAAATAGCGATCCGGATATTCTTTCGAGAAGCGAATGAGTCCAGACCCTTCTCGCATGGCGGGAGTAATACCGATCAGACGGGGATCTTTGGCAGCCATGTCACACAGCCAGTCACCAAAAATTTGTGTGTAGGCGGGTTTGGTGGCGGGCTTCGGGATAATTCCCTGATCCGGTTTAAATTTTCCGACACCATGGTACAGAATCGGATCTTCTTCTGCCGGTTTGTAACCTTTGCCTTTGCGTGTCACAACATGTAGAAATTGTGGTCCTTCCAGCTGCTTGATATTGTTCAGTGTAGTCAGCAATACATCCAAGTCGTGTCCATCAATTGGACCAATATAATTGAAACCGAATTCTTCAAACAGCGTACCGGGCGTTACCATGCCTTTGACATGTTCTTCCGCACGTTTGGCCAGCTCCAGTACCGGAGGCACGACACCCAGCATTTTCTCTCCCGCTCGCCTTGCAGTAGCATAAAAACGGCCGGACATCAGTCTGGCGAGATAGTTGTTGAGGGCGCCCACCGGCGGTGAAATGGACATATCGTTATCGTTCAGGATGACCAGCAGATCAGCATCCATCACGCCGGCATTATTCAGAGCTTCAAAAGCCATACCTGCGCTCATAGCACCATCACCAATCACAGCAATTGCACGTCGCTTGATTCCGCTGATTCGTGCGGCCACTGCCATGCCCAGCGCGGCGCTTATGGAAGTACTGGAATGCGCTGTACCGAAAGCATCGTATTCGCTTTCATCCCGTCTGGGGAAGCCTGCGATCCCGTCCTGCATGCGCAGGCGCGCCATCCCTGCACGCCGGCCGGTCAGTATTTTATGCGTATAGGTTTGATGACCCACATCCCATATCAATCGATCCCGGGGGGTATTGAATACATAATGAAGCGCGATAGTCAGTTCGACCGTTCCAAGATTGGAAGATAAGTGCCCGCCAGTATCGGCCACGGACTCGATCAGAAATTTCCGCAGTTCAGTAGCTAACTGCGGCAGTTGACTGCGTTTCAACGTGCGTAACTGTGCGGGTATCTCGATGCGATCAAGTAATGGATACATGCAGATTCAGAAAAATTTGTAGCTGAGAATGGATAATGTAAAGATCGGCAGCGGAAGATCAAAACTCACGCTGTATGATGAAATCAGTAACCTGTTGCAAACGCAGGGCTTCGGCTCCAAACTGATCCAGTACATCGCAGGCATCTTGCCGAAGCTGATGTGCGAGCTCGCGCGCCTGCCTGATACCCAGAATACTAACATAGGTCGGCTTGTTGTTCTCTGCATCCTTTCCGGCAGTTTTGCCGAGCGCAGCAGTCGTGGCTTCTGTGTCCAATATGTCGTCTATAACCTGGAACGCCAGGCCGATACATTTGGCAAAATGATCCAGTGATTTGAGTTGTGCGGAGTCCAGTTTTGTGCCGCAATGAGCGCCCAGTATCACTGCAGCGCGGATCAGCGCACCAGTTTTGTGGATATGCATGAATTCAAGTTCCGGCAGACTCAGTGTTTTCCCCACGCTGTCCAGATCGATGGCCTGGCCACCCGCCATGCCGCGTGACCCTGCCGCAAATGCAAGATGCCTGATCATTTCCAGTTGTTTGTGCGGATCTTCCACCAGGGTAAATTCTGCCAGCAGCTGGAAAGCCAGACTCTGCAGGCTGTCACCTACCAGCAAAGCGGTCGGCTCATCATATCTGACATGGCAAGTCGGTTTGCCGCGCCGGAGCACGTCATCATCCATGCAGG
The DNA here is from genome assembly GCA_044507105.1 of Nitrosomonas sp. Taxonomy (GTDB): domain Bacteria; phylum Pseudomonadota; class Gammaproteobacteria; order Burkholderiales; family Nitrosomonadaceae; genus Nitrosomonas. The sequence continues at coordinate 57,443 of JBIQJX010000005.1, forward strand.
GCAGATCATCATGTACCAGGGAATAAGTATGGATCAGTTCTACTGCCGCGCTGGCAATGACGACACGGGTCTCATCCGCTCCACTTAATTCTCCCGCTGCAAAGGATAACAGCGGTCGTATCCGTTTTCCTCCGCCCAATACTGCATAACGCATTGCATCATGCAAACGTGTCGGAGCGCAATTGACAGCGGGAAGATGTTCTTCCAGCCAGGTTTCAATAAAGGTGAGGCGTTCTGTTGCCCATGTCTGGAAATCAGCGCTCATCACGCCCGATAGTAGAGAAATTTTTCAGCATATCCGCCTCGAGTATTTTTATCTGTTGCTGTGAATCTTTCAACATGGCCTGACAATATTGTAGCAATTCCACTCCTCGTTTGTACGAGGAAAGCGCATCTTCCAGAGACATTTGTCCTGTTTCCATAGCGGATACGATATGTTCCAGTTCTGCCAAAGCAGTTTCGAAATTTTCCGAAGGTAAAATTACTGTTGTCGTTTCGTCCTTTTCGATAGGCTTTTTTTTCATGCTGATGAGATCACCTGAAAATCAATAGCGTGTATAGTCCCTGCCACGTGGATCGCTGGCGGTATGCATTTTTCCTGACTGCCTGTCGAAAAATATCAGTTGCATGTTTCCCCATGGCCTTGCAGCTATTTTGACAGTATGTCCTTTTGCTTCCAGAGCTTCAATCCATTTCGTGTCGAATGCATGAGGCTCGATCACAATTTCATCAGGTAAATACTGATGATGATAACGGGGGCTGGCAACCAGTTGCTCGGGGTTTGTCTGACCTCGCCCCGCGAAGTCGATAATTGATAAAAGTAAGGTGCTGATGATACGTGAGCCGCCAGGTGTTCCGGTGATCAAAATGCCTTTTTCATTTTTCAGGAAGGTAGGTGACATGCTGGACAGAGGCCGTTTTCCGGGAGCAATCGCATTCATTTTTCCGCCACGCAAACCATATGTGTTCGGCACATCAGGGGCAATTACGAAATCGTCCATTTCATTGTTGAGTAATACCCCTGTTTTTCCTGCAACGAAACCTGAACCGAAAAAAGTATTAATGCTGAGCGTGGCCGCCACTCTGTTTCCCTGGCTGTCCATAATGGAAAAATGGGTGGTATTCGTACCTTCCTGCAATGGCATACGATATGACGGCGTGAATTGTCCCGGATCAGCCGATAGGATCTCGTGGTTCACACCTTCAGCAGGTGTCAGCGTTGCCTGGTCCATATCAATCGTTGCTGCTCTGTGCAGCGCATAGGCTTTACTGATGAGTTTTTTGGTATCAACTGTGATGAAATCGCTGTCACCCAGGTATTTCGCACGATCTTCATACGCTCGGCGCATCGCCTCAACAATCAGATGAGAGCGTGCAGCTGTCGTCAGTTCATCGAGCGGATAGTACTCCAGGATGTTCAGCGCCTGCGCAAGAGTGGCCCCGCCAGCTGAAGGCAGACTGGTAGTCGTAATACGCGTTCCCCGGAATGTGAAAGAAACAGGCTGGCGTTCCACTATCCGATAATCGGCCAGATCTTCGAGAGTCCAAATACCTCCACCCTGTCTGACAGCGCGTACCATTTCTGCAGCAACGGCACCGCGATAAAAACCATCTTTACCATATTTGGCAATTTGTGACAGTGTTTTGGCCAGCATTGGCTGATGAAATGGTTTGCCGGGGAAAGGGACCCGCCCTTCAGGCAGAAATATACGGGAGCTGCTGGATTCGGTCGTCAGTTTGGAACGATGATGAGTTATTGCTCGAATTAGACGCTCATTGGCGATGAAACCATTATGCGCAAGCCGGATTGCCGGCGCAAGATTTTTTGCCAGAGAAAACCGCCCATATTTATCCGTAATATGCACCAGTGCAGCAGGAGTGCCAGGGATGGCGGCTGCTCTGGCTCCCTGTAAGGATGCCAGACGGTCCGGGTGGCCTGTTGAGTCCAGATACATAGCAGCATATGCGGCGCGGGGGGCAGTCTCCCGGCCATCTATCATGACTTCCAGTTGATCACTGGCACGATGCAGCAGCCAGAATCCTCCTCCCCCCAAGCCGGAGGCATAAGGTTCAACCACAGCCAGCGCGGCCCCAACAGCTACTGCTGCATCGAAAGCGTTACCACCCTGCCGGAGAATGTGCTCTCCTGCCTCAGTAGCCAGTGGATGGGCCGTTACTACAGCAAAGGCCGCAAAGCCTTGGCCTGTGTTGAAAAGGAAGGCAACAGCCAGCAGAAGGCGGCGATCAAAATAATTAAATAGCCGAATAAATGCCTGCATTTCCAAAGATCCGTTTATTCTATAAGTAGTATTCTTACAACCGTATTGATCACGCAGAGGGAAGTTGACCAAATCAACATAAGAGTCTAACATACCGCCCTGGTATCGATTACCCATATTCCCCGATAGCTCAGTCGGTAGAGCGACGGACTGTTAATCCGCAGGTCCCAGGTTCGAGCCCTGGTCGGGGAGCCAAAAAAATCAGGCACTTAATCAGGATATGAGAAAGTGCTTTTTTTTGTGCGTCGTGCAGGTGCTGTGTAGGAGTGCAGAAATCTCTTCCATGCCTGCGAGGAACACAAACGAATATCAAAAGAAATTGCTTCAGAAGAAACCGATAATTTGATTTGTCTCTGGGAAGCTGCCTGCCAGGAAAAGCTCAAAAAGGAAAAGAGTGGGGAAAATAAAACGTGAATTACTCCACGACTTAAATTTTACTGAAGAGACGATCGAGTGCACGTGATGAGGCAGTAGTTTTAAGATGACGGTAATAGGTCCGTTGCTTGCTTTCGTTTGTATCCTTCCAGAACAGCAAGAGGGAAGCAGTTGGGGAATACACCTTTACTGCTTCCTGATTAGTTTGCCGTTATTGTATCCTGTCTGGGTTGTATGCTAAATATACTACCCGGTCGTGAGTAATTTTCATACCGTCCAGTCCATAAAGATACTCTGCTTTATTGACCGGTATCGTATCAGCATAACACGTTATATGCCGGGTGTCGGGAAGTGCTCCGGGAATGGACTCGGATCTGTAGGGGTAAATTTAGTCTTCCTGTTTTAAGGCGTTGCATTGATCAATGAACGCCTGCCGTTCAGCTTCGTTATTTTTGAAGGCTGTAAGTGCTTTCTCCATCCCTCTTCCTGAGCAATTCACCGAATTAACTTCGGGAACTCCGTCACAAGCGGCCAAAGTGACACTGAGGCCAATGATACAAACAGCATAATATTTATTAAGATTCTTCATCTGAAATTCCTTCTTGTAAAAGATTTTGTTGCAGTCTGAGGTATATACATACCGTATTTTTGATTACTCAACCCTGGCTGATTTTTAGTGTTAGCTGATTACACGATGATTCTACCTGAATTCTGATGGTATGAATTTTTTTCAAGTTTTTCCTTTTTCCTGGAATCTGTTCAAATTTTTACTACGTGAAGCGAGTCCGATTCCCTGGAAATAATACCTGTTTACCTGCGCGCTGTCAGCCGTAAACAGCTCGAGAAGGTTAACGTGCTGTTCGAAGCCTTATTTGTTGAATATTTTGCACCTCATTTTTTACTGCTGTCCGCGGAATTAAAAATTACTTTTATGAGAAAAAATTGATTTCATCATAAAGAAAGCGCGTGAAAACTGTCAGGTCTTTGTCTATTTGTCCGTTTTGGGTCGTAATATTATGTGCTGGCACAGGGGAGCCGTCGATGGAAATGGAAATTTCATTTGGCAATTTTCTTATGTTTGAGGAATATGGAATAGAATGTTTCAGGATATAGGAATTTCAATCAATATTTACGGGAGATAGTATGTACCAGAAAATCCTGGTGCCAATTGATGGCAGTCCGACTTCAAAGCATGCCCTGCAGGAAGCAATCAGACTGGCCCGATCACTGGGTGCCCAACTGGAACTCGTACATATTTACGAAGATATTATCTATCTGATCGGTGAAGACTATATCAATTACGAAGAATTGCAGAAAACGGTTCGCAGTTGTGGAGAAAAAATGCTGGCAGATGCTGAGGCTCAGGTCAGGATGTCAGATATAGAAGTGGAGACCCGACTGATATCAGCAGGCAATGAACGTGTTGCAGATGTTATTGTGACGGAAGCTGAGCGCTGGCAGGCCGAATTGATCGTCCTGGGTACTCACGGCCATTCGGGTTTCAGTCGCCTGTTGCTTGGCAGTGTTGCAGAAGGTGTGGCGCGGGCTGCATCAATACCTGTACTGCTGATTCGTGGAACAGCCAGTGTATCCTCTCGATAGTGGAATGACCATTGCAGATGGGTTTCTGGGCGGCAGGGAATCTGGCATATTTTTCAGAGATTCCCTGTCTTTTGCATATATTCGTGATGTTACGGAAATTTATGAAGGGGTAATGGCTATTTTGAGTACACCATCACGCTGGTTGGCGAACAGCTCATAAGCTTCTTCGATCTGATCGAGTTTGAAGCGGTGTGTGACCAATGGTCGCAGATCTGCCCGTTCAGCGGCCAGGACGTTCATCAGCCGACGCATTCGTTCCTTACCGCCAGGGCACAGAGTCGTCATGATAGTGTGATCACCGAGCCCGGCTGCGAAAGCATCCAGTGGCAACGTGAGTTTGCCTGAATAGACCCCCAGACTGGAGAGTACACCACCCGGTCGCAATACGCGCAGACAATTTTCGAATGTTGTTTGGGTGCCGAGAGCTTCAACGGCGACATCCACTCCGCGTCCGTTGGTAGCTTCCAGAATCACTTCGACCGGATCACGTTCCTGATAATTGATCGTCACATCAGCTCCCAAGTTGCGCGCCATGGCGAGTCGTTCCGGCAATGCATCCACTGCAAAGATCCGGGTTGCTCCCATTAGTTTTGCTCCGGCGGTTGCACACAACCCAATCGGTCCTTGGGCAAATACTGCGACGGTATCGCCGACCCGGATTCGGCCACTTTCTACGCCACCAAAGCCGGTGCTCATGATATCAGGACACATTAGCACCTGCTCATCGGTCAGGTGATCGGGAATCGGTGCCAAGTTGGCCATGGCATCCGGTATCAGCACGTATTCTGCCTGACAGCCGTCAATGGTATTGCCGAGCCGCCAGCCTCCCATGACTTTGCCCCCACACTGCGACTGATGCCCATCCAGACACGGATGACATTGCCCACAGGGAGTGATGGCGCCGGCAATTACCCGCTGTCCTATCTCGTATCCCGAGACTGCCTCACCCAGCTCCGCGATGACGCCTACCGGTTCATGGCCTATGGTCAGTCCAGGGATGACCGGATACTCGCCTTTGAGAATATGTATATCAGTTCCGCAGATAGTGGTAGTCGTGACCTGCAATAGTGCGTCACGCGGTCCCACTTTAGGAATGGGCTTTTCCTCGAGAACAATACGGCCCGGTTCCACGAAGACGGCCGCTTTCATTGTACGACCGCTTTTTTGTATCTGTGTTGCCCCTGAATTTATCATATTCATTCCCCTGAATTAGTCTGTCGGTTCCGGCCACGGAAAAGCCGGGGCTGCGAATGTCTATCTCTGACTGTGCTGGGCGTCGTCGAAAAGCTTTTTGTAACAATCCATATTGCCATTGTCGCATTAAAAAGGGGTTAAAATGTTTATAGCATGCAGGATTACGCTGTTGGTCTGTTTTTTGTCCGGTGAGGGTTCTTGTTTATCACTTCCTGCTTGTACAAGATTCGAAGAGTCAGGTTGATCAGACAAGAACCCGGGGTATTTCAAGTTGTCCATAAATTTTATCGAGTAAATATCAGAGAGCCATGAAAATCATTATTGCGACAATAACTGGTTTGATAATGATTGTAGCAATCTTTGCAATGGAGAAAGCCGTAATGTCCAGTTCTGTCAAGCCCGGCCAATTAGCCGAAGGGAATGCAGATTTTATCGTTCTGGGAATGGGTTGCTTCTGGGGAGCCGAGAAGCGCATGGGAGAAATCCCGGGTGTATTGGATGTGGAAAGTGGTTATGCGGGAGGTGATCTGCCTGACGCGACCTACCAGCAGATTCTGAGCCATGAAAGAGCTTTGCGGGCAGGCAGAGCGTCAGGACGCAATCATGCCGAAGTGGTAAAAGTGACTTTTGATCCGGAACAACTGTCACTGGAGAACGTGCTGGCAAAATTCTGGGAAAATCATAACCCCACCCAGGGCGATCGCCAAGGGAACGATATCGGCAGCAATTACCGAAGTGCTATCTATTATCAGAATGAGGCGCAGAAGTCTCTGGCACTGGCCACGCGGGAAGTTTATCAGCGGGCGCTGGACGCCGCAGGGTATGGCCCGATTACGACTGAAATCCTGCCATTGAAGCATTACCTCACAGCTGAAGAGTATCATCAGGATTATCTGAAAAAGAATCCTGATGGGTATTGTGGCCTGGGGGGTACGGGCGTGAAATATTCGGCATTGGCGCAGAAAGCTGTGCAAGGCAGTGCATCACCTGATGCAGCAACTGATCTTACGTTGCCGCTGAAGGGCGAAGAGCTGAATTTTGCCCGGCAGCTGGTGATTTTCGAATCTGAAAATTGTGAATTCTGTGAACAGTTCGACCAGGATATTCTTCAGCACTGGCAAGCGGAAATTCCTGTCGCCGTAACGCTCAATACAAATCCTCCTGCGGGCTGGTCGCTGGAAAAACCATTGTTTGCCGCTCCCACTATTGTATTGTTCGAGGAGGGTAAAGAAATAACCCGTTATACCGGCTATAACGGGGAGAGGGAAAATTTCTGGCAATGGCTGGGATTCCAGCTTTTGTCGCCGGAGCAGCAAAAAATTGCTTTTCAGCAGGGGACAGAGCCGCCATTTACTGCTTCCAATCTGGATGAAAAGCGCCCCGGAAGATTCGTTGATCCCATTACCGGTGCCACGCTGTTTCTCAGCGGGAAAAAATTTGACAGTAAGACAGGTTGGCCCAGCTTTTTTGAACCTGTTGAGGGATCCGTGACATTCCACCAAGATAATTCGGATTACATGCAGCGGATTGAGGTTCGCAGTGCCAGTTCGGGTATCCACTTGGGGCATGTGTTTGATGATGGCCCGCCCCCTACTTTCAAACGCTATTGTATCAATGGCAATGTATTGAAATTTATTCCGGACTGATCTTCTGTAAATAATTTGTGAAACCGCAGTGGGATGCCCGGGCGCGTGCCACTGCGGTTTCACCGAATAGGGCCAATACTTCATCTTCATCCCACCAGTACCGCTGCTTAATATCAGATGGCAGCTTTTAGGCATCTCGAAAAACCTCAG
>JBIQJX010000006.1:0-1882 GCA_044507105.1 Nitrosomonas sp.
AAGGTCAATACATCGTTGAAGTTGAGGTCGAACTTATTGATGCAGGGGAAGGTTGGTCGCCTTATTTATCGCTTGAGGATGCTTATAAGTTGGATGATGTCCGTGCTGCTCTTTATCGTGGTGATTTTGAATCCGCTGCCCGGTTAGGACAGGTTTTCACGCTCACCCCGGTAACAGCTTGAGATTACCGATTGAGGAATGTACCGCAGGATAAAGCCACGAATGAACCCCAACGTGTTTCCACGTCATATCGACCATACAAGAACCAAAGTAAACAGCCCCCAAACCAGCGACATGTGTGAGCGCTAAAAAAGAACCTGTCTCTTACAGTTTTATCTGTAAAAAGACAGGCGAAGTAGAGGAGAAAGTAATCTTGTCTGCAGTGATGCCGGAAGGTCTGTGAATCGATCTGGATCGAGACGGTGATCTCTGTATCCGGTTCCAGTATTCATCCGGCAGACTGAACCGAAAGCCTGATACCCGAAAAAATAGGATAATGCGGTAATTATCACCGTAAAAACAATTATTGAGAATGTGACAAATTGTCGCAGGCGGCGTAAACAGGGATTTTCCATATAAAATATGTTCAGGCAGACTGTAAAATCTGATCCGAATCGAGTAGTTCACTATGCCGATCACAGAATCATAGCGATCGATGTTTTGCGTGGAGCAGTGATTGTCCTGATGGCGCTGGATCACACCCGGGCTTTTTTCAGTAATGTAAATTTCAGTCCTGTCGATCTCTCGCAGACCTCCGTCATTCTTTTTTTTACCCGATGGATTACTCACTTCTGCGCACCAGTCTTTCTCTTTTTGGCAGGGACTGGCGCTTATTTATCGTTTGTGCGTCATCATGACAGACAACGCCTCAGCGGATTCCTGTTCAGCCGGGGTATTCTGATTCTGTTTCTGGGCATTACCTTTGAATCCATGATCTGGAATTTCACTCCTGATTTTTCGGTAATTTCGGGTACAGTGTTATGGGCTATCGGGTGGTCGATGATAGTACTTGCCGGGCTGGTTTTTCTGCCGATCCCGGTAATTGTTATTGTTAGCCTGCTGATGATAGGCGGACACAATTTGTTCGACAGTGTTATAAGTGATGACTGGGGTGATTTTGGTTATTTGTGGGCTATTCTCCATAGCGGTGAAACGGTACAGCTTACGGAGCGGCTGGTATTGCGACCTCATTATCCATTGATCCCCTGGATCGGTGTCATGGCGGCAGGATATGGTTTCGGCAGATTGATGCTGCTGGAGAGGAGAACACGGGAAAAAGTATTGTTTATACTGGGAGGTGTAATAATTTTATTATTTATCCTGCTCCGTTCCGGTAATTTTTATGGAGATCCGAGGCCTTGGGCGCCACAGGAAACCGCAATTTTCACCTTGCTCTCTTTCATCAATTGTGAGAAATACCCGCCTTCACTGTTATATGTGCTCATGACATTGGGGCCAGCCATCATGGTATTGCCGTTACTCGAACGAGCGACAGGCTGGTTTGGTACCGTGATGGTGACATTTGGGCGTGCACCGATGTGTTTTTATTTGCTGCACCTTCCTTTTATCGTTTTGCTTGCGCTGGCAGCAGCTTTCATAAAAAGCAGCCTCGCCGACCCGGCAGGTCCGGATTTCCCGGAGGGATTTCCACGAGCTTACGGATACGGGTTGCCGATTGTCTATTTGATCTGGGTGGGCATTACAGTTGCGCTGTATCCGGTTTGCCAGTGGTATTATCGTTATAAACGGCAGGGCCGCTATGCCATTCTTAAATACCTTTGATAAACCAGGAAATATTTTTGTGTTGTGATTTATTTAACCGGAGCCGGATGATGAAGCACTCTATTTTCTTTTTTATTGCGCTGATGTTGTTCCATGACTC
>JBIQJX010000006.1:1982-63287 GCA_044507105.1 Nitrosomonas sp.
CTATCACCCCAATAACTCATGGGTGGGCATTCTCTACAGGTGCGAAGTGTCCATGGGTGATTTGTTACACTTTTATATCTTTCCTTATTTTACGCCAATGGTCCGCTATTAATCGAGCGCAAGTGTGCAATCCACCCGCAAACCTTTCCCTGTTATCCCTCCTCTGGATGGCTTCCTGCTTTATCCTAAAAACTGCAGTTGAACGCACTGTCTGCCCAGGTGTATGGTCATTTCCCGTAGGGTAAAGCAATGCAGTAATTTAACTGTAACTGCCCAGTGAGGTTTTTAAATAATGTCGCCGAGTATCAGGCAAATTAGTGAATTGAAGAGACGGTCAGATCACAAACAACAGGAAATGTGAGCTTAGCAATGTGGTTGTCACAAATAGTGAAAGATCGGTGATGGAATACACAGAGGTTTAAGTAAAAGGAATTTATTATTTTGCTATGAGTCACGTGTTTGCAACAATAACAAATTTCAAAAGATATTGTTGATCCCTCATGTAATTTTTAATTCATTAAGAGAAAGGTACAACAATGAAAAATTCACTATTTCTTCTGGTAATTATTGTTTTTTCGAGTGCGACGTTGATTGGATGTTCGGGTGTGGGTACGCGTTCAGATAATAAACCGGATCTGGTCATTATTGATTTTAATTTTATTGATGCCATCAGTGGAGATGTGGCCGGCGAACCAGGACACCCTGTCAGAGTTACGGTCAGGAATCAGGGTAATGCAGTAGCCAATGTTTTTAAGCTCGCCGCTGAATATGCTTTGCCTGATGGTCAGAAATTACCGTTGGCATTTACTGTACCCGGTCAAAAGGACTTTTGGTACCCCTATTCTAACGGTATATTGAAACCGGGAAATACCGTGACTTTTGATGGGAGATTGGTATTTAATGAGATATTAGTGCCGGGAAACAGACTTTTTGTGACGGTTACAGCAGACAGCTGTATCGGCGATGAAATAATGCCAGTCCATTGCCGGGTTGATGAAATCAGTGAGATAAACAATACTTCGAGGCCACTTGTGATTAATGTCCGATGATAATAATCGGAATCCGTTTCCGAACGGAAAGATAACAAGCCGACATGACGCAGCATGTCGGCTTTTGTATAGCTGATCAGTATGGCTGATCTATATTTATAATGCTGGTGTACCTGTCAGGCAGTGTTCATTATTCAATTACTAGACATCCATCCTGTGATGGAGACAGATAATATGGCAAGGTATGTGATTAAATTTGCGAAAATACATGGCAATAAAATGAACTTGGAGTGAAAAAATATCCAATCACATTGCCGATAGGACAGGAATAATTTGCCAGTGTTGTCTTTTAAAGGGTGAGAAGTTCTTTGAAGCAAGGTGTATCGCCTGCTTTGGGATTGTTCAGAAAAGTATTGCTTGTCTGTCAATCGTGCTGTATCAGACAGGCAGTGGCGGGTTCATCTTTTTCGGGAGTTAGGTTTTTTTTATTTTCCATGAATATAATTGATATAAACCCATAACATCATGACGCCGAATAATATCAGTGATAATGTAACCCGTATCGTCAGAGATTTGACCATGCGCGTATTTTCTCCTTTATCTTTGATCATGTAATAAAGTGCGGAGCCAAGACTGCACAGAATTAATAACAGCAGCAGAATAACAAAGATTTCCAAAAGTTTTCTCCTGACAGATGATAGATGATGTCAGCGTCGTTTTTGACGCTTCCTTCTTTTTCCTTTCGTACAAAAAATTCTGCGGGTAATAAGAAAGGTTGTTGTGAGAATAATTGCCCGATACTTTTTTCATTGTAACTGATAACAGTTATCTGTGAATCATCTTGAGACGTCATATCCTTCCGCTATTTTTCTGATGGGACCTACAGCCAGCGGGAAATCCAGTCTGGCAGCAGAAATTGCGCGATATTTTCCGGTGGAGATCCTTAGTGTGGATTCTGCTCAAGTTTACCGGTATATGAATATTGGTAGTGCCAAACCAGACAAATCGACACGAGCGGCAATTCCCCATCATTTGATAGATTTAATCGATCCTGATGAGCACTATTCTGCTGCACGGTTCAGAGAAGAGGCTTTATCAGCCATGCACGAAATTACGACACGTGGCAATATCCCGCTCTTGGTTGGCGGTACCATGCTTTATTTCAAGGTATTGCAAAGAGGGCTTGCCAGTATGCCGTCCGCTGATAATGATATACGTAAAGAGCTGGAGCAGATTGCCCGGGAGCAGGGATGGCCAGCTATGCATGCTGTTTTGAGTCAACTCGATCCCGTAGCAGCAGGCCGCATCCAGCTTAATGACAGCCAGCGCATCCAGCGCGCACTGGAAGTTTATTATTTGACTGGCAGACCCATGTCGGAATTACTGGCGCAACAGCAGGATGATAATTTTCCTTATCGTATTTGCAATATTGCTTTGCTTCCAAGTGATCGTAGCGTTTTACATGAGCGTATTCGCCAGCGGTTTGAAAGAATGCTGGAAATCGGGTTGATTGATGAGGTCCGCTTTATTCGTGATCAATTTGCTATTACTATTGATACGCCCTCTATGAGATGTGTGGGTTATCGTCAGGTGAACATGTATTTGGATGATCAGATCAGTTTGACTAAAATGCGGGAAATGGGGGTTTTTGCTACCAGGCAACTGGCAAAACGCCAGCTAACCTGGCTGCGATCAATGAGAGAATTACAGGTATTCGACTGTTTGGCGAGCGATTTATCCGGGCTGGTTATAGCTTATTTACAGGAAAGAGGTATTTCCCCCTGACAGGTGGATGAGATTATTGACTTATTTGTCAGCGAAGAGCAGTATGCCCGGGCTTTATTGTTATGGGCCGCGAACCGGCCTTGTATATCATGCAGTTTTATAAAAAGGAGGAGGGTAAAATGTTTCTATTTAAGGTGGCAAAGACACTCATAGTGGTGTCTGCCTGTACTTTAGCCGTGGGGATGGCAGGTTGCGGTAATTCGGAAAGAGTGCATGAATCCTGGGTTACTCCCCCCGAAGGGGCTAGCTATGATGATAGCTCTGTTTCAGCCAATATCATCTCCCGGATGTCATCTGTACCGGAACTTAAGGGCCTCAATTTGAGCGTGCGTGTCGAAAACGGTGAAGTACTTTTAAGCGGTACTGCCGACAGCCAAGCTCAGATTGATCAAGCGGTTATGCAGGCGTGGCTGGTGGAAGGGGTGCAGCGACTGGATAACCAGATTACTCTGGCAAATTCGCGCTAAAAAGGTTGCGGTGCGTTTGCACCGTACCATCCAGAATTTCTGTCTGCTGCAGGATTTTCTGATAATGGCGTCCCCAAGGGGATTCGAACCCCTGTACTCACCGTGAAAGGGTGATGTCCTAGGCCTCTAGACGAAGGGGACCGGACATTCGGCAACGAAGGTTGCTTGGTGGAGGTAAGCGGGATCGAACCGCTGACCTCTTGCATGCCATGCAAGCGCTCTCCCAGCTGAGCTATACCCCCGACTGAAATAAGAAGCGGATTATACCGATTGGCTTGTTTATTGTAAAGCAGACTATCAGCATCCGTCTTGATTTCCTGAGTATGTGTTCGAAGACATTTTCAGAATTTGTAAAATTTCGTGGGGGATGAGAAAAGGAAATAAGGTTAATAGTTTTGGCTGCGTGGTTTGATTCCCAGTGTTTTGATCTTCCGATAAAGATGAGTCCGTTCCAGTCCGGCACGTTCAGCGACACGGGTCATATTTCCTCCTTCCTGTTCGATCAGTTTTTCAAAATAATTTTTTTCGAAAATATCCCGTGCTTCGCGTAGCGATATATTCAACGGAATGTCAGAAGCCACCGATACTGCTTCACGGGAAGAGAATGCCAGGGCCTGTTGTACTGCCTCGACTGAAATTTCGTCACTCGTACAGGTTAATGCCAGTGAATGAACGATACTGGTCAATTGTGCAAGATTTCCCGGCCAGTCATAATTGCGTAAAGCATTCAGGGCGGCTGTGCTGAAATGAATCAGGGGTATTTCTCCTGATTCGATCCAGCCGCACAGCAATTGATTGGCCATTTCCGGAATATCCTCGCGGTGTGCCCGCAAAGGCGGGACTGTAATAGAGAGATTGCTCAATATTTCGAATAATTTTGGATGATAACTCCCTTGCGCTGTCAATTCAGCCAGAGAGCGTACCGTTGCACAGACCAGTCGTACGCTGTATTGCTCCAGCTTGCCGAGCAGCAACAGCAGACCCTTTTGTTCCAGTTTATTTAGATCCCCTACTTCACTGAGGAAAAGTAATCCCCCTTTTGCCTGCTCCAGGAGTGCCAGAGGACTTTCCGCCAGAAATGAGCAGGATTCCGGTGCAGCCCAGGTCGTATTGGGGCGGTGCAGAAAGCGTGCGCAATGTTCTACGCCCACTCCCGGTTCTCCGGTGAGCAGGACAGGCATTTTAAGATTTTCCACTTGCTCGAGCTTTTTTTTCAGTTCTGTGATGAGTCCGCTGCGACCAAGATTTGCCAGGGAAAGCGTGGAAAATGATTTATGCTGTCTGCTGCCGCGCAGTACCTGTCCGACGGTACTCAGCAATTTCTGCAGGGGGATTGGTTTTTCCAGATAACCGACGGCGCCAATGCGAGTTGCCTCTACTGCTGTATCAATAGTGCCGTGCCCCGACATCATCACTACCGGCATAGTCAGGAAACCATTATTTGCCCAGTCTTTCAGCAACGTAATCCCGTCCGTGTCCGGCATCCAGATATCGAGCAATACCAGATCAGGACGCATCTGGCTGCGGCAATTTTTTGCCTGTTCCGCATTCTCGGCAAGTGCGACGTTGTAACCTTCATCACCCAGTATCTCGGATAACAACTCCCGTATTCCCAGTTCATCATCTACAACGAGAATTGTATTATTGGCCATTAATCATCATCCTTTTGTATAACTGGAGTATAAAAATTTTTTTGAGCAATACCTTATTTGTGCTCATGCCGGATGAAAATTTATACTGAATTTTCTGATTTTGTTGATAATCCGGGCACTTTTAAAAATCCCTGTCAGTGAGAATTATATGATCTTGTGAATTATTATGTGGTGCTCTGAAATAAAACCACTACTGCCATTATTGTGCCTTGCCTGTTCTCCGTGTGCAAAATTTTATGTTTTTCTACAGCCGGAAAATTATGCTTTTTGCTCTGCCGTTGCAGAGGAGGCGGGCAGGGCGCTACGGGATAGTGCGGGCAATGTTATTGATACCTGAGCGCCATGGGGATGGATATTCTGTATCTGGATTGTGCCCCCATGTTCATCGATGATCTTTTTAACAATCGGTAATCCCAATCCGGTTCCTTTTGGTTTGGTGGTGACGTAGGGTTCGAAGGCATGTATTTTGACCTGGTCAGAAAACCCCTTGCCATTATCGATCACGCTCAGCTCAACGCCATTATTTACCGGTCTTGTCCGCACACTGATACTGGCATTTTTTACATCCGCCAAGGCATCCTGTGCATTTTGTAACAGATTGTGAATAACTTGTCGCAGCCTTGCCGGGTCTCCCCGGACAGGAGAAAGTTCTCCTGTCAGTTCCACGCTGATCTGTGGCTGAAGCGGTTCGTTTTCTTCACCGCCTGTTGTTTGATAAAGGGCCAGTACTTCACGTACCAACCGGTTGATATCGATCTGGCATAGTTCGAGTTCGGGTACTCGTGCGTATTCCCGGAACTCGTTTACCATCTTTTTCAGTGCTTCGACCTGGTTGACGATTGTTTCGGTAGAGCGTTTCAGTATTCTGGCATCCGATTCGTCAAGTTTACTGATCAGCTTGTGTTGCAGACGCTCGGCTGACAGCTGGATCGGAGTCAGAGGGTTTTTGATTTCGTGAGCCAGCCGTCGCGCTACTTCTCCCCAGGCCACGGTACGCTGAACCTGCAATAAGCTGGTAATATCGTCGAATACTACGACCCCCCCTCCTCCGGATAATTGGGGCAAACGCGAGCCGCGCAGAAGCAAAACCTGTTCTTTGTTCGTACTGAAATGCAACACTTGCCGCTGCCATTCGCCAATTTCTTCGGAGTCGAAACCACTTCTTATTTCACCGGCCAGTAACCGTAATCCCGGCTCCTGTTCGGCACATTCTTCAATGGTCAGTCCTTCGAAATTTATCAGGGGAATTTGCAGGATATGCTCGGCACTCTGGTTGATCGCGCGCATCCGAAGCGATTCATCGAAGACAATGACACCTGACGACAGATTGGCAAGAATGCTTTCGAGATAAGCACGTGCATTCTCTACTTCCTGCTGATTTTGCTGTGCGATAGTACGGGCAGCTGCCAGTTGTTCGGTCATGAGGTTAAACGATTCTGTCAGGACGCCAAACTCATCTTTACTGTGCACCTGGTGGCGTCTGCTGAAATCCCCCTGGGCTACGGCACGTGTTCCTTCAGCCAGCAATCCTAATGGCGCACTTAATTTTTCACTGATCAGGAAAGCAGCAGCCAGTGCGGAAAACAGTGCAAGCAGCAGGGCCAGAGTCAGGGTTACGCTATACAATCGGGTCAGCCCCTGACGAGACAGCATCAATTCCTGATAATCGCTGAAACCGGCCTGTACTATTTCAGCATTATCTGCAAGTGATTGTGGTACCCGCTGTAAGACCTGCAATACCCGGATATCTTCTTCCTGGCTCAGTACATTGACGGGAACGAGTACCCGTAAATACAGAGTATTATTGGCAAGTGACTCGATTGCACTGTAATTTTTCTGCATCCGGATATGTCGCATCGCTTCTACATTGGGTGTCTCCGGAAATAACACCGTGCCATCCATACTGGTAAAGGCAATGACTTTTCCCTCCTGATTGAACAGGGTGGCTTCCTGTATCTGTGACTGAATCAGCAGCTGGTTCAGGGTGGTCAGGGGGAACGAGACAGATTCCGTCAAATTCAGTGCGGCTGCTTGTGCCTTTTTCTGTAACTCTTCCAGCAAGTTGTCCAGTACCGTCTGACCCAGGGTCAGTCCTCCCTCCAGCGCCCGGTCAACCTTGACATCAAACCAGGATTCGATACTTTTCTCCAGAAATTGTACCGAGATGCTGTAGATCAAAACACCCGGGAGAATAGCCATCAGTGAAAAGACCGTTAAGAGTCGTAACGCTAGTCTGGAACCGAATATGCCTGCCTCGAGCCGGCGCCGTAATCGCCAGAGCAAAAAGCCTACAACGCTGATCAGGAGCAGCAGGAAAATAACAATGAAGACGATCAGCCAGCGATAACGGCGCTCGAAGAATTCGGTATTGGCCCCCGCTGTGGCCAGCAGGTACAGTATGACGACACTCAGTCCTGCCGCAATGGAGATTGCGTACTTCATAAACGGGTCTTAATCTTGATCAGTTTCATCACCTCTTGCAGAGGTGAGTGGAAACCTGACAGGCCAGACTTTTTTCTCGGAGCTGAGGTTCCAGTCCTGGGTGTCGAGCCATTCTAATTGAAAGGGTTTGGATAAACGTGAGACATCAAGCCATATTTGCAGAATGGCTGTATATTCAGTCTCCTGATCGAGCGGGATATGCTCTTCAACCAGGAGATCGGATTGCTGCCCCAGAGTTTGCAGTGCAGCCTCCAGTGTTGTAAAACTTTGTAATTGAGCGCGGTGAATCAGACGATATTGTCTGGTTAATGCATGATAACTGAGCCCGATCCTTTCTTTGCAGCGGGCGACTTCTTCATCCAGCCAATACCAGCGTGGCTTCATTACCAAAAAACGGGTGACGAAATAAAGTTCGACACCTTTTTTGAGCGCTTTTTTCAGCGTTCTGTTCAGGGTGATATCGGCTTCGACATCAATCTGATAGCCTTCAGCAGATTCTCTGAGGGTGAACGATTCAATCTGTATATGGCCTTTTTCCGCAGCAAGAGTGACAGCTGACAGGAATGCGGTCAGCAGTAGAGTTGCTGTGCTCAGCCACGGTTTTTTGATACTTGCGTGCATGTCAGTCTTTCTGGAATAAGGCATAGAAAAAACCATCATGGCGGGTGTTGGGTAGCAGTCGGCTGCAATCTGTTTCCCGGTGGTAGCAAGGCAGCATAGTCGCATCCCGGTGATCGGCAAGGAATTTACTGACTACTGAATCATTTTCTTCATGAAACACCGAGCAGGTTGCATAAAGCAGTTTCCCTCTGCGTTGTAGTAAAGGCCATAGTTTATTCAGAATTGTAGCCTGTGTTCGTGCGAAATTATCTATGTCGCCAGGTCTTCTGAGCCATTTAATGTCTGGATGACGATTCACTACTCCTGAGGCGGAGCATGGGACATCAGCCAGGATTCGATCGAACGGCTGGCCATCCCACCATTGCGAGGGATTCATTGCATCACCACAAATCAGTCGATAATTCGCGATTTTAAGGCGGGAAAAATTCTCCTTCAGCATGACAAGTCGTTCTTCTTGTTTATCCAGCACAGTCAGCGCAATTTTTCCCGTCAGTTCAGAAAGGTGCGTACTTTTTCCACCGGGCGCGGCGCATGCATCCAGAACCCGCATGTCTTCCCTGGCACCCAGCAGGAGTGCGGCCAACTGTGCTCCGGCATCCTGTATGCTGACCAGTCCTTCAGCAAATCCTGGTAATTTTTCTACGGCTATGGGTTTGGAGAGCTTCAGCGCGCTTTCCCCTAATCGTTCCGAATCAATACCATAAGCCTTGAGCTTTACCTGGTAAGTATCAACTGTGATACGTGACTGATTGACGCGCAAAGTCATGGAAGGATGTTCATTACCGGCAAGCAGAATAGCTTCATAATCCTGGGGATATTGTTGCCGGAGTTTATCGATCCACCATTGAGGATAGGAATATCGGGCGACTTCATCGTCTCTGGCCTGTTCCAGCAGAGTGGCACGTTGACGGATGAAATTGCGTAATACTGCATTGATCAGACCAGGTATCGCGTGATTGCGGCTGATTTTGCGTGAAGATGACACAGCGTGATCAACAACTGTATATGCGGGTGCTCTGCTGTAACAAAGCTGGTACAGGCCGGTCAGCAGCAAATAATGGAGGTTTTTATTCGGTACCGGTTTGGTCAGTAAGGCATTAAGGATGGTATTAAGCTGCCCGTAATGGCGGAGCACACCATAAGCAATATCCTGGAGAGCACCACGCTGCTGCTCGGTGAGCAGGGGACTGGTTTGCCGGATCTTCCGCAATACTTCGGTCAGGTTGGCGCCAGCCAGAACATTACCGACAGCCTGTACGGCCAATAACTGTATTTCGGTCATATTTCGGAAGTATCCCGCGCCGTCTGAAAATGTTCTCCCGGTTGTAAGGGATACCCGGTAAGAAATTGTGCGGCAGAGAGTTTTTTCCCGCCGGCCTGCTGCAATATATTTATTGAGAGTGCATCCCGGCCACATGCGACGACGATACCAGAGTGGCCGGTAGCAATTATTTCGCCGGCTTGCCCGTTGCCAGTGTAATTGACGATATCTGCCCGCCACAGCTTGATAGTGTTGTCATGCAAGTGGGTGAATGCACCCGGATATGGATCAAATGCCCGGATCATCCGGTCGATATGGAGCGCATCCCGTGTCCAGTTGATACTGGCTTCTGCTTTTTGGATTTTAGGCGCATAACATGTGTCCGCTTCATTTTGCTGAGTGAAGGTCAGTTTGCCGTGCTCCAGTAATGCCAGTGCTTCAACGATGCTGCGTCCACCCTGATCGGCCAGCTTATCGTGCAAGGTCGCAGAAGTGTCATGTGGCTCGATAGGGATTGGATGTTGCAGCATAATTGCCCCCGTATCCAGTCCCTGATCCATCTGCATGATAGAGATACCTGTTTCCCGATCACCTGCCAGAATGGCACGCTGGATGGGGGCTGCGCCACGCCAGCGGGGCAGCAGGGAGGCGTGTATATTGATGCAGCCATGATGTGGGATACACAGCACTGCTTCAGGTAGTAGCAGTCCATAGGCTGCTACGACCATCACATCAGCTTCAAATGCTTTCAGTTGTGCCTGTACGCTCGCTGATCTCAATGTTGCCGGCTGCAACAGGGGAATGCCATGCTGTTGTGCCAGCAATTTAACTGGACTTGCCTGCATTCTCATACCGCGACCGGCTGGCCGGTCCGGTTGAGTCAATACCAGCACAATGTCGAATCCTGCGCTACGTAATGCATCCAGGGATCGGGCGGCAAAAGCCGGTGTGCCTGCAAAAATAATTCTCATGAGCGATGATATTCATCGGGTATAAATGAATCACCCGCCATGAACGATGGTTGACGGCAGTCAGGCAATTTGTTTTCGCGCCTGTTTTTTCAGCTTGTTCAGGATGCGCGATTGCTTGAAGGGCGACAGGTATTCTACGAATACCCTGCCTAGAAGATGGTCCATTTCGTGTTGAATACAGACTGCCAGCAGTCCCGTTGCGTCCATTTCGAATGGTTTTCCGTCAATATCGATTGCCCGGATCTTAATCTGTTCGGCACGAGAAACTTTGTCAAAAATACCGGGTACCGACAAACATCCTTCCTGAAATTCAGATTTTCCGCTGCTGGAGATAATTTCAGGATTGATCAGAACCAGCAGTTCATTCCGGGTTTCAGAGATGTCAATGACGATTACCCGCTGATGAACGTCCACTTGGGTTGCGGCCAGACCTATTCCGGAGGCAGCATACATGGTTTCAGCCATATCACTGACCAGTGTGCGTATTTCCGGAGTTACCGATGGCACTGCCGCCGCGATCTTATGCAGTCGCTCATCGGGATATCGGAGTATGTTCAGAATTGTCATAACAAACTTACATAATTCGGCTACTAGAATTTTGGGGGGAATTCTATCATTGTGTATCAGCCATCTTTATTTGTGACCGATCTGGTGCTTCGTCCAGTCCGATGCTCATCAATCTGTCCGAAAATGAACGAGTTGTTCAGCTCTTGCGGTATTTTCGTGGAGATAGAAAACCTCTATGCGTATTTTGACCATTATATCTGTGATTTTGTTTACCAGTCTGCTTTCTGATTCATCCATAAAGGCTGGCGAGATCAAATGGCGGGAGGATGCGCCTGAACGTTATCTTGTCACCCCGGGCGACACACTTTGGGAGATCGCCTCCCGTTTCCTCAGGAATCCCTGGCACTGGCCCGCTATTTGGCGGATGAATCGGGAGCAGATAAAGAATCCCCACCGCATTTATCCGGGAGATATCATCGTCCTGGAAAATACTGTGCACGGGAGACATCTAAGAATTGCCGAAGGGCAATCCACCCTGAGGCTCTCTCCCCGGGTTCGTACTGAAAGGTCCACTCTTCAGGCTATTCCCGGCATCCCGGCCCACAAAATCGAACCTTTTCTGAGCTACCCACTGGTAATCGAGAAAGATAGACTGGAAAAAGCACCGGTTATATTAGGATCCAGTGATGATCGGGTAATTTTGAGTGCTGGTGACAGAGTTTATATACGTGATCTCCCTGCCGATCAGGGCATAATCTGGCAGATATTCCGTAATGGAAAAGTATTGACTGATCCTGATCACGATAATCATATTCTGGGCTATGAAGCTGTTTACCTGGGAGAGGTTGAAATAACCAATTTTGCAGCTGTCAGTACAGCGAAAGTTTCACACTCGGTACGGGAAATTCTGGGAGGAGATCGTCTGCTTCCAGTTTCTGTTACCCCGATCGATGATTATTTGCCTCATGCGCCTGATTCTCCGGTAACAGGACGCATTATCTCAGTGTATGGGGGAGTGAATGAAATTGGAGAAAATGCGATTATTACACTCAACCAGGGCGGTAATAAAGGAATCGAACCCGGACATGTGCTTGCTGTTTACCGTAAAAGTAATATCCGGTCTCACGAAGGGAAACAGATTGATATTCCGGATGAACGCATAGGTCTGGTACTCATTTTTCGTGTTTTTGATACGGTTTCTTATGCGTTGGTCATGCAAAGCACCCGGGCGATCAAGGTGACAGACATGGTAAAAACCCCCTGACAGGGTTGTGGAAAATTACTATACTCGCCTTTTCTTTCGTTAGCTGCTTCCAATAACCCTAATTTCGGGATCTCAGAGTCCGCCAGAGTAAATTTTTCTTCTATGCAGAGTGATCAGGATATCGAGTCTTGGCTGCGTCTTGGTCTGACAGAAGGGGTGGGCGGTGAGTCCTTCCGCAGGCTGCTGACAGCTTTTGGTGACCCGGCTGAAGTACTTGCGGCAGATATTCACGCACTGGAACGCATTGTAAAAAAACCGGTTGCCTCTCGCATCTTTCATCGTAAAGTAGATGAAGAGAGGCTTGCCCGAACTCTGGAGTGGTTGAGAGATCCAGGCAATGCAGTAATTACGTTTGCGGATTCCGACTATCCGGCTTCGTTGCTTAATATTCCAGATCCTCCTCCGATACTTTATTTCAAAGGTCAACGGCAGCTGCTTTCTCAATCGGCGCTCGCTATGGTGGGTAGTCGCAATGCAACACCGCAGGGTCTTGCAAATGCTGAAGCATTCGCTGAAGCTGCCAGCAATGCGGGATTTTGTATTGTTAGCGGTCTGGCGCAAGGTATCGATACGGCCGCTCACCGGGGTGGATTGCGTGGCGTATCCTCCAGTATGGCAATTGTTGGAACCGGGCTCGATATTGTCTATCCGGCGAGAAATCATGAGCTTGCTCACAAACTGGCAAAAGAAGGAGCATTGATTTCAGAATTCCCTCTGGGGATGCCGGCTATAGGCAGGAATTTCCCACGCAGAAATCGTCTCATCAGCGGCCTGTGTCACGCGTGCCTGGTTGTTGAAGCTACGCTTCACAGCGGATCACTCATTACTGCCAGGCTGGCATTGGAGCAGGGGCGGGAAGTCATGGCCATACCTGGTTCCATCCATTCTCCTTTGTCGAAGGGCTGTCACGCGCTGATCAAACAGGGTGCAAAACTGGTTGAAAATATTCAGGATATTCTGGATGAGTTGAATTATCAGTCTGCTACATTGCTTGAATCTCCCCGTGTCAGTGATGCTGGAATCGAGGCGGCAACAAAGGATGGTCATTCCGGTAATGATTCTGGCTCCAGTCATGACGCTATATTGCTGACGTACTTTGGCTATGATGTGACTGATATCGATACACTCTGCGCGCGCAGCGGCTTGACGGCCGAAGCAGTATCCGCCATGCTATTGACGCTGGAGCTGGAGGGAAGGATCGGGAGCCTCCCCGGAGGGAGATACCAGCGTATCCGCTGATTTGCAATGGGTATGGAAAAGTGGGTCACCTAGCCGGTTTTTTTGTCGAAATAACGGTTAATATTAAATTGTAGAGTTTGGAAATCAGTATCTGAAGATTTCCGCGGAACAATAGCAGCCCAGTCTGTACAAAGAGTAAATATGCCGGAAGAAAGTGAAATTTTTATGAAGGTCGCAGTTACTTTATGTCTGTCCCGGTAATGAGTAAATGCGGATGGTTTGATCTTTGGTACAAATTTTGTTACGTGTCTCAAGGTGATTATATAATGGCCACAGGGCAGACTATGTTCGATATTCTTGTTTATTTATTCGAAAATTACTTCGATACCGGAAATTGTCCGGATTCAGCTACGTTGACACGCAAGCTAACCATGGCCGGCTTTGACGATGAGGAAATAACGCTGGCGCTGGATTGGCTTTCCGATCTTTCCAGTCAGGATACAGATGGTTACGTGGCCAGGCTTGCTGAAAGTGATTCAATGCGCCATTTCACGCCGGAAGAGATGGAAATCATTGATACAGAAGGGCGTGGATTCCTTTTCTTTCTTGAGCAGGCAGGCGTCCTTAATCCTCTGCAGCGAGAGTTATTGATTGATCGGGTGATCCGTATGGATGGTGATACTTCCAGCATTGAAAAAATAAAACTGGTAGTTCTGTTTGATCTCTGGATTCAGAATCAACTGACAGATCGGAATATCGTTGAAAGATTATTTATAGTGAGTGATTCTCACCAGCGGCACTGACGCTGGACAAAGGTCGCCGTCCTTCCTGAATTGGTTATATAACTAAACAGAAAGGACCGCATAATCTCGCCCATTAAATGGAATCCCTTGATTATTTACTAGCCCCGCAGCGATCTGTAAATACCTTATGAGCAAGAAACTGATCATTGCTGAAAAACCTTCCGTGGCAAATGATATTGCGCGCGCTTTAGGAGGTTTTGCCAAGCATAGTGATTATTTTGAGAACGATGAATATGTTTTGTCATCTGCGATCGGACATTTGCTGGAACTGGTTGTGCCGGAAGAATATGAAGTCAAGCGGGGGAAGTGGAGTTTTGATCATTTGCCAGTCATTCCGCCACGCTTTGATCTTGCTCCAATTGAGAAAACCATTACTCGTCTGAAGCTGCTCAGTAAGCTGATCAAACGCAAAGATATCGATACATTGATCAATGCCTGCGATGCAGGGCGGGAAGGTGAACTGATTTTCCGTTATATCGTGCGTCATACCGGCAGCAAAAAACCCATCAAACGTTTGTGGCTGCAATCGATGACACCTGCTGCTATTCGAGACGCTTTTGCCAATTTGATGGATGACAGTGAGGTTCAATCTCTGGCAGATGCTGCTGTCAGCCGTTCCGAGTCCGATTGGCTGGTTGGCATCAATGGGACACGTGTCATGACGGCGTTCAATTCACAGGAGGGCGGATTCCATAAAACGACAGTAGGACGCGTGCAAACACCGACACTTGCTATTCTCGTTGAACGGGAAGAGGCAATTAAGAAATTTGTGCCCAGGGATTATTGGGAAATTCATGGCGTCTTCCAGGCGGAAAATGGGAGCTATAAAGGAAAGTGGTTTGACGAGGATTTCCGCAAACGCAAGGATGAGTCAGAGTCCAAAGCAGATCGGATATGGGACCGATCCAAAGCTGAGGCGATACAGGATAAATGCCAGGGGAAGACAGGAGTTGTATCGGAAGAAAGCAAACCGGCCAAAGAAAATTGTCCCCTGCTGTACGATCTCACCAGTTTACAGCGGGATGCCAACAGTCGTTTCGGTTTTTCTGCCAAAATGACATTGGGCCTTGCTCAGGCGTTGTACGAAAAACATAAGGTGCTAACTTATCCGCGTACTGATTCTCGGGCACTGCCGGAAGATTATCAGGCTATCGTCAAAGATACACTACGGGCCTTCGAAGGATCGCGCTACGATGGGTTTGCCAGACAGATTTTGGAGGCTGACTGGGTCAAGCCAAATAAACGGATTTTCAATAATGCAAAAGTTTCCGATCACTTTGCCATCATACCTACTGCGCTTATATCTTCAAAACTCAATGAGGCGGAAGAGAAACTCTACGATCTGGTAACCAAGCGTTTCCTGGCGATTTTTTATCCGGCAGCGGAATTTCTGATAACGACTCGTATAACACGGATAGAGGATGAGCCCTTTAAAACAGAGGGCAAAGTTATGGTACATGCCGGCTGGCAGGCCGTTTACGGTAAAACGGAGTCTGGGCAGGGGCGTGAGGATGATGAGTCGGTGCTGACAGCCATAACTCCCGACAAACCGGTTCTGGCCAGGGAGATTGCTGTAATTGCAAATCAAACCCGTCCTCCTGCGAAATACAATGAATCGACATTACTTTCTGCAATGGAAGGAGCTGGAAAACTGGTAGAAGACGAAGATTTGCGTGCGGCTATGAGTGCGAAGGGGTTGGGTACGCCTGCCACACGTGCCGCTATCATAGAAGGATTAATCCTGGAAAATTATATCCAACGTTCTGGACGGGAGCTGCAGCCGACTGCTAAAGCATTCTCTCTGATCACTTTGCTGCGAGGACTCAAGATTCCCGAATTGATTTCACCTGAATTGACCGGTGACTGGGAATTCAAGTTGCGTCAGATTGAACAGGGACAGCTCAAGCGAGATGTCTTTATGGAGAAAATTGCTGCGATGACGCGCCACATCGTCGAGCAGGCCAAGAGCCACCGGAATAAAACTATTAGTGGAGATTTTGCTACATTGCAAGTGCCGTGTCCTGAATGTGGCGGAGTGGTGAAAGAAACATATAAAAAGTTTCAGTGTCAGCAGTGTAATTTTGCATTATGGAAGATTCTGGCAGGGCGGCAGTTCGAAGTGGAGGAAATGGAAACACTGATTTCTACTCGTGAGGTTGGTCCTTTGCCAGGTTTCCGGAGCAAAATGGGGCGTGCATTTAATGCTCTTGTCAGGCTGACGGATGACTATGAAATGAAGTTTGATTTTGGTAACGAGATTGCCCAGGTTCAGGAGGAGGCTGATTTCTCGGGGCAGCAATCACTTGGTAAATGTCCTCAATGCGGTCATTCTGTATATGAACACAAACTGTTCTATGTGTGCGAAAAAGCAGTCGGGGTGAATCCTATCTGCAGCTTTAAAACCGGGAAGATTATTCTCAATCGTCCTGTCGAGACAGAGCAAGTAGTTAAGTTACTGGAGACAGGGAAAACGGATCTTTTGACCAAATTTATTTCTAAAAAAGGAAGGCCATTCTCCGCTTATCTGGTAGTGGGGCCGGAAGGTAAAATCGGGTTTGAATTCGAACAGAAAAAACCAAAAAGTGGCCTGACTGCTGCCCCGAAAACCGGGGAGGCCACTTCCTAGCAAGATGAATTTATTTATCTGACTTTGATTTCTGTGCAGCGCGTCAGATCAGCCATATATATGGATTATGTAACGTACGATACCTGACATGGCGGTAATGAGAATGGCCAGACTGCCTACCACTGCAAGCCCTTCAATAAGTAGAAAAGTAAAAGCGCGGCCAAAAGTTTTGTATTCTACCTCTCCAGATTCGTTACGTTGTTGATCTTTGCGGATCTTAATCCAGTAAAGAATCAGAAAAACAATTGGCAGAGCCAGTATTGAATAAAGCAGGGTAGTTATAGGAGCATCTTCCATCAATCAACCTCGTCCGGGAATGTAAATAGGATTAATATATGTGAGAAGCGTATTGTATTTGATCTGATGCAGCTTTAGTAGATCGGGCTGTGTAATATTTTTGGATGAGCAGGAATTCGGTAAATTGTAAATCGCAGATCGATTTTATTCATTTAAGAAGTCGCTGTTGATATGAGGAAATATATTACTGTTTGTGCTGTTTGCTCCTGTAATGTCACGAGTGCAGTGCAGATATACAATCAGAAAATAAAGTTTTGGTCGGATGTTAGATAGAGATATATCCGTTCCGAGGAATGAATCATGCAAAGGAATCAGTAAATACCAGAGTGAACAGACACGCCCTTGTCATACAGGTTTTTACATTTTGTCCTGTTATACGGAGGGTCACTGATCCATGAAATGGCTTGACCTTCCTGTAGTTCGTCAGGCACGAGGGGTTGTGCAATTACCAGGTTCGAAAAGTATTTCCAATCGTATTCTCCTGTTAGCGGCCCTGGCTGAGGGGTCTACGACCGTCAATAGATTGCTGGTATCTGATGATACTGAGCGAATGCTGGACGCCTTGCAGAGACTGGGTGTGGCTATCGTCCGTACGGGAGAGGGCGATTTCCGGATAGAGGGATGCAATGGTGTATTTCCGGTAAAAGAGGCGGAATTATATCTGGGGAATGCGGGGACAGCTTTTCGCCCTTTGACTGCAGTATTGGCATTGACGGGCGGATGTTATCGTCTTTCCGGTGTGTCCCGCATGCATGAGCGCCCAATTGGTGATCTGGTGGATGCATTGCGCCAGGTCGGTGCTGCGATTACTTATCTGGGTCATGAGCATTTTCCTCCCTTGGAGATACGTCCAGCAGTAATCCGGCCAGGCGATATTTTCATCAACGGAAATATTTCCAGTCAGTTTCTCAGCGGGTTGTTGATGGCGTTGCCGCTGACCGGTGAATCGATCACCATAATTGTCAATGGGACATTGATTTCACAACCCTATGTGGCACTTACCATCGCACAAATGGAGCGTTTCGGAGTATATATCGAACGTGAATCCTGGCAGCGCTTTGTTCTACCTGGCGGGCAGGCTTATCGCAGCCCGGGGGAAGTCACTGTTGAGGGAGATGCATCATCTGCTTCCTATTTTCTTGCTGCCGGAGCCATAGCAGGTGGTCCGGTACGTGTGGAGGGAGTGGGCAGTGAAAGCTGCCAGGGAGATGTTCGTTTTGTCGAAGCGCTTGAGAAAATGGGGACCCATATCAAAATGGGGGACAACTGGATAGAATCCAGTGCTTCTGGCTATCAATCTGCTAACAATACGCTGCAGGCAATTGATTTTGATTGCAATCATATCCCGGATGCTGCTATGACACTGGCTATAATGGCTTTATTTGCCAAGGGGACCACTACGCTCAGGAACATTGGCAGCTGGCGAGTCAAGGAAACTGATCGTATTACAGCTATGTCCCGGGAGCTGAGCAAACTGGGTGCCCGGACTGAAGCAGGGGACGATTTCTTGCGTATCACACCGCCCGATGGACCGCTTGTTGCGAATGCTGTGATCGATACTTACGATGATCATCGAATGGCCATGTGTTTCTCTCTGGTCTCGCTGGATACACCTGTGCGGATCAATGATCCGGGTTGCGTGGCCAAAACCTTTCCCGATTATTTTGAGAAATTTACTGCCATCAGGGCGTAAGTGCTTTTCTGAAATTTACTAAGCCTGAAAATCATGAAAGATCAATATGTGCCGGTAATTACACTGGATGGTCCTTCTGCATCTGGGAAAGGGACGATTGCCCGTCTGGTATCACAGGCGCTTGGATTTCATTACCTCGACAGCGGTGTGCTGTATCGCCTGGTTGCATTGGCGGCGATGAAGAGAGATGCAGACGTCAGTGATGAACGACAAATGACTGATATTGCCAGGCATTTAAATGTTTCCTTTGAGGATTCACTGATTCGTTTAGGGGGAAAAGATGTCAGTGACGAAATTCGCACCGAATCTTGCGGGGAATTTGCTTCAAGAATCGCACAATTTCCTGCACTCAGAATGGAGCTGCTGGAACGTCAGCGGGCTTTTCGGGTATCACCGGGGCTGGTAACTGACGGACGGGATATGGGTTCTGTCATTTTTCCTGATGCCACTCTTAAAATCTATCTGACTGCGAGCGTGAAAGAGCGCGCCCACCGGCGCCATAAGCAGTTGATGGAAAAAGGAATAAATGCTAACATTGAAAGCCTGCTGGAAGCTCTTCAGGGCCGGGATGAGCGCGACAGTCAACGTGCTGCTTCACCGTTACAGCAGTGCAATGATGCGCAGCTGCTGGATACTACCGGTCTCAGTATAGATCAGGTTGTCGGCAGGATATTGGATATATATGCCCAGATCAAAAAGCATTAAATGATCCTGAATTTGAGTTGTTTTTTATTAACTAATCCGCACCTTCCGGATACTCCCGGAGGGATTATTTACGATCGAGTATTTTTTAAATGACTATTGCTACCCCTACTACTACCAGTGCAACAGATTCCACAGAAAGTTTCGCCGAACTCTTCAAAGAAAGCCTTTCGCATAAGGAAATGCGAGTGGGAGAGGTAATTACTGCTGAGATCACTCGAGTGGATTACAACTTCGTGGTAGTTAACGCGGGGCTTAAATCCGAGAGTTACATTCCGATAGAAGAATTTAAAAACGACAAAGGTGAAGTTGAAGCCAGTGAAGGTGATTTTGTCAGTGTGGCGATTGAAGCTCTGGAAAACGGGTATGGAGAAACGCGGTTATCGAGAGACAAAGCGAAACGTCTGAGCGCATGGTATGAGCTGGAAGAAGCCATGGAGAAAGGCACCGTGGTAACTGGTATGGTTAATGGAAAAGTGAAGGGTGGTCTGACCGCCACAATCAATGGTATCCGTGCTTTTCTGCCGGGATCTCTGGTGGATATCCGTCCGGTCAAAGATATGACACCTTATGAAAATAAGGAAATGGAGTTCAAGGTTATCAAGCTTGATCGTAAACGTAACAATGTAGTCGTGTCCCGACGCGCAGTCCTGGAAGAGACTCAGGGTGCAGACCGGGAAGCATTGCTGGCAAGTCTGCAGGATGGGGCTGTCGTTCAGGGAATCGTTAAGAATATTACAGATTATGGTGCCTTTGTCGATCTGGGCGGTATAGACGGATTGCTGCATATTACCGATCTTGCCTGGCGTCGTGTAAAACACCCTACCGAGGTTATTAACGTCGGGGATGAAGTCACTGCGAAGATTCTGAAATTCGACCAGGAAAAAAATCGGGTTTCCCTGGGTATGAAACAGCTTACAGAAGATCCGTGGATCGGCCTTTCCAGGCGCTATCCTCAAGGCACACGTTTGTTTGGTAAAGTTACCAATATGACGGATTATGGTGCTTTCGTGGAGATCGAGCAGGGTATCGAGGGACTGGTGCATGTTTCAGAAATGGACTGGACCAATAAAAATGTTTATCCGTCCAAGCTTGTTCAGCTGGGTGACGAAGTCGAAGTCATGATTCTTGAAATTGATGAAGGCCGCCGCCGTATTTCGCTGGGTATGAAGCAATGTAAACCCAACCCATGGGAGGAATTTTCACTTAATCATGAAAAAGGTGACAAAGTCACCGGACAGATCAAATCCATTACCGATTTCGGTCTGTTTATCGGACTGCCTGGTAATATTGATGGTTTGGTACATTTATCGGACCTTTCCTGGACTCAGCCCGGAGAAAAAGCGATCAGCGAATTTAGAAAAGGTGATGAAGTGGAGGCCGTTGTATTATCGATTGATGTCGAGAAAGAACGTA
Source organism: Nitrosomonas sp. (assembly GCA_044507105.1). Lineage (GTDB taxonomy): Bacteria > Pseudomonadota > Gammaproteobacteria > Burkholderiales > Nitrosomonadaceae > Nitrosomonas. The sequence goes on from JBIQJX010000006.1 coordinate 22,658, forward strand.
TTTCTTTAGGCATTAAACAGCTGGAGGGAGATCCTTTTACTATTTATGTTGCTTCACATGATAAAAACAGTATTGTCAAGGGCAGTGTGAAATCGGTTGATGCCAAAGGGGCTGTCATCGCTCTTACCGAGGAGGTGGAGGGCTATTTGCGCGCCTCTGAACTGTCTCGTGACAAGATCGAGGATATTCGTTCCCGGGTCAATGAAGGGGATGAAGTCGAGGCAATGATCATTAATATCGACCGCAAGAATCGCCATATCAGCCTATCCGTTAAGGCGAGGGTCCAAGAGGAAGAGGACAGGGCAGTGAAGTCAGTAACTTCCGCTCCCGCTCCCGCCAATGCCGGTACCACCAATCTGGGTGCATTGCTCAAAGCCAAGATCGACAGCAAAGCTTCAGAGGAAGAATAAAGGCCTGTCATGACGAAATCCGAACTGATTTCCAGACTGGCAGAACGTTTTCCTCAGCTGCTGGCAAAAGATGCCGAGCTGGTCGTCAAAATTATACTGGATGCGATGGCCAAGAGCCTGTCCAGGGGAGAACGTATTGAAATTCGAGGGTTTGGTAGCTTTGACCTGAATTACAGGCCTGCACGTGTCGGTCGCAATCCAAAATCAGGTGAAAAAGTTCATGTGCCGGAAAAATATGTTCCGCACTTTAAAGCGGGTAAAAAAATGCGTGAATTGATAGACGCCAGTTATAAGAAACAAAAAAAACTGCCGGATCGGGCTACCGGCTGAATAATTCCCGCCATCAGGCACTTTCTACCCAGATGTGAGCGAGGTATTCTTCAAATTCTATAGCTGCACAGGAACAGGACAGGCTGTGATTTTTTCACTTATTGATGGGGCTATTCGTGAATTAAAGTTCATGGTATTTCCCACAGGTTGATAAACCGGCTCAGATAGTCGGGACAACGATCAGAGCGATCAGAGGTTTTGATGGTTTTGTCATTCTGATTTGCTGTCCTGAGTCGACTCGGAAAATGGTACACATGCTTACAGCCCTTTTACGTCTGATTATTTTTCTGTTTCTGCTTAGTATCGCCGTAAAAAACTCGGAGATGGTAACCATACATTACTATCTTGGTATGGAATGGGAAATGCCAATGGTAGTAGTGTTCTTCATCTGTTTTACAGCAGGCACCCTGTTCGGGTATTTTTCCTGTCTGATCAAGAAACTCCGCAGGAAATCATAGTATTCTTAGAATAGTATGAGTGATCCGCATATTATTGTTGCATTGGACTTTCCTGATTGCGGTACAGCGCTGGATCTTGCTTCCAGGCTGGACGGTCGTCTTTGTCGGCTTAAAGTTGGAAAAGAGTTGTTTACCATAGCAGGCCCGCACTTAATCGAGAAACTGATGAAGCTGGGTTTCGAGATTTTTTTGGATTTGAAGTATCACGATATTCCCAGTACCGTTGCGGCAGCCTGTAAGGCTGCCTCAAGTTTGGGTGTATGGATGGTTAATGTGCATGCGTTGGGAGGGAGCAAAATGCTGCTTGCTGCCAGACAGGCATTGGAGGGAAAAAGTACCCGCCTCCTTGCTGTTACATTGCTGACCAGTTTAGGCCGGGATGATTTGAGTGAGCTGGGTATACAGGATGCACCCGAAACCCTTGTACAGCGACTGGCTTTGCTCGCCCAACATTGCGGTTTGGATGGCGTGGTTTGCTCGGCGCTGGAAGCAGCAGAGCTGAGAAAAGTAACAGGTAAAGATTTTTGGCTGGTAACGCCGGGGATTCGGGCGTCAGATGACAATATGAATGATCAGGCAAGAACTGCGACACCTGCCATGGCAGTGCGTCGAGGAGCTGATTATCTTGTCATAGGCAGGCCGATTACTCGGTCATCCAACCCCCTCGAAACACTCCAACGATTTAATGCAGAGATTGCTATGGTTTCACCCTTATGATCGGTATCTGCATTTCCGGTAAATTTCTGGAGGACAGTTCAAAGATTTTCTTAAGCGCCCAGTCTTGGCCGGCCAACAGGCTGGTAATAAAAACCGTTGCTTTCACACTTTTGCGTGAAATCTTTACCTGCGAACCAGTGGTAAAATCGCGTCTGCGATTGATTTTATTCAAGGTCAGTATCGCCATGCCAATAGCCCACAAACAAAAGCGACGGATGCCGGTTTCATGGGGTGGAATCAGACAGGTATAGGTGAGAGCATTTTGTAAATGCGCTCTGGCAATCCCGATCAGAATCCCCAGGCCAGTATGAAAGCTCTGCTCGGAATGACCGGGTTGTAAACTGTTCAGATCAAATCCTTCTTTCAGAAAAATATCCCGTGGCAGCCAGCATATGCCGCGTTTTCTGTCTTCCCAGATATCCTTCAGGATATTGGTCATCTGCAGCCCCTGTCCAAAAGATACTGCCAACCGCATGAGAACAGCCCGGTTCCGCCTGATTTCGAGAGAATAATCACAAAATAATTCGGTTAGCATCTCACCTACCACCCCCGCAACGTGATAACAGTAGAGGTCCATCGCTGCCAGATCATCAAGTCCGGCAAGGGAACCGGTTCTCTGATAGGCAGCCATTCCCCGACCCATTATGCGTATACAACGTTCCAGTGCCTGGCGTTGTACAGGATTAAAGCTATGAGTGATTCGTATAACGGCCGGTGTGTTTTTGATGAGGTCGTGTTCCGCTGGAATGGTATGTGGGGAAAGCAGTGGGGACAGAGTTCCGGAAAAAGCTTCAGCCTTAACGTTGCCGTGGACAACTTCTGTAAACATTTCCGCCAGCTCGCGTGTCTGTTCCGAAGTCAAAGCTCTGTCATCCTCGACGGTATCGACAATACGGCACAACAGATATGCATTTGCAATCACCTGGCGTAAGGACGGCGGCAACTGGGGGATGGTCAGGGCAAAAGTACGCGATACGCCCTGCAGAATATATTCCTGGTATCGTGCATCCTCAAGTGTAACGATATTCGACATGATCGGGAGAGTATATGCGAAAAATTCAGGGCAGCAAATTTTCCAGGGCGTACAGGTGCTCTATAGATTCACGCGCGCGGATGAGGTGTACTGAACTGCCATCTACGATGACTTCAGCAGCGCGGGGACGGGTATTGTAATTTGAACTCATGCTCATGCCATAGGCCCCGGCCGACATGACAGCCAGTAAATCATCCTGTTCCAATACCAGATCGCGGTCATGGCCGAGAAAGTCGCCTGTTTCACAGACAGGTCCGACGATCTGATAAGTCGCAGCCTTTCCTGGACGTTTAGTAACCGGCAATATTGCATGATAGGCCTGATATAGAGCCGGTCTGAGCATATCATTCATGGCGGCATCGACTATTGCGAAATTACGATGCGGTGTATGTTTGAGGTAATGTGTCCGTGTCAGCAGCAGGCCTGCGTTACCTACCAGTGAACGCCCGGGCTCAATGAGCAATCGTTGCGGATGATCTGCCAAAGTCTCACATAATACCTTGATGTATTCTTCTATTGAAGGAGGGGACTCATGATGGTAGCGTATACCCAATCCTCCACCGAGATCCAGATGCTCAATTGGAATGCCTGATGCTTGCAGGCGTGTCAGTAATTCCAGCATTTTACCGGTTGCTTCGATGAAGGGAGCAATTTCAGTCAGTTGTGAACCGATGTGACAATCCAGCCCGATGGCACGAATATAAGGCAGCTGGTGTGCCAGCAGGTATATCCGTTCGGCGTCTGCAGCCGGAATGCCGAATTTGTTTTCCTTGAGGCCTGTCGAGATATAAGGATGAGTATTGACATCTACATCGGGGTTGACACGCAGGCTGACCGGAGCAATTTTCTGCATTTGTCCGGCAACTTCATTTAGTACAACCAGTTCCATTTCCGATTCGGCATTGAAACAGAGAATATCTGCGGCCAGGGCTGCATGTATTTCTTCACGAGTTTTTCCGACGCCGGAAAAAACTATTTTTTGCGGATCACCCCCGGCCTTCAGTACACGCTGCAATTCTCCGCCCGATACGATATCGAAGCCACTGCCCAGGCGCGCGAGCAGATTAAGAATGGCAAGGTTCGAATTAGCTTTTACTGCATAGCAAATCAGATGATCGCGTTGTCCGAATGCATTATCAAAAATCTGGTAGGTTGTCGCGATTGCAGCACGTGAATAAACATAGCAGGGGGTGCCGAATTCAGATGCAATCTCTGCCAGCGGGACGGATTCTGCGAAGAGCTGGTTGTCACGATAATCAAACGAAATAAAACCACTCATGATTTTCCCTGTGCATTTTTGGCAGGCTCATGCTGCGGGAGATAAAGCGGCCCTTTATGACCACACGCGGACAGGAACAGAAGTAACAAGGTGATTACGCTAAGCATACGCATAACTGGTAGGGAAAGGAATTATATGTAGAAAGTTTTGTGTTACAGCTGATCCAGCGAAAAATATCGGCGGGATGATCCTTGTTAGTTATTCTGGTTATCAGGGTATCTCCTGCTGGAGGATACCGGACAGCCACTGTATCAATTCCTCAGACAAACTGTCACTACCGGCAATAAAAACTGCAACGGCCCCTGCTGCATCAGCAGTTTGTGTCATTCGCTCATCCAGAAAATTCTTTTGGGCGATCGGCAGTCGGTTATTTGGCTCATGCAGAGCAGCTCGCAACCGGACGGTTATCCGGCTGTTATCTGGAGTTTCAAAAACCTGAATGAACTCTTCCAGATTGATTCTCAACAGATAATTTGTGGAGGGATGGCTTCTGTTTTTATGTTGTCGGTCAGCATGAGCCAAGAAATGTTGCCTGATACGTTCGGTCAGCAATTTTGCTGGCGGTGCTGCCCAGCGACTGTTTGCATAGGTGTAGGTCCGGGCGGGGTCATGATAGGCAAGCCGGTAGCGAATCGCCTGGGTGTCCAGCCAGGTCGGTGCGATGATGTCTGTGACCTGAATGAGAACAGGTGGAAGAGCGGAAGAGCGGGCCACCCTATCAGGGGCGGGGCCAAAATCATATACTGAGACCGGTGCCAGATCTTTGGGGATCAATGTACATCCTGCCATCAGTACGGGTAAAAACATGCTGAGGAATTTCATCATCGTTTTTTCTGTTCCGGCGGGGAAAAACCAGGTTCACCCGGACCTGGCGAAGCAGGAGGTTTGCCAAATACCAGGCTTTGTGGCTGCGCTTCCAAGGAATACAATAACTGATCAAGTATACGGGTGCTATGTGTAATGGCTATACTCGTCTCTTTCAGGCTGGATAAAGTATCTGCCATTTCCTGAGAGCCTTGTGCCAGGTTATCTATCAGCCCTCCCTGACGATCAAGCCTTTGCAGCACCTGAGTGGCGTTTCCCAGTACCTGCCGGGTTTGTTGAAATGTCGAAGTGATTTCGCCGGTTAACTTTGGTAATGTTTGCAAACTACTGTGAATTTGCTCTGTCAGTTCATCATAATGCTGCAGGGTCTGTTCCAGGTGATTCAGGATGTTACCGATATGCGTCTGATTTTGTTCGTTCAACAGACTGTTTATGCGTCTGATTGCAATATTCGAGTTTTTGAGAATGTCTTCCAGAGAATCAGACAGCGTTTTAATGAGCGAAGATCTCAGGGGGATACTTGCGCCGGCTTCCAGCTGCCTAATTCCGGCCTCAGGCACATCGTCATTCAGCTCGATATAGGCCAGCCCCGTAATACCCTGACTGGCAAGTTGTGCATAGATATTTTCCGGCAGCACGACATTGTTGGTGACAGCGATACGTACAATGATATTTCGAATATTGTCTCGATCAAAGTAGATATCTTCAACTTTTCCGACATTGACCCCCCGGTAACGAACTGATGCCTCCGGATTCAGCCCGGATACTGATCCACCTTCAGAAATCAGAAAATAAGGATTATAAGTAACACCTTCACTGCTGAACCATTTGATCGCCATTGCCATCGCGGCACTCAGCAGGATTACAAACAGGCCGGCAGCAAATGCATGTGCACGGTTTTCCATTAGATTTCCTGAAGATGATTAAATGACAAAACTACCCGGTGGACTGACGGTTTTCAGCAAGGAGCTGTTCGGTGAGATGTGGTGCAATAATCTGCAGAAGTTGCGCAAAAATTTTAGGATTACCTGCAACCACCTGTCCACTGTGCATATAGTGCCCGTTACCTTCCAAATCACTAACCATGCCACCGGCTTCGAGAATAAGCAGACATCCGGCGGCCATATCCCACGGGGCCAGCCCGGTTTCCCAGAAGCCATCATAGCGTCCCGCTGCGACATAGGCGAGATCCAATGCTGCCGAACCGGGGCGGCGGATACCGGCTGCTCTGGGAATGATATCCTTGAACATGGCCAGATAGGCTTCCATATGTGTAAAGTCGCGGAACGGAAATCCTGTGCCGATCAGTGACTCGCCGAGCTGCGCACGTTTGCTAACACGGATGCGATGATCATTGAGAAACGCTCCGCTGCCCCGGCTGGCAGTAAACAGTTCATCACTCACTGGATCGTATATTACAGCCTGCGACAGCACCTCCCGATGCAGCAATGCGATTGAGACACCGTATTTGGGAAAGCCGTGTAAAAAATTAGTAGTGCCGTCCAGCGGATCTATGATCCACTGATACTCTGATTCGCCGGTATGTCCACTCTTACCACTTTCTTCTGCTAGAATCGAGTGATTCGGATATGCCTCCCGTAATATTTTGATAATTGCATCTTCAGCGGCCCCGTCTACTTCGCTCACAAAATCACTGTGGGCTTTGCGGGATACGGTCAGACGCTCCAAATCCAGCGATGCACGGTTAATGATGCTGCCTGCCCGGCGAGCGGCCTTGACCGCGGTAGTAAGCATGGGATGCATATCAGGGGGACTTCGAAAATAAAATGATTGGAAAAACCACTATTCTAATATGAATCCTGCTTCGCCGCTCGACAATGTCCGGATTGTGCTCAGCCATACCAGCCACCCGGGCAACATCGGCGCGACTGCCCGCGCCATGAAAACCATGGGTTTGGGCAGGCTTTATCTCGTCAATCCGAAATCTTTTCCGCACAGTGAGGCGGACGCCCGGGCCTCCAATGCGCGCGATATACTTGAAGCGGCGTGCGTATGTACTGATCTGGAAGAGGCAATAGGTGGCACTTTTCTGGCTGCTGCTTTGACTGCTCGCCCCCGTGATCTGCCGCACCCCACTTGTAATGCGAGACAGGCTGCAACCGAATTAATCGGACATGCGCATCATCATCCGGTCGCTTTACTATTTGGTCGGGAAAGCACCGGTCTTACTGCATCCGAAATCAGTCAATGCCAGCTGACTGTGCAGATCCCGGCTAATCCTGCCTATTCTTCACTCAATTTGGCGGCTGCAGTGCAAATCATGGCTTATGAGCTGCGCATGGTAGTGCAAGGCGATATTGATACTGCCTGTACTCTTGCTTCACGAGCGCCTGAACTCGCCAGTCTGCATGAAATAGAGGGGTTTTATCACCATTTGGAGCGAATCATGATCCACAGCGGGTTTCTGGATCCTGAACAACCTAAACGCCTCATGCGACGGATGCGTCGCCTGTTTGCACGTGCCCGGCTGGAAAAAGAGGAGGTGAATATCCTGCGAGGCCTGTTGAGCGCTGTCGATCAGCAGGATTCGCATAAATCTGTATGAAAATTGATTTTTTACTTGACGAAATCGGGGAGATTCCTGACGTCACAGTATGCAGCGATTCCGACTTGAGAGATACCCTGAGGCACTCTGTTACAAGCCAATCCCGCCAACTGGATAAACCGATTCTTGGTTAAATTCAATAGTTCTAACTCTGACGGATAATGAAAACAATCTGTTTATAAACGGGATTGTATTATTTGACTTTAATCTGATTATCGATCTGTTTGACGTCTGGCGTTTGCCGCGCAATCGTGCCGGCTAATTGGCGTTGTGATTCTGTTTCGACAAATCCACGAAGTGTTACCGATCCATTAGAGGATTCCACCTGTATTGCCGCAGCATTAAGCTCCTTCGCTTCGATTAATTTCCCCTTTATTTTCATTGCTAGAATTATATCTTGTGAAGAGGCTTCTTTCAGCGGGTGAGGGCTGAATAACCCGGTACAACCGTTTATCCCTGTCATGATAATTAAATAACCGATAATCCAGGTGTGATGTATTTTTCGAATCTTCTGCACGCTCATATTTATTTGCCAGATTAATCTGACCATCTGTGTTTTATGTACAATAATGCCATCCGCATCAATCACCAGGTTGCTAATTTTGCTCGCGTGCTTCATTAACAGCGTTTACAAGGCTCGTGCAGTTCAGGACATCCTCTTGTTTACCATTTTTCTTATTCTTCTGCTCTTTCTGAAGTAACGCATACAAGCTCACAATTGGCGCCGAAGGTAGTAACGCAATAGAAGCTGCACCCCGCAGGATAGCCGATGTGCCTGGCGTAAAAGTAGGCTCCTTAAAACTACCTTCTATGTGAAGAGGTGCACGAGCGGAAAATAAACTCAAATCTTTGGGTCGGGGATCAATGATCACATCGAGATCTTCTTTTTTTAAGTTGAGAGATCCGCTGCCTAAAAAAACAGTATCTGCAGTATCTATCACAAAAATATTCAAATTCATAATGCCATTACTGGTTGGAAGATCTACAAAAGCACAATTTATTTCCGTATTATCATCTTCATCAAATAATGCGACTAAAGCTTCGCCGATATCTAATCCTGCAAATTCGACTAATAAATCATCCAGACGCCCTCCCGCCATTAACATTAATAAACCGCCATCCGCTGACGCCAGCATTTCTGCAACCGAATTCCCTTTGAACCAGTATATTGCCTGACCTCCGATCAAACCTGCATTTTCATCCGAAATCTCAAAGCCTTGCAAAATTCGATTTAATCGAACGTGACGAATTTCGGTTTCAATTTTGCTCTTGACGGGTTGAGTTTTCGTATCAAGCTCAAGACTTAACTGGATATTTCCATCCGCCACTCCAAAATTAAGGGGGGCAAGCATCAAACGACCGTCATTAATGACTGCATGCATATGCAGATTATCCACCGGAAGTTTTGATTTCACCTGGCTGCTTTGCAATTTGATATCGGCATTTATATTTTGTAGTTTTTCGAAGTTGATCGGTTTGTCAGAAAATAGTGATGGTTTTGTTGCTTCTTTTGCTGCCTTTTTTTGCTGGGCTTTCGATGCTGTTTCGCCCGGGCCTGTATCGGGGGCAAGACCGAGGAGGGGTTTAAGATCATCTAAGTCTATTTTTTTTGAGGTCAAATCCGCCTGGATATGGGGCAATTTACCAACTGCCTTTACGCTGATGTCGCCAGCTAAATCACTGTCTCCAACACGTCCCTGCAAATTACTGATTTTCCAGCTACCTTCATTTTCCTGGTGGGATAAATCTCCTTTTAAATGATAAGGGGGGAGATTTGGCATCGGCAATTTAACAATCTGTGATAATTGCTCAGGATTGGGTCCTTTCATATCAAATTGCAAATCCATTCCTTTGAGCTGCAAAGGGGCTGTCAAAGTACCTTCTACTTTAACCGTGGTTTCTCCGGCTTGTACCTCTAAAACGATTGGGTAGGGCTTATGTGCTTCTCTGAGCGCAACCAGAGGGCCTGCATTTAAAAAGATAGAAAGCGGATAGCCGTTGAGTATCCCACGGGCCTGCAGCTCGGTAGCATCTAAGTCTTCCGCCTGGTTCTCTGCGGTGGAATAAATTGCATAAATATCTGTATCATTTAATAGGTCACGATAAATCAAATGGCCATTCTGAATTTGCAATCGTTCAATAATCGGAGATGCTGAGTGATCATCCTTCTCTGTATTAACCTGAAACTCCCAGTTAGCAGTGCTGCCATCGGGTGATTTTTCTAGAATAATATGCGGCCTGGTGAGAGTGACTTCAGGAAATATCACCTGACCTTTCAAAAGCTCAATCAGATCAATATTCACACCAGCAGCTGCAACCTCCAGCATATGAGGCTCTTCACTCCACGCGGCATTAGCAAGCTGGATTTGCTCAATTCTGATATGGGGGGTCAAAGACCAATCAATTGCCAGGTCTCCATTGATAGTAATTTTACGCTGCACCAGCTCGCTGAGCTGTTGGGCGGCCAAATCTCGTGCCCAATTCCAGTTCATTGTCAAAATCAGCAATATGAACAAGAGGATGAATATGAAAAATGTTATTCCGATCCATTTCAGGGCCGCCATAGTATTTATCCTGCCTCATTATCTATGTGGAAGCGGAAAAAAAGCACCTGTTTCACACCAACTAACAGATTTTTTGGAGTGATTGCCGCGTGCACTGTTGCGTTCTACTGGCAATTTCCATTCCCATAAAATCTGTGAACCGTATCAATTGATAATTAGCTTGGCAGCGGGGCACAGATTAAATTATTGCGCATCAACCCATTCATAAGCTGATTTCTGGGCAGCATCATATGCTTCCTTCTGATCAGATCGAGGTTCTGTAAAACTTTCATAGGCAACTATACCTCTGGCATCTAGAATCCTGTACCGACCATTCCACAGCCCCGAGGTGTCATCGCATTGGGCCGCGCTAATAATGCTGAATCCTTTATATTTAATTTCCATTTGACACTCCATATGGTGAATATTGATATATAGAGATTTGGCAGGAAGTTGCTTATTTCCCGATATTTTCCTCACACTCTATGAAAGCGAAAACAACGCTCAATAAATGTTCATCGCCCTAAAAAATATGAATACACGGGATTTGTTTTTAATCCTGCTCATAAAAATGTAAAGGATAGGAATAAGTACTTCCGCAGTCTGTTCGCTTCCTAACTTAACCCGAAAAATCCATGTCAGGTCCTTTTTGCAAGGAGGAGCCGTGCAGCCAGACAGCGTGCCAGACGAACGATCGGATACGCAACAGTTTCAATCGATCCAGGGTATAAATAAAGGTAGTAAGCTCATCTGCCCAAGATAGGTTGCAGAGTTGATAAAACGATCAGCTGTGAACTTCAGAATGAAAGATATTGCCGCACGGGCAACTTTGTGTGGTTGGAGAAAAACCTGGAAAGAGAAAAATTGTGAAGGCCGATTAGAGACCTGTTTACAATCCGCTTAGTCGATGTTCTCGGGGGGGTATTGAAAAACATGTAGATAATCTGCATGGAAATATAAGTATCGCTATTTATCGTCGTCGTAAGGAGGTTTCCAGATATTGTTCCAGCGGACTACAGTTCAGGAAGTACAGCCATCGGGCGCAAACTGCGCCCGATGGCTGTAATCCCGCAAACATACAATGATCGCTACACTGCAGGATCAGTTTCTTTCTTCATTTTGCTGATTAATCAATTAGGAGGAGTAGTCAATATGAATGATTGACGTTCCGCCAGTTTGTCGGCTAAGTGAGCAAGATTGGAGTAAGAATCGCGCCATTTAATCTGGGAAAAGCGAACAGACAAATATCCCAGCGCACAACCCACAGCAATATCCGCCAGAGTCATGGAAGCTCCTTCACACCATGGCTTATCAGCCAGATCGGATGCGGCAGCCTGTAGTCCCAGATCGATTTTTTTCTGCTGACGTTCTATCCATTCCTCGCTTTGCTGTGCAGCCGGGCGCTTCCGTTCGAGGTAGATTGCCACACAGGCATCAATAATTCCATCAGCAAGAGCTTCCCAGCGTTTCACCCGGAGCCGCGGCAACCCGGATACCGGAATGAGACGAGAGGAATTGTTTTCACTCAGATCATCCAGATATTCGACGATGACGCGTGAATCGAACAGAACATATTCATCTTCCATGATCAGGGCGGGTACCTTTCCGAGTGGATTGGTCTGCGCCACCTGAGTGTCGGGGCTGAACGGAGGATCATTTATAAATTCATGATCGATATTCTTTTCGGCAAGCACGATGCGCACTTTACGTACATACGGGCTGGTCAGTGATCCAATAAGTTTCATATTTTTATCCTTTCTGTTTTTTCGAGTGTCAATGAGGTAATTTTATCCCAGTCCGGGAATAGGCGCAGACGTGTTAGAATGCGCGCTCCCATTTCGATGTAAGCCAGAGTTTATACGCTATTCCCATGGATATTCCGACACTTTATGCACTTTCTCCGCTGGACGGCAGATATCAGCAAAAAGTAACAGCACTACGGCCTTATTTCAGTGAATATGCGTTGATACGCAACCGGGTCCATGTTGAAATCGAATGGTTTAAAGTGTTGGGCAGCACCCCGGCGTTGACCGGAATTCCGGCTTTGTCTGCCGGCGCTATTGCACAATTGGATCATCTGGCCGGAAATTTTTCTGTTACAGACGCCCAGGCCGTTAAATCCATTGAAGCGCGTACCAATCACGACGTCAAGGCGGTGGAATACTGGCTAAAGGAGAAACTGACCGGAAACCAGGAAATCGTCGCAGCGCTGGAATTCATTCATTTCGCCTGTACTTCGGAGGATATCAATAATCTTTCACATGGGCTGATGCTCAAAAACAGTCGGGATCAGGTCATGCTTCCCGTACTCGACAGTATCATTCAGCGGCTTGCCGGCATGGCTGGAGAACTGGCTGAAATCCCCATGCTTGCCCGTACTCACGGACAGGCAGCGACTCCCACCACTATGGGCAAAGAGCTGGCCAATTTTGTCTACAGATTGCAGCGCGCACGGGAACGGCTTGCAACAGTAGCCATTTCCGGGAAAATCAACGGCGCGGTTGGTAACTACAATGCACATGTAATTGCTTTTCCTGATTTCGACTGGGAATCTTTCGCCCAGTCTTTCGTCGAGGGATTTGGTATGGTTTTCAATCCCTATACCACCCAGATTGAACCCCATGACACTATGGCCGAGCTGTTCGATGCCTATGCCCGTATCAACGCAATACTCCTCGATCTTAACCGCGATATCTGGGGTTATGTTTCGCTGGGGTATTTCAGACAGAAAACCCGGGCAGATGAAGTGGGGTCTTCCACGATGCCGCACAAGGTTAATCCGATTGATTTCGAAAACTCAGAAGGTAACCTCGGTATTGCCAATGCCTTGCTCAGGCATTTGAGTGAGAAATTGCCTGTTTCGCGCTGGCAGCGTGATCTCACCGATTCTACTGTCCTGCGCAATATGGGAGTAGCCCTCGGCCATACTTTACTGGCGTACGATTCCTGCTTCAGGGGGCTTGGTAAGCTGGAAGCAGAGCCGGTATGCCTGTCGAGAGATCTGAAAGATGCGTGGGAAATACTGGCTGAACCGATTCAAACTGTGATGCGCCGCTACGGTATACCGAATCCCTATGAACAGCTTAAAGCACTGACACGCGGGAAAACAGGGATTGACCGCGCGGCATTGCAGCAATTTATCGAGGAACTGGATATTCCTGTGATCGAGAAGGAACGATTGTTGCAGCTTACCCCCTGGAGTTATACCGGTCTGGCCTCCCATCTGGCCCGAAACATCGGCCATTAAATTTCGGATATTTCCCGATTTCTGCTGTCAGTCTGTTACGTACTGAGCACGGAACAATTTTCTTTTTTTCGATCCGGGGTTGAAAAAAGAATATCAACCCCAACATCACCGGTACCGTAACAGGAGGAAGCTATGCAGGAACCACACAACCAAGAACCAATCGAAGAACAGAAATTACCCGGAGCAGATGAAACTCTGGCAACGGATTATCCCGATACTGCCGCAGAGAGCGCAGAAAAAACCGAAACTGCTCCCAGTCTTGAACAACAGCTGAAGGAAGCCGAAATCAGGGCCGCTGAGCATCACGACGCCTGGTTGCGCGCCAAAGCTGAAACTGAAAATATCCGCAAACGGGCACAAACAGATATTGCTAGCGCGCATAAATATGCGATCGATAATTTTTCCACCGAATTGCTGGCTGTGATGGACAGTCTGGAAGCGGCACTCGCTGCGGAAAATGCTACTGTCGAAAATCTGAGAGATGGAGTGGAACTTACGCGCAAACAGCTTACTGCCGTTTTTGAAAAATTCAATATTCATGTCGTAGATCCGCAAGGAGAAAAATTTGATCCGCACCGGCATGAGGCAATGTGTACAGTGGAATCGGACGGACCCCCCAACACTGTCGTGCAAGTCATGCAAAAGGGTTACGTACTGTATGACCGTGTGATCAGACCTGCCATGGTAGCTGTTTCCAAAACCAATGGTACTTGACATTTTTCCGCAGGCCCCCATTTCACATCAATAGAATAAACATTCATTTTTAAAGGACATACTATGGCAAAAATAATTGGCATCGATCTGGGAACTACCAACTCGTGCGTTGCCGTCATGGAGAACAACAAACCCAAAGTCATCGAAAATGCAGAGGGTGCGAGGACCACTCCGTCGATTGTAGCCTATACGGAGGACAATGAAATTCTGGTGGGTGCATCAGCTAAGCGTCAGGCTGTCACTAATCCGGAAAACACCCTGTTCGCAATCAAACGGCTGATCGGTCGCCGTTTCGATGAAGGGGTGGTGCAGAAGGATATCGACATGGTCCCCTATAAGATTGTACGTGCTGACAACAATGATGCATGGATAGAGGTGCGCGGAAGGAAAATTGCTCCGCCAGAGATATCTGCGCAGGTGCTGATGAAAATGAAGAAAACGGCGGAAGATTATCTGGGTGAACCGGTTACAGAAGCCGTTATTACCGTTCCGGCCTATTTCAATGATTCCCAGCGGCAGGCGACTAAGGATGCAGGACGTATCGCGGGACTGGAGGTCAAGCGTATCATCAATGAGCCGACTGCTGCGGCACTTGCGTTCGGATTGGACAAGAAAGAGGGTGACCGAAAAATTGCCGTGTACGACTTGGGTGGCGGTACGTTTGATATTTCGATCATCGAAATTGCGGAGATCGAGGGTGAACATCAGTTCGAAGTGCTGGCAACCAATGGGGATACTTTCCTGGGGGGTGAGGATTTCGACTCACGCGTGATCGAATATCTGGTAGAGGAATTCCGGAAAGAGAACGGTCTTGATCTGCGAAAAGACATGCTTGCTTTGCAACGGCTCAAGGATGCGGCGGAAAAAGCCAAAATTGAGCTGTCTTCCAGTCAGCAGACCGAGGTAAATCTGCCTTATATCACGGCTGATGCTTCAGGCCCCAAACATCTGGCTATCAAGATTACACGTGCCAAGCTGGAGAGCCTGGTCGAAGAACTGGTCGAGCGTACTGTAGAACCCTGTCGTATTGCCCTCAAGGATGCCGGTTTGTCTTTCTCGGACATCAGTGATGTCATTCTGGTCGGAGGGCAGACACGGATGCCCAAGGTACAGGAAAAAGTCAAGGAGTTTTTTGGAAAAGAGCCGCGTAAAGATGTCAACCCTGATGAGGCAGTCGCAATCGGTGCTGCAGTTCAGGGAGGTGTGTTGCAGGGAGATGTGAAGGATGTGCTTCTGCTGGATGTGACGCCGTTGTCGCTGGGAATCGAAACGCTGGGTGGTGTGATGACCAAGCTTATCCAGAAGAATACGACTATCCCGACCAAGGCTCAGCAAGTGTTCTCGACTGCCGATGATAATCAGACAGCAGTCACTATCCATGTATTGCAGGGTGAACGGGAAATGGCGTCCGGTAACAAAAGTCTGGGCCAGTTCAATCTGACTGATATTCCGCCGGCACCGCGGGGGATGCCACAGATCGAAGTGACCTTCGACATTGATGCCAATGGTATTTTGCATGTATCAGCCAAGGATAAAGCTACCGGCAAGGAAAACAAGATCAAGATTCAGGCAAGTTCCGGATTGTCCGAGGAAGAAATCCAGAAAATGGTTAAAGATGCAGAAGCCCATGCGGAAGAAGATAAAAAGGCGCTGGAACTGGTAAACAGTCGTAATCAGTGTGATGCCATGATTCATTCAGTCAGGAAATCGCTGACTGAGCATGGCGATAAACTGGAAAGCGGTGAAAAATCCGGAATCGAAGCGGCTCTCAAAGATGCCGAGGAAGCACTCAAATCCGGTGACAAGGCAGCAATTGATGCAAAAACACAGGCATTGACTGAAGCATCGCATAAACTGGCTGAAAAAATGTACGCCCAGGAACAGGCTCAGTCTGGTCAGCAGACGGGCGCTGGGACGACATCCGGACAACCTGGTGAGAAACCGGTCGAGGGTGAGGTTGTAGATGCTGAATTTGAGGAAGTCAAAGATAAAAAGTGATCTTCCAGCTAATCAGTAATCAGGCCATCAGCCCGATAAAGATAGCAGCCTGTCTGTGACAAAAGATGCGCAGAGAAAAGAGAGGGAATCATTTCTCTCTAATCTCTGCGTTTCGTATTTTTACCGGAAGCGGGCGGGGTATTGGTATTAAATATATCTGCATAGTTTCTTGTGAGCAGGGATTTTTTTATGAGTCAACGTGATTATTATGAAGTGCTTGGCATCGGCCGGGATGCTGATGAAAGCGAGCTGAAAAAGGTATACCGGAAACTGGCGATGAAATACCATCCTGACCGGAATGCCGGAGACACCAGGGCCGAGGAGCGGTTCAAAGAAATTAAAGAAGCCTATGAAGTCCTGTCTGATCCAAATAAACGGGCTGCTTATGATCAGTTTGGTCACGCCGGCCTCAATGGCGGGATGGGCGGGGCAGGTGCGCATGGGTTCAGTGATGCTTTCAGCGATATTTTCAGTGATCTTTTTGGTATGCGGGGAGGGCGCTCCAGTGTTCATCGTGGAGCCGATCTGCGCTATAACCTGGAGATTACACTGGAGCAGGCTGCGCGAGGCACAGAAGCCAAAATTCGCGTTCCCAGGCAGGAAGTTTGTGATACTTGCCATGGCAGTGGCTCCAAGCCTGGCACGTCACCCAAGACTTGCTCGACTTGTAATGGACATGGCCAGGTTCGGATGCAGCAGGGTTTCTTTTCTATTCAGCAAACTTGTCCGCAATGTCACGGTAGTGGTAAGGTGATTTCGGATCCGTGCTTGGATTGTCACGGAGCAGGGCGAGTCAAGCGTCATAAAACGCTGACAGTCAGAATTCCGGCCGGGGTGGATGAAGGAGACAGTATCCGCCTGTCAGGAGAGGGTGAGGCAGGAGTCAGCGGTGGCCAGGCCGGTGATTTATATGTCGTGGTCCATCTTGCGAGCCACCCGGTTTTCCAGAGGGAAGGTAATCATTTGCACTGCGAAATACCTATCAGTTTCGCTGCAGCGGCACTGGGCGGGGAAATCGAAGTGCCTACACTTGATGGCCATGCTCGTATCAAGGTGCCAGCAGGTACCCAGACCGGAAAGATTTTCCGCTTACGTGGCAAAGGTATTACGGGTGTCCGTAACCATTCCACAGGTGATCTGCTTTGTCATGTCGCCGTGGAAACGCCTGTCAATCTCACTGCGCGTCAAAAGGAACTGCTGGAAGAATTTGAATCCATCAGCCAGAAAGACGGTTCACGTCACAGTCCACGTGCCAAGTCCTGGATGGAAAAAGCCCGGGAATTCTTCACCGAATAAACGCGCACGCTTCAGGAATGCGGGCTGCCGCCCCCGATCATTTTTATATTTACCGTATTATCGCGCTTATACAATCACGGAAAAGTTCTGGCTGTATAAGCGCGTTCTCATCTGCAACAAGGTGACAAGATAATTCCGATTAAATAATTTCGATTCCTTCTTTCGCGAAACGGCGGCTGATTTCCAGATGCAGTTCATGAGTCAGTTTCACTCTGTCTGAAAGCTGACCTGCAAAGGCCCGCAACTCGAAATTCAGCGAACCGCTACCAAATTCCAGAAACAGAGCGGTAGGTTCGGGGTCGCGCAATACCAGCGGGTGCTTTTCCGCAATTTCCAACAGCAGCGACCGGGCCTTCTCACAGTCCGAGCCATAAGCAATACGCACGGAAATGACCAGCCGTGTGACCTGATCACTCAGGGTCCAGTTGGTCAACTGCTGGGTAATGAATATCTTGTTGGGTACTACGATTTCCTTGCGATCCGCATCGATCAGTGTCGTGGCACGGATGTGAATCTTGCTTACAGTTCCACTAGTGTTGTTTAGCGTGACGATGTCGCCAATTCGAATAGGTCGTTCGAAAAGCAGGATCAGACCGGAGACAAAATTTGCGAAAATTTCCTGTAAACCAAACCCCAGCCCGACACCAAGTGCTGCTACCAGCCATTGTATGTTCGACCATTCCATCCCCAGTTTCTGGAGCGCCACCATCACGCCTATAATTACAAACGTATATCGGAGCAGAGTCGTTACAGCGTATCCCGTGCCGGCATTGAGGGACAGATGTCGCAGTACCAGCAGTTCGAGTGTTCCCGGAAGGTTATGTGCGGCAATCATGGAAAGACTCAGGATGATGAGAGCTATCAGTAACGTTTTCAGTGTGATGGACTGGATGATAATTTCACCATCAATTTCTCCTGATGTGCGCCAGACGGTGATTTTTTCCAGAAAACTGAGTGCCGGCAGGACCTCGATCCAGATGAAACCGAGCCCCGTTATCAGCAGTGCCCAGATACTGATTTTCAATACTGTGGCTGATTGCTTGCTGATTGTTTTGACGTCAATGTAATTATCATCCAGCAGATCGGTTTCGCTTTTACCTGACGCGGCACGCTGAGCGAGTATTTCTTCCCGTTTCTCGATTGCTCGCTCAAAGGCAATCTGGCGCTGGATGATCAGCAGACTGCGAAAGCCTACGAAAAACACCAGACTGCAAAATATGATCCAGCTTATCGACTGAAAGACGAGCAGATACTGGTAGATCGCTGCGAAATAATAGCCGATGGCGGCCATAATCATCATGCTGATCTGCAGCAGGAAAAACAGTGTCATCCAGAGTTTGGGGCTTAGTACCTGATTAAAAGTTTCACCGTGATACAACGCCTTGCCTGAACGGGTGAGAGCCATCCAGCCGGCTGCCAACACTGCAAGCAGCAGACAGAGCAGCATGAAAGCCAGCCGACCAAAGCTGTTGCGTACCAGGTCTTCATCCAGCGCGTCAGTGAATGCAATAATGATAGTCAATATCACTATAAAAGGTGCAAAGCGTTTGATATCCCGATACATTTTACTGACCAGTTTTTCAGAACATCTGAACTGACCGGTCAGTAATCCTTCCGGATGAGCCAGCAGGAGCATAAAAACCCAGCCGAAGGCTGCAATAGCGGTGGCATGCAGACTGACCGACAGAGCATGACTGATTTCTGTATCCATACTGTACTGCAGAATCATTGCTGATAACTGGAATGGCAAAGAAACGAATGCCGATATCAATAGTACAGTCAGCAGCATACCAACAGGGTACAGCAGTCTGTCCTGATTGACTTTGCCGCGCAGGCTGTTGCCGGTGCGTTCCCACGCAAGATAATCAGGCCAGTATGTGCGCCAGAAGACAGTGAAAAACAGGGCAAATACTGTAAAAACTGCGGCAATATCTTTCCATACTGTATCGATTACCTTTCCAAAGGCGGCCTGCGTTTTGCGTGAAGTAAACCAGGTAATGGCATCCTGAATATTCTGCAGGGTATCCAGGGAAATTGGTTCTGCGCTGCGGGTGACCAACAGATTTTCCTTCAGCAGCAGTTTATGCTGATTGATTTTTTCAGCGAGCTGCTGCTGGACGGTAAGATAGAGCTGCAGTTCTTTGATATAACCATGCAAGACTTCTATGAACTGGTTGATCATCTGCTCGCGGGATTGCTTCAGTTCATGAAAGGCCTCAGCGATTTCCTGAAAAGGAGGTGTTTCGTCAGAGGGTATGTCTTCCCCATCCATCATGTGTTTGAAATACCCCTGCTCATTCATCATTTGCAGCTTTTCCTGTTCGAGCTGGAATAATTCCAGGCGGGCGCTGCTCAGATCTGCCTCGGTTTGTGCCACAGCCGGTTCAATCATGATCTTCTTGAACTGCTTCCTGACCTCCGTACCTAGCGCACTATCTTCTTCCTTGAGTTCGAGTCTCTGCTGTAATGCAGCGTAGCTTTGTGTAATGAGTGCCAGGTGTTTTTCACTTTCTGCTTTTCGATTGATCAGCTGAGTTGAAAGATCAGCATGATTTCTCAGTTTTTTGGCTAATGACTGATTGTCCAGCGCAAATTTTTCCAATACTGGGTGTTGCCATTTTTTTTCGATCAGTAACTGCTGTGATTTTTCGACGACCTGCTCTGTTTCAACTCGCTTTTGCCGATTGATTTCTTCAGCGAGCATCTCGACCTCCTGTTCCAGCATACGGATCTTAGGTGTCAAGGAAAGTTTTTCCTGCAAAGCAGTAATTTCAATGGCATTGGGTAATACCAGTGCTTCCAGTTCCAGCATGCGGGTCTTATCAGTCAGCGCATGCAACCGGGCATCCCGGTAGCTTTCCAGCGCATCGAGTATTTTAGGGTCTGATATTTTCCGGAGTTCGGAGGATTCTTCTGCCAGGCTGGTCCGTAAAGTGCCGATCGAAGTCAGCTCCTCACGGATACTAACTGCGCGTTGCCGCAACTTGACTATTTCGGCGGCTAGTTTCTGCTGCTGATTCTGCAGGTCTGACAGATCAGCCTGTGTTGCGACATATCGTTGCTCCAGTTCGCCGGGAGACAGTTTGGCCAGCGCGTCCGGGTCAATCGTAATTGTGTCGGATACTTTCTCATTCTTTTTCAGATTTTCCAGTTGCTTTGGATAACGTTCCAACTGCTGAGAATAATTTGCAGTTTTTTTCAGATATTCCTGATGATCGAGCAGCACTTGCTGGTGATCATTGAAAATCTCCCGGAGCCGTTTTTTTTGTGGAGTTTCTTCGCCATTAT
This sequence comes from Nitrosomonas sp., assembly GCA_044507105.1. Classification (GTDB taxonomy): domain Bacteria; phylum Pseudomonadota; class Gammaproteobacteria; order Burkholderiales; family Nitrosomonadaceae; genus Nitrosomonas. The sequence continues at coordinate 43,362 of JBIQJX010000006.1, forward strand.
TTAAGGCATCCAGTTTCGTCTGAATTGCCTGAAGTTGTTCATCCAGCTCGTTTGTATAACCTGATCCGATACCCGCCATGACCAGCAATATGAAAATCACAATACGCAGTAATCCGTTCATGCATCAACCATAACTGTTAAATGAAGTAGCCGATTTTCCGTATCCCTTATCGGCCGTAACGATGGTGTAACCCTCTTACCTTACCATAACGACAAATGACATCCCGCCGTGTTCAGGCAGCTGGCTTTCCGGATGGGGGCTCATACGATGACTGATATTTCTGGGGACCGGCTGTCTGTTTGTAATATCGCCGGGATCAGGTGCGACAATATGCCACATTCCAAAACGATATTTTTCTCTCTACAATAATTTTTGAGGCATGAGTATTGACCGTTCGACAATCTTTACATGGAGATGACAGTATGATTCTTGAACTGAAAGAAAATGAACTGTATAAAAATAACCGGCCTGCCGGTCCTGGCAGGGATGCAGGCAGAAATAAGGAACGGATTGTAACGCAGGAGCGGATCAGTATAAGTGAGACGACTGCGATGACGATGCCGGCATCGTTTCCTGATGTGGAATGGCATCGTAGTGAGTCGGCCAGATTTCAGCAGAATCAGCACCGGTATATCCCTCAGTGAGGGTTCATTGAGACAGGACAAACCGATGCAGGCGGCTTTATTTCCGGAATTGGAATGATCTGACAGGAGTATGAAAAATCATGAAGACCCCCAGCAGAATTGAACCATTGATCCAGGAAGAGCTGATCGATTCAGTCATCTGCCAGCTCATGGGCGGTAAAGAAGCCATGTTGTATATAGTCCGGCGTGGCGATGAATATCTGTGTGCCAAAGTATACAAAGAAAAACAAAAATGTAACTTTCGTCAACATGCCGATTATCTTGAAGGCCGCTACATCGGGAGCCGTCGCCGTTCCCGCATTATGCGCAGAAACAGCGGTTTTAACCGGACGATACAGGAAGACGCCTGGCACAGTGTGGAAGTAGATACCCTGTGTCGGCTGACTGCCGCCGGTGTCAGCACACCACGCTTTTACAGTTTTTTTGAGGGTGTTCTGCTGATGGAGCTGATTACAGACGGCTATGGCAATGTGGCCCCCAGAATGAGCCAACTCACACTGACCGCCGATTACGCCCGGATTTACCACGCTTTCCTGATCCAACAGGTGGTGCGTATGCTGTGCAACGGAATCATCCATGGTGATCTGTCCGGATACAATATTCTGATAGGGAGACAAGGACCGGTCATCATCGATTTTCCTCAGGCAATATATGCAGCAAGTAATAACAGTGCACAAATGATACTCAAGCGGGATGTCCGCAATATTACGGCTTTCCTGAGCCGTTTTGCGCCTGAACTTGCCTATACCGATTACGGCACTGAAATATGGTCGCTTTATCAGAGCGGGAAGCTGAATCTGAGTGTGAATTTGACCGGCCATGTCGAGCAGAAATACAAACCCGTCGATTTGGGCAGTGTGCTTAACATGATCGATATCGCCATCAAAAAGCAGTCTGCCTGGCAGCGTTATAAGCGTGAACGCTGGACCGGGATACGAACCTTATTCGGTTAGCCGTTTGATTTTTTTTTCTGGACCGATATATTCTCTGCAGCAACCGGAACTGTTCTTTTTTGTTTATTAGTTCCGGTGACATTTCTGGTGCTGTGCATACGGTATCCCGCGTGGCTGTTGAGTAAAATGAACAGGGCGCACAGGAAGGCGATACTCCAGGCTGATGCGGCTACTGTCAGCAGTATTTCCCGGTGCTGACTGAAATCAGCAGTGATACGTGTTATCGCAGCTACGGTCATGAATCCGGTCATGGTTACGATATGCGGTATATGCGAAGGATACCGCTTCACATGTAGAAGTGTTACGCGCACGATGACATTCGTGGCTAGTGTCCCCAGTGCACCGACTGTGATCGCATGAATTGCGGTACTGAAATGACTGCCCCCGTTCAGCTTTACCCACCCCAGCAATATCAGACCCAGTGCCAGCCAGCCATAGCCCAGTCCGAGGCAAATCAGATCAGGTCGTGCCAGACAGTGCCACAATTGCCAGCGGATGAGTCGGATCCCTGCCAGTATGCCGCTGATAATCAGAAGAATGCCAGAAAGTATGGCAGTAACAGGAGCCAGCACGAAAGCAGCAGCAACTGTCACAATCAACCCTGCTTCAATATGTGGCTGCACTCTTGCTTCCAGCTCCATACCACGGCGGTAAAATTCACCAGCTGCTGCAGGTGCCAGCATGCGTCCCCCCATAAACAACATGAGCAAGGCAAACAGTTGTACGCTTTCATCCAACAGGTTGCGATACAACCAGTAATAATCGAATCGGCCAGCCAGGATAATTACGACTGTGAGCAGGCAGATCAGGCCGATCAATGGTGCGAGCGTGCGATTGCGCCATTTTTTTGCAACCCACAGCCGGGGAAGTAATCGCCGGGCAAGCAGTGCAAGGAACAGGGCGTTACCTGCCAGGGTTAGCCAGGCAAACGGAGCGCTCAGGCTTGCTATCCGAGCGAGTAACCAGGAAAGCATGAACCCTGTCAGTCGACGAGAAGACATGGGTCCCAGTAAATAACCGGCAATCAATGCCGGGGCAAAGCCGAACAGCATTTCGAAAGCGTGGCCGGTGGGCGTGGCCAGTGCTGCCGGTCCGTATCCATATCGGGCCAGTATAGCCAGCGGTATCATCAGTGCGGCATGAATGCATGCGGCCGTGAAAAACCATTGATGTGCGTGGGCTTTGGTTTCTCCTGGTAGAGACTGAAGAAGTATGTTTTTCAATCGCACGGCAGTTATCTTCATCCTAAAAACTACAGGGAGGCGTACACAAAGGTGCCAGACATGCAATCAGGTGCGCAGCAGTCTCGCTTATAGGATTGGCATGAGTGAAGGCGGCAAACTTACTATACATCCGCATTTTCCGAGGTTGATAAGTGATCACGTACGATTTTTAGCTCCATATCAGTATTTCACCCTTAAACCCGTTTCCGGAAGAGGGAAGGAACCGGAGCAAATTTGGCATGCCTGACAATGAGATTCGGCATGTTTTCAGTCGTGATGCATTTGTGCCTGAGTGACCAGGCTGCCTGGCGGCACGCTGCGTGTCAGCCAGACGTTACCACCGATCGTGGAGCCTCGTCCGATGGTGATACGTCCCAGAATCGTCGCACCCGCATAAATGATGACGTCATCTTCGACGATAGGGTGACGGGCAATACCTTTGACCAGTGTGCCGTGTTCGTCTGCCGGAAAATGCTTAGCACCGAGGGTAACTGCCTGATACAGACGCACATTGTTACCAATTATGGCGGTTTCTCCGATCACGACACCCGTACCGTGATCAATAAAGAAACTTTTTCCGATCTGTGCGCCGGGGTGAATTTCTATGCCGGTTTGTGAATGTGCAATTTCAGATATCATTCGTGCGATCAGGGGGGTGCCCAGCAGATACAGTTCATGTGCCAGCCGATGCCAGGTAACGGCAGCGACGCCAGGGTAGCATACCAGTACTTCATCAATACCGCGGGCCGCGGGGTCACCTTCATAGGCTGCCAGGACATCGTCATCCAGCAGCCTGCGTACGGCAGGCAGGCGTCTGGCAAATGCCTGTGTTATTGCAGCGGCTCGCTCATGACTTTCCTGACCGGGATTTTCAGTTTCCGCATCAAAATACAGCTCATGCTGAACCTGTATCAGCAAAGCGCGCAGTGTCGAATTCAGAATATAGCCAACATAATGATCGACACCTTCGACAGCCAGATCAGAGGGGCCCAGCCGGTTGGGGAAGAGTGCTGTGCGCAAACCTTCAATGATTCCTGCCAGAATTTTACGGGAAGGCAGCCGGGGCGGTCTGAGATGTCCCTGCCGGTTTACAAGCGCCGTCGTGCGTACGGCACGCAGCTCAGTTACTATTTCATCAATTTGCAGACAGGTGTTTTTCAGCAGTAAATCGCCTGAACCATTGATCTCTGTCACAATACTCCCAGTTTTTATTATGATCTAACAATGTTTAAAGAAAGAGTTTCCGGAATGAATCCGTCAGTCATATCACCAGTTAATGCGATTTCCTGTCATAAAGCCAACAAGGCAGGGAGTCTATTGTACCTGCCCTTACTGATTTTGTTGCCCTCAGCTTGTAAGCTGATAATAGAGCCACGAAATACCGTCATGTGATATTAGTTTCCTGGCTGATCATCAATCCCGCCTGATCTGCTGAATGCTCCGGCCCGGGTCGTATATTTTATCGCCACCTTCCGGAGTTCGGCATTTCAATGTAGATTACACGCACTTACGAATGTGCCATAACCCTCCCGGAAGGAAAAATTAATGAATCAATATCTTATATATGGCGATATCGGTGGCACCAAGACTCTGTTGCGGGCTGCAGTGATGAGGGGTGAGAATATCGAATTCCATCATGAGCACCTATATGACAGTCGCATGTATGATAATTTCGATGATATCTTGAAAGATTTCATGGAACGATCCCGCTGCCATCCGGTTGCAGCCTGTCTGGCAATAGCTGGACCGGTCGCTATGCAACAGGTGAATCTGACCAATTTATCTTGGATGATAAGTGCAAACGGCATTGCAGAGAAATTTTCGATCCCTGCTGTGAAAATTATCAATGATTTCGAAGCAACAGCACTTTCCATCGAAATACTGACACAAGATGATTTCGTCACGCTGCAATCAGGCCAGCCTGTCCGTTCCGCAATGCGTGTCGTGCTGGGAGCGGGTACCGGTATGGGGGTGGCGTGGCTGGTCAATCGCGGGCATCATCATGAACCGCTTGCTACCGAGGCCGGGCATGTGGATTTTGCGCCGGTCAGCGACATACAGATTGAGTTACTCAGATATCTGATGACAAAATATCATCGTGTCTCGATCGAGCGAGTGCTTTCGGGGCAGGGACTGGCGCATATTTTCAACTTTTTGCAGACCGATGCGGCTGGCGATATTCACCTGAAAAGTATTGAGCTGAACACCGATGATGGTGCCACCGTTACCCGCCTGGCATTTGAGCATCATCATCCGATTGCTTTGCAGGCCCTCAATCTGTTCGCTGAAGTATACGGTGCTTATGCAGGTAACCTCGCGCTGGTGGGATTGTGTCAGAACGGCGTTTATATTGCCGGAGGTATTGCGCCGCGTATCATTCAGATTCTGAGACAGCCCGGTTTCATCGCGGCATTTCGCAACAAAGGGAGATTCAGTACACTGCTGCATGAAATCCCTGTTCATGTCATCATGAACCCGAAAGCCGGCCTGCTGGGTGCCGGGCTGGTCGCGCAGCGCATGTTGGAACAGCAAACCATATCCGGTGCTGGAGAATGAAGATGGTTACCTTGGCACAGGGTCAGCAGAATAGTCGGAGGATAGTAGAATGGAGAACTACGAAACGCTGATCGCAACACTGGCCCTTACCATGGGAACTTCCTGGGCAAGTGGAATCAATTTGTACGCGGCACTGCTGGTACTCGGCCTGGGCGCCGCTACCGGCAATCTTACGCTGCCGAATGAACTGGCGATATTAGCAAATCCTTTTGTTATCGGTGCGGCAGGAATCATGTATCTGATCGAGTTTTTTGCCGACAAAATACCGGGAGTGGACAGTGCCTGGGATGCTGCGCATACATTCGTGCGTATTCCGGCGGGTGCCATGCTGGCCGCTGGCGCAGTAGGAGATGTTTCAACCGCGCTGGAGATCGCGGCAGGTATTCTTGGAGGAGGTACCGCAGCAACCAGCCATGCTGCTAAAACCGGGGCGCGCCTGATGATCAATACTTCGCCCGAACCCGCTACTAATTGGACCACTTCCATTAGTGAAGACTTGATGGTCATCGGCGGACTGTGGACAGCGCTGAATTACCCGCTTCTGTTCATTGCGCTGTTTGTTGTATTCATTGGCTTGGTAATCTGGCTGCTGCCAAGGTTATGGGCTCTGATCAGAGAGTTGCTGAAGAAAACCGCGCGATTTCTGAGAATTACCCTCTCTGCTTCTTCCCCAAATGACGGGTATCGACAAGACAAATAACCGGTTCTGTTTCCAGGTCGTGATCTTTGCTTAATCTGTTTCGAACAGTTCGACTGGTTTGAATTGTGCGAGTCGAGCAAATGGTATCTCCGGGTCAGGTGATGTGATGAGCCGGTCGATCAGCTGTCTTTTTTCTTTTCCCGAAATGATCAGGATGATCCGATTACTGTTGATCAGCGCCCGGAAGCTCAGACTGACACGCACGGAAGGCGCCGCTGGGGGCGTGGCAACTTGGCACAAACCGGCAGCATCCGGATCCAGTGTCATACCCGGGAACAGGGAGGCGATGTGGCCGTCTTCCCCGAGACCCAGGATAGTCAGGCTAAATGGCAGGGGCAAACTGGAAAGACGTGTATTGATAATCTCAAGCGCCTGTTCGGGATGGATATGTCCGGTCTTGAGCGGTATGAAATGAGGTGGCATTTGCATATGTCGCAGAAAATGTTCGCGTATCAGTTTTTCATTGGAATCCTCGTGAGTGGGGTCTACCCAGCGTTCATCGCTCAAAGTAACGGAAACAGACTGCCAGGGAAGATTCAGTTGCCCCAGTGGGGGAAGGTAGACAGCAGGGGTTCGTCCCCCGGGGACGATCAGGCTGGCTTTGCCATGCTGATCGAGTGTAGCGCGCAAGGTGGAAGCGGCAGATTGTACGAACGCATCAACCAATGCGGACATCGTGTTGAAGCTGTGTCGTTCGATTAGGTGGCCAGTGGACATAGATCCGGTACGGTTTCGATTGATGGCGGAAAAGGATTGATATCTCCCGGACGGACACGGCCGAGGAATGCGATTCCATTCTGGCTGGCACTCTCATAATCAACTAGGGCATCGCCGATCATCAGTACGCGTTCAGCAGTGAGTGTATGGGTGGACAGGATATCTGCCACCAGAGTTTCCTTGAGCACAGGCGAGCCGCGTACTTCGGTAAAATAGGGAGACAACCCGCGCCGCTCGACGATCACGCGCAATTCGTTCTCCGGGGTGCCGGAAGCTACGAAGAGCGGGATTTCATTGGCCATTTTGCGAATCAGCGTTTCTGCGCCAGGTACGGGTTGACAGGCAATGACCGCTTCCATGACCAGTTGTGAAAAGTGCTGATCCAGTTCTTGTTCTTCTTCCGGTGTCAATGGCGGGTTATTCAGCAGATGCCGCTGAAAATGGTGAAACTTCAGATAGCGCGACATACCCCCGTTGGCGCGATGATAAGCTACTGCAGCTTGTGCGATAGCTTTACCATGATGACGATACAGTTCAGCGAAGGCCTGGGCTTTGATATCACCCGATTCCACGATGACCCCATCAAAATCAAAGATGATAGCTTGCCAGTAACCCGCGGAGCGGCTCAATATGTTCATGTCCGGTTGTCTGAAGTGGAAGGTGTCGCATCATCTTCCGAGTGGCTGTGATTGATCTGCCGGTGAATTTCATGGAGACAATCCAGCAATCCCTGGCCCAGGTCGACATGTTCATTGAGTACGAGTTTGCGGCCGATGCGCGGCTGAAATGCATACGGAGTAATCTGGTAGTGATGCCCGGGTTTGGCTTCATCGAAATGCAAGGTGACGGGCCAGGGCATAATTTCCGAGATCATAGTCATGACATCGCGTACACGCAGTTTTTCCTGCCCGGTCAGGATCAGATGGCGATTGGCGAATTCGGGTGCAAGAATTTGCACACTCATACGGGCGGCATCTTCGACATGGATATATTCTCTGATTGCTTCTCCGTTGCCGCGGTAAGTAATGGAATGCTTTTGTACCGCTTCTTGCAGCATGCGGTAGATACCATTGCGTTTGTCTGCACGCCGGCCGTACAGTGATCCGTAGCGCAGGATTGTATATTCCAGTCCGTAACGTTCATGGTAAGTTTCGGTAAAGCGCTCGGCCGCCTGTTTACTGGCGCGATAGAAAGAGCCCGATTCCGAGTAAACATATACGCTGCTGGCAAAAACAAAGCGGCGCGCACCGGCGAGACGGGCTGCTTCCAGTGCATGCATGTTGCCGAGCACATTGATATTAGCGGTAGCCAGAGGATTGTCATGCGCTTCATCGATATCGGCGATGGCAGCGAAATTATAGACGGCTGCAGCACCCTGGGCAGCTTTTGATATTTGTTCAATATTCATCAGATCGCCAATGATCATTTCCTGATCCGGTCGCTGATAGGGGGATGGATGAAGGTCGAACAGGCGTACCCGATAGCCTGCGTCGGATAAAGCATCAGCGACATGGCTGCCCAGAAAACCGCCTGCGCCCAGCACGATTGCGATTTCTCCGGAATGAATTTTTTCACTCATGGATCACACCTGCTTCAATCAGTCCCTTCCATAAATTTTCCGCCGCCTCGATTTCCATGCGCTGCCGTGTTTCCTGCGCCAGCGATCCGATATGTGAAGTAAGTATGGCCTGCTCACATTCGCATAAGGGTCCATGGTAGGGTTCCTGTTCAAAACTATCAAGCGCTGCGGCGTCGAGATGACCTGAATCCAGTGCCTCACGCAGAGCGATTTCATCAACCAGTCCACCGCGCGCAGTGTTGATGAGTATTGCTCCCGGTTTCATACGAGTAATGGCATCAGCATCAAGTAAATGGTGAACTGCCGTGGAATAAGGTAAATGGAGCGTAACGAGATCGGCCTGTTCCAGCAGTACTGTCAGCGGTACAAGCTCGATTCCTGTGGACATCTGTTGTAAATAGGGGTCATGTGCGATGATCTTCGCGCCAAATGCCTGGCATAACCGCGCGACACGCTGGCCGATATGCCCCAATCCGATAATGCCAACAGTTCGGGCCGCCAGCAGCCGGCCCTGTGCGCGGGGCCATTCGCCCCGGCGTATGAACCGGTCTGTCCGGTTGATCCGGCGCAAACAGTCGAGCATCAGCCCCAGTGTCAGTTCAGCGACTGCCTGGGCAGGGGCTTCCGGTGTATTGGAGACGTAGATATTCAATCGCCGTGCCGCTTCCTGATCGACATTGTCCAGACCGGTACCGCAGCGGGCGATGACGCGCAACGTGCCGGCGGCTGTCAACACGCGTTCGGTAAGGGGTTCAACCCCGGCCAGCAAGGCAATCGTATCGTTACCCAGCAGATCAATAATTTCGTTTTCAGTGAGCTTGCGCTGATGGGGGTTTCCGATCACGCTGATACCGCGAGAACGCAGATTTTGTATAACAGGGTTATGATCGAGATCGAAAGATGAAGTGGAAATAACGATCTTACTCATGAAGGTGCTCTGATGATTTGCAGATGATTGCGGCAGAGGGAATCGAGCATGCGGATATCCAGACTGTATCCCAGAAAAGTGAAGCCTTGTTTGATGCGTTGCTGCAACACGGTTGGGTCGGGTTCAATAACATGAATTCCGCCAGCTTTGTGATGGCGGATACCGGCCTCGAGTGTCTGCCGGATAGCTGTCTGTACATCCGGGTGTTCCAGCTCACCAGGCCGCCCCATTGAGCCGGATAGATCGTAGGGCCCAATAATATAGGCATCAACGTCGGAGATAGATAGAATTGCATCGATGTTTTCGATAGCCTGGATATGTTCGATCATAATAATGACGATAGCATTATCCTGCAGCCATTTCTGATATGTCTGAAAGCCTGAACCGTAACCTTGGGCGCGCGCCAGCCCTACACCACGGTCTCCCTTAGGGGGGTAATAGACGGCACTGATTGCCGCATGAACATCAGCGGCAGATTTGACCATCGGTACCATGATTCCGGTAGCGCCTGCATCCATGGCGCGTTTGATCTGATCAGGATGATTGGATGTCAGGCGCACGATAGCCGGACACCGCTGGCTGTCCAGCACCTGAATCATTGTCTGTACTTCGCTCAGCTCCAGTACACTGTGTTCCGTATCAAGCACGAGCCAGTCGAAGCCGGCTTTAGCCATAATTTCAGCAATAGAAGAATGTCCGAGTGTGATCCAGGAGCCGATGGTCAGGTCGCGGCGGGCGAGTCGGGTTTTGAGCGACATAGAAATTACGGTCGGGTATTACTGTACCGAGCCAGTAGAGGATCTCCGGCGAGCAGCCCGGCAACACGCGCCAAGTCAGCTTTGGTATCGACTGCCTGAGTATCATGTTTGGTTTCCACCATTCTGATGCGGTGACCATGCTCTAGCAGGCGCAGCATATCGACTGATTCGAGTTGCTCCAGCGGGGTGGGGGGCAGGCGGCTGTATTCGAGCAGACAGTTGCGTGTAAAGGGAATGATACAAACCTGTTTGTAAACAGCTGTTGCATCGAAGCCGTTTGGAGTCAGTGTCGGTACCGGCTGACGTGTCATGTACAGTGCATTTCTCTGCTGATCCATGACGACCTTAATGGTATTGGTATTGCGAAAGTCGTCTTCATTGTCGATGCGATGCGTCAGGTTGACACATTCCAGTTCCGGATCATCCCGAAAGGGTGCTACTGCTGCATCAATCATGGCTGGATGCACCATCGGCTCATCTCCCTGTACCATAACAATCAGATCCGCATCGATTTGTTCGGCTGCTTCTGCGATCCGGTCGCTGGCGCGTTCATGATTGTCAGCGGTCATGATGACCGGTGCCCCGAAGGCAGTGGCTGCCTGTCGGATCGCCTCATCGCAGGTGGCGATATAAGTACAACTCAGCGAACCACTCATGGCAACGCGTTGATATACATGTTCCAGCATAGTACAACCCAGCAGTTGCGCCAGGGGTTTGCCGGGAAAGCGCGAGGAACCCATGCGTGCCGGGATAATAGCGATTATTTTCATGATCGTGAAAAAATGAAAAACCGGATCTGATGAAGTAGACGGGAATATTTATTATTCAGTGAATAATACGCAATGGCGAACCCAAAGCTGCAGAGCAGCCGGATTCATGGATATCGTTCGCTGTATAATGCAAAATCTGCAAAAAACCATAATTTTCTTTTCGAGAATCAGGCATGATAGCACAGGTATGAAAGCTCTATTTTTTCTGCGCCATTATAATGATATTGATCATATAACCCCGGTCATTGCTGAATGGATTGATGCCGGTCATACCTGTGATGTGGTGCTGATCGGTTCGACGAAATTCCGCCGGGATTTTCGTATTAATTATCTGGCGGGACTCAGCGGTATTAGAGTGGCCCATATTCGTGAGCTGCTGACACCATCGCTTTATTTCGCATGGCGGTTACAGATGTTGCTGCTGACAGGCAATTTGCGTCGTTTGTTCATTGGCCGGTTCATTCGCCGCCTCGCAGAGATGTATGATGCCGAACGGCGCAAACCGCTATGGCACAGAGTTGCCCGTATTTTGCTGACACGCACCTTCGGGGAAGCGGAACAGGGTGTGCTTGCGTTCGACTGGATCGAGCGTAATTCAGTCATCGCCACGGAATGGGTAGAGGCTGTCGTTTCCAGGGCGCGTGCCCAAGGTTTGGGAACGGTATCGCTGCCTCATGGCGACAGTCCGCATGCCAACCAACTTATCCGGCGCGGTGAATGGCAGCTGGGACCGGATCTGACATTTTCGGCCGCCTGTATATTTGATCGGGTGGTGGTTCCTAACGAATTGTGTGCGCAGCGTTTCCGGCCGTTTCTTGCAGAAAATTCGGTTTCTGTGCTGGGTTCCCCACGCTTCAGCGAAAAATGGTTGGCAAAATTAGCCACTCTGATGCCTCCTTCTCCTTTGACCCGCTCTAAAAGCCGCCTCAAGATCGTTATGTTTCTCAGGAAAGCAAATTTCACCACTTTCTGGGAGGAGGTGAGTGAGATCGTGCATTTGATTGCTGCATTCCGGGAAGTTGAGCTTATCATCAAGCCGCATACCCGCAGTGGCTGGAAACAATCATTGACGCGCAGCAAATCATTGAAGAAGTTATCGAATGTAAAGGTGGCTGACGATTCTATGCATTCCGTTCACCTGATGAACTGGGCAGATGTCTGCATTGATCTGGCAACCTCGGTCGTATTCGAAGCAATAAGATTCGGACAACCTGTTCTGGCAGCAGATTATTTGCACGCGGGACGCTCTGCAGCGGCTGTTTATATGCCGGAAACTGAGTTGCGCTGCCGGGATGATGTATATGAGAAGATTCGGGGGTTTCTGGATAAAGGATCTAAGGGATTTTATGTGGAGGCACACCGGCGACAATTTTTAAATGAAATGCTGGATGTGGGCGGATCAGATGTGCTGTCACGTTATGTAATGTTACTGCAAGCGATCGGACACGGTCAGACGGAATCAGGCTGAAGGATTGCTTCAGATCACTGAAATGAATAGGGCAATCCTGGAGGAAATATGAGTAGTCTGTTCCCGGTCGATTTTATGAAAAATCTGGTGGTAGCGGCTTATGTGGTTAAGGGAGGAACTAAAACTGTCCGTGTCCGAGGTCTTCCGATACGGTTGACGGTGGATCACTGGCGTGTGCTCAAACGTATCCATACCTATTCGATCAAGGAGCCGGATACTCTGGACTGGCTCGACAATATCAGACCGGGCGCATGCTATTTTGATATCGGCGCCAATATCGGACAGTATTCTCTCTATCCGGCCGTAAAATTCGGTCATGATGTGCGCATTTTTGCTTTCGAGCCCCAGAGTAATAATTACTACGCCTTAAACCGGAATATTTATCTGAATGATCTGAAAGAGCTGATTACTGCCTATTGTGTCGCAATAGGCGGGGAGAACGGTTTCAATAAACTGTATATACCCAAATTTATTCCTGGCGGTAACCGTTCGCAGTTCGGGCAGGAATCCATCGAAGCCATGCGGAAGCCTGCTTCTCATGTCCAGGGCATGTTTGGCGTAACACTGGATGATCTGTGCGGTAAATGGGGATTCCCCTATCCCAACTATATCAAAATCGATGTCGATGGGATCGAAATCCCGATTCTCAAAGCGGCAGCAGGCGTTTTAAAGCATCCCGATCTTCAATCCGTCATTATTGAACTTGGAACAGAAGCGGAGCAGCAGGAAGCCACGAGTATCATGAAGCAGGCCGGCTTAAAACTGGTCGCGAAGACTACACGTAACTGGGGTGAGACATGCTGTTTGTTCGAACGGACTCAGGTAATGTGATGATGGGCAGAGACTGGGTGCCCAATGGCAAGCGGAATTGTTATGTAAAGCGGCTGGAGATTTGACAGATTCTATTGTGAAAAACAGGGTTGTACTGGACTGGCGCGATTTACTGGCGCGATTTGCATTGATGTTTTTCTGTATTGCACTGTGGCACAAGGGACTGCTGAACTGGGCGACGGGAGTTCTGGTTCTTGCATGGCTGGTGGATGGCGGGCCGTCCAGGTTCGCCCATCTGATCAGGGAGCCGCTGGTATTGGGTGTCGTGGTATTTTGCGGGGTTTGGATACTTGGCCTGTTGTGGAGTGATTTTACTGTAGCCTTTCAGGGAAAATGGAGAAGATATTTTATTCTGCTGACATTCATTCCCCTGCTTTCACTTATGACCAGCGCGCGCCTGCCCTGGGTGAGCGGAGCATTGATCAGTGGCTATCTGGGTATCCTGGTGCTGGGGAGTTATCAGTGGATGGGGCAGGGAATGCAGGGAGTTCCCTGGCTTGATATTTCCTATCTGGGCTATTCAGCTGCATTGGGGATAGGAGTCATATTGGCAGTTTTTTTCGGGTGGGTTGTTCCTTCCAGGAAAAACCGGCTTCTGTTGTGGCTCGCAGCCTTATTACTGCTGTTCCTTCAGTTTAATCAGAGTGCGAGGGGATTATTGCTTGCGACATTAGCCGCACTGTTACTGATGGTCGTTTTGCGATACCGGATAGAAGGAAAAATGCTGGCGGGAGGGTTAATTTTAATTACGGTAATTACCGCTTTGTTTGCCCTCAACAGCGATATTTTTCATGAGAGACTGTTGCAGGCAGGAACAGATCTGCGCTTGTTTCAGCAGGGAGATTACCAGACCAGTCTGGGTTATCGGCTGGCAATGTGGGAGATCGGCTTGCAAGGCATTGCCGAGCATCCTGTACTGGGGCATGGTGCCGGTATGGCCAGGCAATACTTCGAAGAAAGTATTGTTACCTATAAACAGGGAGTTTACAAAAATCTGCCCGAGTTTCAGGAAACGGTACATTTTCATAATGAATGGATCGAGATCGGCATTCATCTGGGACTGCTGGGTATACTGGCGTTTGTGTTTTTATTGTGGTGCTGGTTCCAGATGTTCAAACGTCACCAGATGGGTTTACTAGGGGGGGGGATAATCTGCTATGTTTTCATCGCCGGATTAACCCATGTTTTCCTCCTTTACAATCGGATTCCGCCACTGTTGCTAGCAGTGACTGCGGTAGCCGTTTGCTGGCAGAAACATGAAAAAGATCCTGTTACAGCCGGTCCGAAACAGCTGGCAGGTGACGGTAAAATGGCAAATTCATAAACTTTCTCCTCATCATTCAGTCTGTTGGTGTTAATTCAATTATCAGGAGAACAGTTATGGCAACCATGGAAATTCCCAATGTCGATAACCCGAACAGGTTGATTCCGGTTGATCCGACAATCGAGCGCTATATGCGTACGTTAGCAGACCAGACTGACCATCCTGTACTTGAAGAAATGGAAACACTTGCCCGGGAAGAGAATTTCCCTATCGTGGGACGGCTTGTAGGTATTTCGCTGGAAATTCTTGCAAGAATGATCGATGCGCGCAGGATTTTTGAGTTTGGCAGCGGTTACGGATATTCCGCTTACTGGTTTGGCAGGGCAGCAGGACCTGATGGAAAAATTATTTGTACAGATGGCAATCCACTTAATCGGGAGAAAGCAGAGCGATATCTTACTGCTGCCGGGCTATGGGAAAAAATAGTGTTTCACACGGGTTATGCGCAGGATATTTTTTCGCAGACTGCCGGGGAATTTGATATTTGTTATAACGATGCCGATAAAGGAGGATACCCCGATATCTGGCGGATGGCCAAAACCCGGATTCGCCCCGGGGGATTGTATATTGCTGATAATGTGCTATGGCATGGGCGGGTCGCTACAGAGGATTTTACAGATATTCATCCCGGCTGGACCGAGGCAATCAGAGAGCATAATCAATTGATTTTCAATGATCCCGACTTCGACGCATTCATCAACCCTACTCGTGATGGCGTTATCGTGGCGCGCAGAAAAATGGCATAATACGGTACGGGCAACAGACCATTCTGTTTGTTTTTCTATTTATCATCAAGGAGAGTCCATATGCAGATTCATGTATACGATACCTATGTCAAAGCCAAAGACGGACATATCATGCATTTCGATGTATTTACTGATGTAAAAGATGACGAAAAGGCCATTGAATTCGCCAAACAATGGCTGGCTTCAATAGGAGAAGAGGGTGCAACTGTGACCAGTGAAGAATGTCGTTTCTGTCACAGCCAGAAAGCGCCCGAGGAGGTGATCGAGGCTATCAAGCAGAACGGCTATTACATCTATAAAATGGAGGGATGTCACTAACTGACACCAGGGCCCAGATTATTCTGGGCATTGAGTAGAAGCATTCCGACAAATTATGGAGTTTCATGCATGAGACGGATATTCATGAAAGCACTTACCCTGTCAACTGTTTCTTTTATGGCAGTGAATACGATACATGCGGCTCAGCCCAAGACGATCGGGGAGTTTGATGACTGGGTTGCCTATGTCTATATGGAGGAAAGCAACAAGGTCTGTTACATGGTCAGCAAGCCCAAAAAGGAGGAGGGCAATTATTCAAAACGGGGAGATGTCTTTGCGCTCATTACTCATCGTCCTGCTGAGAAGAGCAGGAATGTATTCAGTTTTGTTGCAGGTTATCCCTTTAAACCGGACAGTGAGGTGACAGTCAGCATTGGCAGTCAGCGTTTCAAGCTGTTTACTCAGAATGAAACAGCCTGGGCTTCTGATTCGGCGACAGATAACCGACTGACAACGGCAGTACGTGGAGGTAATCAGATGATCGTGAAGGGAGTATCCGCACAGGGAACGGCTACAACTGATACTTTTGGATTAAAAGGGTCATCTGCAGCCTATGCAGCGATCTCCCGGGAATGTGGAGTAAAATAAAACCGGATGAGGCGCATGAGCGACAAAATAACTATTTATCAGAAACCCACCTGCAGTAAATGTCGAGAAGCTCTGTCTATTCTGGATGAAAGCGGGAAGCCATTCGAGAGTGTCAACTACTACGAATCGCCGCTAACCGTCGATATATTGCGTGAGCTTGTACGTAAACTGGATACTCCGGTGAGAGGTTTGCTGCGTGCAGATGAATCTCTTGCCAGAGGAACGGAATCAGCAGATGATGAGGAGCTGTTACAATTAATGGCGGCTAATCCGGATCTGATTCAGCGTCCGATAGTAGTTCGCGGTGATGATGCAGTACTGGGCCGGCCGCCAGGGAATATAAGGAAATTATTAGACAAGTGACCAAAAACTGCCTCAGTTAGCGTACCCGTTTGTTGATTTAGATGTTCAGCTGGTTTCAGCGGGAAGCGGCCCCGGCCTGTAACAGGCCAGAGTAGAGACAGCCCGATCTGATAGTGTCAGATGACGACTGAAGTCATCTGACACTAATATAGAGATAAATAATCTGGTTATTTTTCTTCTGCGGTATTTTCCTGTCTGGATGCGCGTGTGGGTAATTTCTCTCTGATTCTTGCAGCTTTCCCGGCCCTGTCCCTTAGATAGTAGAGTTTTGCCCGACGTACTGCCCCGCGCCGCTTGACTTCCATGCTTGCAATCAAAGGAGAGTAGGTTTGAAATGTACGTTCTATCGCCTCTCCACTCGAGATTTTTCTTACAATGAAGGACGAATTGAGTCCCCGGTTTCGTTTGGCGATGACAACGCCTTCAAAAGCCTGTACCCGTTTGCGCTCACCCTCTACCACATTTACATTTACTACAAGAGTGTCACCTGGGGAGAAATCGGGGATTACTTTCCCCAGTCTTGTAATTTCTTCACGTTCCAATTGTGCGATCAAGTGCATTTGTTACTCCTGTCCTTTTGTCGTATCCAGCAGCTGACGGGCGGCTGCCGAATATTGTATTTGTTTAAATTCTTCCAGCAGCTCCTTTTCTCTGCTAGGGAGCCCTTCCGGATACTTTTTTGTCAGCAAGTCGGGTCTTTTCAACCAGGTCTTCCCAATTGACTGCTGCAGCCGCCAACGATCTATTTGTGCATGATTTCCCGATAGCAGTACCGGGGGCACCGGTTTCCCTTTGTATATTTCAGGTCGGGTATATTGCGGATATTCCAGTAAATAATCGGCCAGGGAATCCTGGCTGGCTGATTCTTTATCTCCTAATGCACCGGGCAGTTGTCTTACTACGGCGTCGATTAAAACCATAGCCGCCAACTCTCCCCCGGAAATTACATAATCCCCGATCGAGACTTCTTCCTCTACCTGATATTCTATCAATCTTTCATCGATTCCCTCATAACGGCCGCAAAGCAGTACCAAGCCGTCCAATGCAGCGAGTTGTAAAATTTTTGTATGATCCAGAGGTTTACCTTGAGGTGAAAGGTAAATAACACGGGTTTTGCTGACCGCATTTTCGGCCTGCCATCTTTTTGCTTCAGTAATTGCCTGATCCAGTGGTTCGGCCATTATGACCATGCCGGGACCTCCGCCATACGGTGCATCATCTACCGTTCGGTAACGATTTTTTGCATAATCGCGCGGATTCCAGGTGTGTAAGTGATACAGACCGTTTTTATTTGCCTTGCCCGTTATACCATATTGTGTAACGGCATCGAACATACCTGGCAGCAAGGTGATAACATCAAATTCGAACGGCATGATACGCTCTCAATAATCCAACTCCCAGTCCACCGTTATTTGTCGGGATTTCAGATTCACCTGGGTGACGACCTGATCAATGAATGGAATCAATGTTTCTTTACTGTTTTCTGAAAGCTGAACCCGTAATACATCGTTTGCACCGGTCTCGAACAGACCAATTACGTTTCCCAATCTCTCACCTCGTGTATTAAAAACACTGCTTCCGATCAGATCCGTCCAATAGTAGCCGTCTTCCCCATTTTCCGGCAGCTGGGGTAACTCGCTCCGTGGCACGGCAACCTGCCATCCTTTTAACTCAGAAGCATTCGTCCGGTCGTTATACTCCACCAAAGTGACAATTAGCCCGTTATCGCGAATAATGAAAGAAACTGGATGTACTGGTTGCCAGTTCTCTTCATCTCTACTGAGCCACCAGACCGGGTAATCCAGCAGTCCGTCGATATACTCAGTAAAGGGAGTAATCCTGACCTGACCACGTATACCATGCGGTCCGATAACTCGACCCAGCACCACCATTGGTTCATCAACTGCGAAGGGGCCCCGATCACTCCTGTGGTTGAACGTTTTTTTGCTGCTTGCCAAACTGCTTGACGAGTCTCGATACGGTCTCTGACAACTGGGCTCCCTGGGATTGCCAGTACCCCAGGCGGTCCATATGAATACGCAGGGTTTCTTCGCCGCCAGTTGCCCGCGGATTATAGAATCCTACGCGTTCTATGAATCTGCCGTCCCGCCGATAACGGGAATCAGCCACGACCATACTGTAAAAAGGACGCTTCTTGACACCACCTCTTGCCAGTCTTACTACTACCATACTATTCCTTATAAAGTAGTTGTTTGTAAACCAAAACCTGCAATTTTATGGTAGTTTCCGGTTATGTGGCAAGCAGTAAATCGATTGTGTGGAAAATAAATGAACATACCCTGATTTGCTTATTTTATGGCAAGTGCTTGGGTCAGAGCAGAATCATTCGATTATCAGCTTTTCTGAGAAACTGACTTCTGGTGAGCAGGACAGTAAACGACAGCCCTGTCTATACAAGATATAATATCGTGCCAGCATTTTTTGATCAGCAGAGGAAAATATGTCATGACACGCAAACTTATCAGCTCGGGCTCGACATTTGAAAAAGAAATCGGATATTCGCGTGCGGTCGTCGTGGATAACTGGGTGCTGGTTTCCGGGACGACCGGATTTGATTACAGCAACATGACTATTTCTGAGGATTTGCTGGAACAGGCAGAACAATGTTTCAGGAATATCGAAACCGCACTCAATCAGGCGGGGACAGACATGCAGGATGTGGTGCGGGTCACTTATGTATTCCCTGAGGCAGAAGATTTTGAGAAATGCTGGCCCGTGATGCGTAAATATCTGGGTGAAGTCAGGCCATCCGCTATGATGCTGACTGCAGGCTTATCAGATCCTCGCATGAAAATTGAAATTCAGGTGACGGCTTATCGCAGCACAAAGGCCTGACCGAAAATATGCCCCTAACCTCACCGCAGATAATACCTGCACTCTCCAGGACGTTTGGGAATAGTGAATTTCTTTGGTTGCGCTCACACTGGTTCAATGAGTAAAATCACTATGTACCCGCTTTGCACAATCTGGTCTGCTATCAGACTATGTCGCTCCTTGTTGCACAGAACTCTCCACAGACTTGCTTCGCGGTGTTTTATCAGGCAGTTCGCTGCCTGTATGCGCTGCGCAAATAAATTGTCAAATCTGTGTTTGATATCATCTAATGTGTGAAAAGCTTCCGCCCCAAGTTATCCGGCAGCCTGTCGGGTTCAATTGCCGGCGCCTGCTATATCGCTGCGAAAAATAAAATATACGGCGCCAAGAATGCAAAATCCTGCCCACAGGTAGTCGAGCTTGAGGGGCTCTTTCATATAGAACAAAGCGAATGGAACAAAGATGGATAAGGTGATGACTTCCTGAAGGATTTTGAGTTGCCCGAGAGACAGGACGCCGTAACCGATACGGTTTGCAGGTACTTGCAGCATATACTCAAAGAAAGCTATTCCCCAGCTGATCAGAGCTGCAACCAGCCACGGTTTGGTGCTCAGATCTTTAAGA